>DAHVTI010000021.1 GCA_027324255.1 Bryobacterales bacterium | reverse complement strand
GGCGACGATCTTCCCGATCAGCGCCCCCCGCACCGGCACCCAGGCGTAGGTCATCACGATCAGGTCCCACCGCGCCAAGCCGTAGTCGAACTCTTCGTGCCGCGCTACAACCGCCCTGAGCCTCACCCCCGCCGCCTGGGCCGCCCGCACCGCCGCCGCCACGCCTTCTTTCGAATAATCGAACCCCGTCACCGCCCACCCGGCCCGTGCCAGGTAGACGGCATTCCGCCCCTGCCCCATATCCACGTCCAGAGCCCGCCCCGGCTTCAACCCCTTCACGTTTTCCACCACCCACCCATTCGGCTGCGCATTAAACCGCGCCTCCCCGCTCCGGTACGTCCGGTCGAAAAAGTGCGGCAGCAACTCCTCCCGCCTCTCCCGCACCAGCCTCTCCAGCACCCGCCCCCGCCTCTCCGCCTCCTCCGCCCCCACCCCTTTCCGCCTCAACTCCTCCACATACGACGCCCGCGGATTCGAATCCTCCACCGGCCGCCCCCGGTACCACTCCACGAACTCCCGCCACAGCCCCTCGTCCTCCCCTTGCCATCCCCACGCGCACACCGCCGCCGCCCATCCCGCCAGCAACACTCTTCTTCGTACTCTTCTTCGTACGGAAGCCACTGCGATCAGCATATCGCCGCCGCACGCCTCATCCATCGCCGCGATACACTCATCTCCGGAGGTTCTCTCATGCTCCGGCGCCACTTCAACGCCGCCGCTGTCGGTGCGCTCGCGCCCGCCGCCGCCCCACCCATGCATTGGGCCGACTCATCGCGCCTCGGCCGCCCTTACTCCAAAGACCCCTCCGCCATCCGCTTCCGCGGCCGCTGCCTCCTCTACTACTCCATGCCCACGCGCGACGACGCAGGCCGCCTCCTCGACTGGGCCGTCGGCATCGCCGAGAGCACGAACCTCACCGCCTGGCGCAAAATCGACGAAGTCCTCCCCGCCCAGGACTGCGAAAAAAAGGGCCTCGCCGCCCCCTGCGCCAAACTCATCGCCGGCCAGGTCCACCTCTTCTACCAGACCTACGGCAACGGCCGCTTGGATGCCATCTGCCACGCCGTCTCCGACGACGGCCTCCGCTTCACTCGCGATCCCTCCAACCCCGTCTTCCGCCCCACCGGCGCCTGGAACGCCGGCCGCACCATCGACGCCGACATCGTCGAGTTCAACGGCCGCTGGTTCCTCTACGCCGCCTCCCGCGACCCCGCCATGAAGGTCCAACTCCTCACCGGCGCCGTCGCCGAAAAGTCCGCCGGCTTCTCCCGCTCCGCCTGGAAGATGCTCGCCGATGCACCCCTCCTCCAACCCGAACTCCCCTGGGAACGCGACTGCATCGAAGCCCCCTCCGTCCTCGTCCGCAACGGCGCCCTCTATATGTTCTACGCCGGCGGCTACAATAACACCCCCCAGCAAATCGGCTGCGCCCGCAGCCGCGACGGTGTGAAGTGGGAACGCCTCTCCCCCGAACCACTCCTCCCCAACGGCCCCGCCGGCTCCTGGAACTCCTCCGAGTCCGGCCACCCCGGCATCTTCCAGGACAACGACGGCCAGACGCACCTCTTCTACCAGGGCAACAACGACAACGGCCGCACCTGGTATCTGTCCTGCGCGAAAATTGAATGGCGCGGGGATAAGGCTTCGTAAATTAATAACATTTACATTTACCGCCCAGACGTGTTATTAAGTTAGTGTGGACACTGACGCCCAACTCACCCAGTACTTCGCTGGCATGTGGCCGCATCTAGACGAACATGCCCGTCGCTTGGTAGCCGCTAGCAAAGCAGTGGAACTCGGGTATGGGGGTATTTCGCGGGTGAGCCGCGCCTGTGGCCTGTCGCGTGTCACATTGACCAAAGGGGTTGAGGAATTGCAGGCCCCGCCGCTAGCCCCGGGCCGAATTCGCCACGAGGGCGGCGGACGACACGCCTTGACGACCAACGATCCGGGCTTGGCTCCCGCCTTGGACGGCATGGTCGAGCCTACGGCGCGTGGCGACCCACAGTCGCCCCTGCGCTGGACGTGCAAGAGCGCCCGCACGCTAGCGGCGGAACTGACGGCCCGGCAGCACCCGGTCAGCCACACCAAGGTTACCCAACTCCTACGCGAGGGTGGCTACAGCCTGCAAGGCAACCGGAAGGCCGAGGAGGGGGACGATCATCCCGATCGCGACGCGCAGTTCCGGCATATCAACCGCGCCGTCAAAGGCGCTTTGCGGGCAGGCGAGCCCGTCATTTCCGTGGATACGAAGAAGAAGGAATTGATCGGCAACTACCAGAACCAGGGCCGCCAGTGGCGCGAAACGGGGACGGCGGAGAAGGTCCAGGGGCATGATTTTCCCAGTCCCGAGGTGCCCCGCGCCTACCCCTACGGGATCTACGACCTGGGGCGCAATGCCGGTTTCGTCAACGTGGGCACGGACCACGACACGGGCGCGTTCGCGGTGGCTTCGATCCGCGGCTGGTGGCGTGCCGAGGGCCGCCGCCTCTATCTGAGTGCGCGGCGGTTGCTGATCACCGCCGATGGCGGTGGCAGCAACGGCTGGCGTCTGCGGCTGTGGAAATGGGAACTGCAACGCCTGGCCGACCAGACGGGGCTGACCCTGGCGGTCTGCCATTTCCCACCGGGCACGAGCAAATGGAACAAGGTGGAGCACCGGTTGTTTTCCTTCATCTCGTCCAACTGGCGCGGTGAGCCGCTGCGCGATTACGAGACGGTGGTGCGGCTGATCGCCGGGACGACAACGGCCAAGGGTCTGAAAGTGACTTGCCGCCTGGATCACCGCAAGTACCCGGTCGGCCGCAAGATCACGGATCAAGAATTTGCCCAGGTCAATCTGAGGCCTGACAAATTCCATGGTGAATGGAACTACGCGATACTTCCGAACAATTGACTAGTTGTAAATGTTATTTCCTTACGCCTCCTAAGCCGTCAGTCCGCAGCTAGAACACCGAAGACAATCGTCATGCCCAACACCACTCGCCGCACCCTCCTCAAAGCCTCTACCGTCCTCCCCCTCTCCGCCGCCCTCCCGGCCCAGCAGCCACCGCAGCCGGCAAAGCAGCAACTCCCGCTTTCCGACTTCCGCCCCAAGAGCATGCTCGTCGTCCCCGAGACCAAAATCGCCCGCGCCAAGTTCCCTGTCATCGACGTCCACACCCACGTCGGCGGCGTCCTCCGCGCCCGCCCCGCCGCCGGCAAGCCCGCCCCGGTGGACCTCCCCCAAATCGTCTCCTGGATGGACCAGCTCAACCTCTCCCTCCTGCTGAACCTCACCGGAGGCTACGGCGACGCCCTCGCCCGCAACATCGACGGCCTCGATCGCAAGCGCCCCGGCCGCTTCCTGAGCTGCGTCCAGCCCGACTGGAACCGCCTCCGCGAACCCAACTACCCCGCCTGGCAGGCCGCAGACCTCGCCCGCGCCAAACAAGCCGGCGCCGTCGGCCTCAAGGTCCTCAAGAACCTCGGCCTCACCGTTCGCGAACAAGGCAAAACCGGCCCCCTCGTCAGGCTCGACGATCCCCGCTTCGACCCCATGTGGGACGCCGCCGGCAAACTCAACCTCCCCGTCTTCATCCACACCTCAGACCCCGACGCCTTCTTCACCCCCATCGACCGCTTCAACGAACGCTGGGACGAGCTCGGCAACCACCCCGACTGGTCCTTCTACGGCCGCGACTTCCCCTCCAAGCCCGAACTCCTCGCCGCCCGCAACCGCGTCATCGAACGCCACCCCAAAACCACCTTCGTCTGTCTCCACGTCGCCAACCACCCCGAAAACCTCGACGACGTCACCGCCTGGCTTCGCCGCTACCCCAACATGCTGGTCGAAATCGGCGCCCGCATCGGCGAGCTCGGCCGCCAGCCCCGCCGCGCCCGCCGGTTCTTCGACGAATTCCCTGACCGCATCCTCTTCGGCACCGACGCCACCCCCAACGGCAGTTCCGTCCCCCAGCAGGACCTTACCCCTGCCATGTACCAGTGCTACTTCCGCTTTCTGGAAACCCTCGACGAGTACTTCGACTACTCCCCCGCCGAAATCCCGCCCCAGGGCCGCTGGCGCATCTACGGCATCGGCCTGCCCGATGACATCCTCCGCAAGCTCTACCACGACAACGCCGCCCGCCTCCTCGGCCTGCCCCCGCTCTAGCCGCCCGCGATCCTGGCACTATGAAGGGAGTGATGCAAATGTTCGACGACGTTCTTTCCGACCTCGCCGGCGCCGCCGCCGGCAAAACGGGCTCGCAGGGCCTCGTCTGCTCCGTCCTGGAGTTGCTCAACAGCCAGCCCGGCGGCATCGCCGGTCTCGCCCAATCCTTCCAGCAGCAAGGCCTCGGCGACATCGCCGCTTCCTGGATCGGCACCGGCTCCAACCTCCCCGTCTCGCCCGCACAGATTCTCCAGGTGCTCGGCAGCGGCGCTATCCAGTCCTTCGCCGCCAAAGCCGGCCTCGACTCCAACGCCGCCGGCTCCAAGCTCGCCGAGCTCCTGCCCGGCATCGTCGACCAGCTCACCCCCGGCGGCCAGTTGCCGCAGGGCGGCGACCTCATGTCCACCGGCATGAGCCTCCTCGGCGGCCTCCTCTCCGGAAACAAGTAGCCCGCCTGCAGCGCCGCAAACGCGGTGGCCTCCAGCCGGATTGCTCCCACCCCTGCGGCCGCATTCCGTCCCCACTCCCACCGGATCGCCCGGACTTTGCCATTGCAAGCTTTCGATTCGGGTATACATTCCTCTAACCTGGCTTTCTCCTGGCAAATGCCAGGACCCGGGGCCGCGCCGGCCGGCGGTCCGGGTCGAAGATTCCGTGTTGCGGTAAAGGGCTGATGAAGGACCTGCCAATCACCGCAGCGGCAAGTCCCAGGACATGCCCGCCAAGGCGGGCGGCGCGACTTGGCCCTCCGCCGGCAGCCACCTCCCGCAAAACGTCGGCGACAAGCCGTTCCAGTTCATCCGCGTCGATCTCGAGAAGACGCCGCGGCGTGCGCTGATATCCCGTCCCGGCCGCGCAGGATAGAGTAGGGTTCATGCAGCGCCGTGCGTTCCTCAAGACCGCTCCCCCAGCCTTCCTCCTCCCGTGGGACGCCGCCGCCGCCCCTCCTCCCCACCCCCTCGTCGAGCCCCACTTCCCCAACCGCCTCTACCAGTTCGTCTGGCGCAACTGGGACCTCGCCAACCTCAACCGCATGGCCGCTGTCGTCCACGCCCGCCCCGCGGATCTCCAGACGCTCGCAAATGAAATGGGCCTCCCCCCCAAGCGCCCCCTCGGCGAAGACTATCTCCGCCGCATCTACATCACCGTCATCCGCCAGAACTGGCATCTCCTGCCCGAAGCGCAGATCATCCAGTTGCTCGGCTGGGACGCCCGCCGCTTCGCCTTCACCCTCAAGGAAGACGACTTCCTCGACCACAAGCTCGGCCTCGCCAAGCCCGCCTGCGAGGAACTCCGCTACACCACCCCGGCACCCTCTGAACGGAAGCAGGCCAATGCCATCCGCGGCGCCCTCGCCCGCGCCCTGCCCGGTGGCCTGAAAGACCTCGGCCGCCCCCGCTTCGCCTTCGTCCCCGAACTCTCCACGCCCGCCCCCGCACGGCCCGCCGAAAAGGCATCCGGGAAGGAGGGCTGGTCTCCCCGCTTTCTCTACTCCTACTTCGCCCTCTACGGCGACCCCCTCATGGAAGGCGACGCCGCCGGCCTCCCCGACGGCTATCTCCAGCGCGCCGCCGCCTGCGGCATGAACGGCGTCTGGATCCAGGGCGTCCTCAACACCCTCGCGCCCTCGCCCCGGTTCCCCGAGTTCGGCCACGGCTGGGAGACCCGCCTCCGCAACCTCCGCACGCTCGTCGGCCGCGCCGCCCGCCACGGCGTCAGCGTCTATCTCTACCTCAACGAGCCGCGCGCCATGCCGGCTGATTTCTTCACGAACCGCCCCGGCCTCCGCGGCACCCGCGACAAGGACGTCTACGCCATGTGCACCTCCACCCCCGAGGTCCGCGCCTGGCTCCGCGAAAGCATCAGTCACGTCTTCCGCCAGGTCCCCGGCCTCGGCGGCATCCTCACCATCACCATGTCGGAGAACCACACCAACTGCTTCTCCCACGGCGGCGCGTGGGGCAACCGCGATCCCGTCGCCAGGGATTGCCCGCGCTGCTCAAAGCGAACCGGCGCCGAGACCATCGCCGAACTCATCCAAACCCTGCGCGACGGCATCCGCGAGCACAGCCGCACGGCGCAAATCATGTCCTACGACTGGGGCTGGGGCACGCCCCTCGCCGCCGCCCTCATCCCCAAACTCCCTACGGACACGTCCATAGTCAGTGTCAGCGAGTGGTCCCAGCCCGTCTCCCGCGGCGGCGTCAACACCTCCGTCGGCGAATACTCCATGTCCGTCGCCGGCCCCGGCCCGCGCGCCCGCCGCAACTGGAAGCTCGCCCGCGAACGCGGCCTCGGCGCCATCGCCAAAACCCAGTTCAACAACACCTGGGAGATCTCCGCCGTCCCCTACATCCCCGTCCTGCCGCTGGTTCTCGATCACTGCGAAAACCTCGCCCGCGAAGGCATCACCGGCGTCATGGCCTCCTGGACCTGCGGCGGCTACCCCTCGTCGAATCTCCGCGCCGCTTCCGCCTATGCCTTCGAGCCCCGCCCGGACCGCAACGCAATCCTCCTCGACGAAGCCGCGCGCCTCTACGGCGCCGCGGCGGCCCCCGAAGCCGTCCGCGCCTGGAACATCTTCAGCGAGGCCTTCCAACTCTTCCCCTACGGCGTGTCGATCTATGTGCTGCCCCTCCAGCACGGCCCCGCCAACCTGCTCCGCCTCAAGCCCACCGGCCTCCCGCCCGGCATGATCCTCTTCCCCCACGACGCCTATCAATCCTGGAAAGGCGCCTACCCCGCCGAGACGGTCCGCCACCTGATGTCCAAGCTGGCGAGCCGCTGGAGCGACGGCGTCAAAATCCTGGAAAGCCTGCCACTCCGCACGAAGGACGCCCGCCTGGAATTGGCCGTAGCCCGCACGTGCCACCATCACTTCGAAAGCGTAGCCAACCAGGTGGAGTTCTATCTCCTCCGCGACGAAGCCCCGCGGCTCAGCGAGCGAGTCCGCTCGCGCCTGCAAGCCCTGGCCCGCCGCGAGCGCGAATTAGCTCTGCAGCAATTCGAAGTAGCCCGCAACGAACCCCTCATCGCCTACGAAGCCTCGAACCACTACTACTACACCCCCATCGATCTCCTGGAGAAGGTCCTCAACTGCGGCCAGATCCTCGCCGCCCTCGAGTCCCGGAGCCACAGTGGGGCAGGCCCTTGGCCGCCGTAGCCATGGCGAAGGAAGCCCGGCCGGACCGCTTCCTCGCGCGTCACTGCCAGCCCTCACCGCCGCTTCCCCCGAATGGCAGACTCGCGATGATCTCGTCCCGCTCACGCCTTTATGCCGGGCGACCGCTCGAAGGACGGCCATGAATGTTCCGATCCGCACAGGGCGATGGCCGGGGATGGCGATCCGCTCGTGGGTCGGTCCGGAGGTCTCCACGATGATGTGGCTGCCGGACTGATGGACCTCGGCAATCCCCACTGCCGGCACAACGTCTCGGCGAGCTGAGCGCCAGACACGTCGCGAGGGATCTTCATGCCACGGAGAGAATCTCGTCGCGAACCAGGTGCAGGCGTATCCGCTCCGGTCTCGGCCGGTCGAAAAAGAACGCGCTCGTCGCCTGCGGCACGTTCTCACGCAACTGCTCCCAGCTATCCCCTTTGGTGAAGATGTTCTCGGTGAGGCACTCGGCGCAATAGCCGCCATCCGCCTCCTGCACGACCGCAAACACCAGTCCAGACATCCCCTCATGATAAGGCGTCAACTCCGGGCGGGACGCTCACGTGCCCCCTCTCCCCCCGTACACCCCCAGATTCCGCACCAGCGGCTCCGCCGAACTCTCCTCCACGGGCCGCACCGCCGCCAGCTTCGTCCACTGCCCGGGCCGAGTCAGCCCTTCCACCTTACATCGCCGGCCCCTTCCGGCAACCCCGCCGCCTCACTCTCTCCAGTACTCCGTCAGCGCGCACTCGCCCTGATCGACAAGCCTCAGCGCGTACGTATTCCAATAACCCAGGTCGAAGCGCACCTTCCGCCCGTTGGGACCCACGGCAACCAGTTCCTCCGCCCCGCACGGCCGGCCATGTCCGCCGCACGTGCTTCCGTTCTCCCCTTTCTGGCAGTCGATCCGCCGCACGCGCACCCGCCCGCGGCTCAACTGCGCCACCCGCCCGCGGAACCACCCCAGCCATTCCTCGTTCGCCCCCCAGCCCATCGTCGACGTCGCCTCGCCGCCTGGCGGCAGCCTCGGCTTCGCGAAAGTCTTCCCGCAGTCGAACACCTGCTCAAACGTCTTCAACACCGCAATCGGATCGAGATCGGAGTAGTCCGGCATCTCGAATCTGCTCACCGCCGCGGCGGCTCGCTCGTAAATCACC
>DAHVTI010000566.1 GCA_027324255.1 Bryobacterales bacterium | reverse complement strand
CGAAGCCAGCCCCCCACAATCCGTCCCAGGCGTCTACATCAACAATCGAACGCCGCCCATGAACGTGTGTGCACGGAAGCCTTCGAACGTGTAAACGGTCTGGCTCATGCCATAATAGCGCCACTCGGAAAAGAACTCCAGCTTCGGCGTCACCGGCAGGTGCAACCGCCCCATCGGCTGGTAGTAGTTGGTGGCCCGCGTCCCGTCCGTGGTCACGAACGAGCCGCCGAAGGTCAGCCGCCCGCTGTACGTCTTCGAAAGCGGCAGCCGCACGTCCGCCATCAGCGTGCCCGTGTGCGCGTAATCCTGATAGTAGGAGCGCACGTCGAACAGCCCCAGCGGGTACAGGTAGTTGATGTCGCTCTTGATGTACGACCTCTGGTAGTCGGCAATCACGCTCACGTTCTTGCCGCCTTGCGGCATCCACTGCAGGCTCGCCGTCGCCGCCTGCGACTGGTAGTCGTAGTTGATGCCCGCGTTCGGGTTCTTGTTCTCGAAGTAGCTGTAGTTGGCGTTGAAAAACAGGCCCAGCGGCAGCGTCACCCGGCCCTGGAACCGGTACCGGCGCGTGTCCAGCAGGCCCGTCCGGTAGTATGTCTTTTCGCCGTCGGTGATCTCGATGTCGCCCGTCAGGCTCAGCCGTTGCACCGGCCGGAGCATGAACCCGGCCAGCGCCGCCTTCCGTTTCAGTTCGGCCCGGTCCGTCGGCCCGGCCACCGAATACGTGCTTGCCTTCATCGCCGAATCGCCCCATTCGTAGCGGTAGCCGCCGCGCACGGTGAAGTTCTTCAGGATGTCCACCAGGGCCTCGAGTTGCTGGCGGTGGTGCGAAACCTCCAGCCGCTCGCCGCCGTTCAGCGTCGTCGTGCTGCTCGAAACCGGCGTGAACATCAGCGCCGACCGCAGCGTGCCCAGTCCGTCCGTGTGGTAGCGGTCCGTCTCCCACGTCTCCCGCACCCGCACCCGGTTCGCCACCCGCGCCTCGGCGCTGAAGCTGCCGGAAACATGCGGCATCGACGCGTTGCCGAAAAAGTAGTCCGTCGATCCCACCAGGAACTGCACCGGATTGTCCGGCGACAGCAGGTTGCCCATTTCGGCCTGGTTCAGCTCCGAATAGGTCTTCGGCCGGGTGCGGATGAAACTGCCGGACAGGTCCAGCCAGTCCCAAGGCGACGCCGTCAGCAGGCCCTTGGTGTACTCGCCCTCGCCGCGGATCCGGTAAAGCTGGTTCCCGCTCGTCAGGTTCAGCCACTGGCCCAGGTAGGTCGTGCTGCGGTTCCCGGACAGCGCTTCCGTCGAATACACGCTCTGGTTGTCCTCAAAGCGCCGCCCGCCCTGCTCCACCGTTACGTGCCAGCGGTTGAACTCCAGCCGCAGGCCGCCCCGCATCTCGTTCTGGCCCCAGTCCGTCACGTTCCGCAACGGAAACTCGTTGCCCGTCAGAACCAGCGGCGTCACGCCCGTGCCGTAGCTCGAATTCCGCGAGAACCCGATGTAGGGCACGATGCGCCCGCCGGGCAGGAACTGCACGTCGTTGTCGAAGTTCCGCGTCCGCGTGTCCATCGAGCGCTGGTTCAGATAAATGCCCTTCTGCATGCCCGGATCGGCGAAGGAGGGCAGGGCATTGAAGTAGGCGATGTTCGAATACGTGCCCGTGTAGCGGTACTTGCCCCGCTTCAGCACGTCCAGCTTGGCGGTGTTGTAGGGATCGCCGCCCCAACTGAACATCTGCAGCCGCATGCTGTCGACCAGCTTGCTCTGCGCCGGTTCGTAGGAGAGATCCGTGCCCACCAGCCGCACGCCCTGGCTCAGGTTCACCATGCTGCGGTAGGTGTTGAAGTCGCCTCCGCGCCCCACCCAGCGGGCGCCCAGATCGATGTAGCCGTTCAGCGTCTTTTCGGTCTTCGGCGACGTGGTTTCGGCCGCCGCCTCTTCCTTCTTCGCCGGCTCCTGCGGCTTGGCTTCCGCCGCCGGCGCCTGCGAGGCCAGCCGCGCCGAACTCCGCACCTTCTTCAGCTTCAGCCGCGGCTTGCCGGAACGGCGGTGCGCGGAGGTCGTCTTCTTGGCTTTCGCTTCCTTCTGAATGGCGGGTCCCTGCGCCAGAAGCGCCAGCGGCAGGGCCAATGCCAGTAGAATCCTCATCGCTCCCATCCTCATCTCACCATCGCCTTGTTGACGTTGGATCCGTGCACCTTCTGGTGGCAGATCGTGCAGTTCTGCCAGCGGGGCAGGCGCAGGTCGTGGATGGCCGGCGGTACGCCGCCCACGGCGGCCGCCGCCGGCGGCGACTGAATGTTGGAGTGGCACTCCAGGCACAGGTTCGATACCTGGGCCCGGGTCAGCATGCGCGGATTCACTGAGCCGTGCGGCTCGTGACAGATCGAGCACGGCTCGTTCTTCACCGGCGCGTGCTCGAAGACGAACGGCCCGCGCTTGTCGGAGTGGCAGGCGAAACAGCCCGGCTCGTGGCCGCCCGTCAGCCGCATGTTGCGGCCCAGGAAGCTCGCGTGCGGATTGTGGCAGCCCGTGCACGACATCGCCCCTTCCGGCAGCTTGTGGTGGTGCGGCTTCTGGAACGCCGCCCACACGTCCATGTGGCACGACGCGCAAGCCTTGTTGATGCCCGAAGCTTTCCGGTACTGCTCGAACGTCGATTCGGCGCCCTGCTTGTGCATGTTGTGGCACGACGTGCAGGCCACGCTGTTCCGCGCATGGCTGCTCTGCAGCCGCCCCACGTGCGTCGCCTGGTTCTTGTGGCAGCTCAGGCACATCTCGTCGATCGCCGCCGCCTTCATGTTCTTCGGGCTCCGGATGTCGTCCGCCAGGTTCGTCTCCGCGTGCACCGAGCCCGGCCCGTGGCACGCTTCGCAGGCTTTGGTCTCCCAGCCGCGCTTCTTGTTCGTTTCCAGCGACGAATGAGGGTTCTTTTTAAAATTAGTGCTGATCTCGTCGTGGCAACCCGCGCACGTCTCGGAACCGACGTATTCTTTCTTGGCCGGCGCCGCGCTCTTCGTCTCCGCCGCCTTTTCCTGCGGCTTCTGCTCCTGTCGCGCGCCGGCCGTCCACGCTGCCAGGGCGAGGGCAGCAGTCAACGGCAATAACCGGAATCTCATGAGTTCTCCCGATCTGACAAAAGGGGCAGGTCCCTTTCGGGCCTGCCCCGCTCGTTTCATTCTAACTACCGGGCATGGACTTTGCTGACCGCGAACTCTGCGTTCGGGCCGTGGCAGGCCGCGCAGCTCTCGCCCAGCGTGGTGGTGTTGGCCAGCGCGTGCGACGCAGCATCCTTGCTGGCGTGGCAGGCGAGGCAGGCCGCCGTCGTCGTGCCCGCCGACGTGATGTAGCCGCGCGGGTCGCTCACCGGCAGCGTGCCTTTGGCCGGCACGTTCTGCGAATTGCCGGAGTGGCACATGTTGCAGTTGCTCACCAGGGCCGGCGGCGGGAACTCGATGTCGTTGAAGTTGTTCGCTCGATTGCCGAAGCCGTAGACGGTGAAGTCGCGCGGCTGCTCGGCGCCGGTGTGGATGCGGTGGATCATCGACGCCAGGCTGATGGACTCGGTCGGAGCCATGGCGGCCGGGCGCCGCGCTGCGTCGGTCATCGCCGGATTGTGGCAGATCACGCAGTTGTTGATCTCGTTGCGATTTTGCCCATGCAGCGCCAGCCGGTAGTGGCAGTTGTTGCAGGTGGCGGTCTGAACAATGACGCGCCGCGGGACTATCGCGCTGCCGTCTGTGGAGAAGTACTTCACGTCGTTGGGGATGTTTACCTCGACGATCCGTTCCTTCTGCGTGCCCTCCAAAAGCTTCTCGTCCGTGCGGCCTTCCACCGCGAACGTCCAGGTGCCCTTCGCGTCGGCCGGAATCGCCTGGCTGAACGTGTAGGTGTATGTGCCGGTGGAGCCGGTCAGGCTGGTTGCCGTCAGGTTGTCCTGGTAGTAGCCGTTCGTGCCCGTGCCCTTGATCCCCGTGCCGTAGTCGGTCGTCGGACCCGCCAGCGTGACGGCCAGACGGCCCCGGCCCGCGCCCGGAATCAGGTCCTTGATGTCCATCGCCGCTCCGGAACGATCCTTCAGTGAGATCGTCAGGGTCGGCTTCTCGCCCGGCTGGGTGTTCTCGATCTTCTCGATCGCGGCCACCGCGCCGCGCGCCAGCGAGGACATCTGCTCCACCACGTGCGCGCCCTTGATGGAGGCGTCGAAGTCGAGTTCGCCCTGCGGGATGTGGCAGTTCTTGCACTGGTTGTCGTTCAACTGCGGCAGGTTCACGTGGTTCTCGCCCGTGGCGAAGTTCACGTTGTCGTGGCAGGCGCCGCAGGCGTCGCGGCTCGGGTTGAAGAGCCAGGCGTCCCTCTGCGTCGCCTTGTCGTTGCCCTGCTCGTGGCACCACTGGCAGTTGTTCGCGCCCGAAGGCATGCCCACCTTCGACCAGTCGCTTACCCTGTTGCCAAACCCCACAATCTGGTACGGCTTGCCGGCCTGAACGCTCGGCAGGCTGGAACCCATGTGGATCTTGTGCACCATCACCGTCATGTCGATCGTCTGATCCGTCTCCGGATTCGTGTTCGACACGCCCATCGTTCCGATGCTGTACTTCGGCGTGTGGCACATCGTGCAGATCTGCACGCCCACGCGCGAGCCGCCGTGGAACGAAAGCCGGTCGTGGCACTTGTTGCACGACGCCGTGTCGAAGACGTTGCGCACCTTACTCACCGCCGAGCCGTCCGGCACGAAAGTGTAAATGTCGGTCGCATAGTTGGTGCCCAACTCGAACTCGCTCAAGTTGCGGCTGCCGTACAGCGCGATCGAATGCGTCGCCGTCTTGTCGTACGTCGCCGGCAGCTTGTAGCCAAAGGTGTACTCGTACTCGCCGTCGGCAATCTTCTTGTAGCTCCCGCCGGTGTCTCCAGACGCCTGCCGCGCCTGCTTGCCCGCCGTCGGCGCCCACGTGCTCGTCTTCACGCGCGTCGTGTAGGCCTGGTAGAACTTGTTGTCGTTCGGAATCGTCGCCAGAATGAAACTGGTGGAAACGGTCCCGGGAGTATTAATGCCTTCCCGCTCCAGAGCTACGCCCTTCGGGTCGGTGATCTTGAAACGAACCTTCACCGTCCCGTCGGATCCGATCTCATGGCCGGTGATTTTGAACACAAGGCCCGGACGTACGAAGTTAATGGTCGCTTCGTCCGCATAGTATGCCTTGTCACGCTGGGTGAAGGGGGACTTCGTGGAGCTGACCAGCGCCGTAGAGGCCGCCAGTACCATCACCACCAATGTCCACTTCATCCACCCGGCTGAGCTTCTCTGCACACGCATGGTGCTCTCCTTCTCTCTCAGGTTTCGAAGTTCATGAAGCATTACAGCTTGGCCGCAATACACGGCTCGGAATCCTCATTGCAGATTCCAAGCCAAAACTATCTCATTGGTGACCATTCGTCAATACTCTTTTTTTCAATGACTTATAAGTATTGTTGAAAAAGTCTACAGTGGGCAGTTTCGGACTTTGGTGGGTGAATCCAACCAGCCCTGGGTGAAGGTGCGCAACTCCTGCATTCGTTAAGTCTTCTGCTGAGGTTTGACTGTTCATGTAGGAAATTGAAGCCGCATTGAAGCCTCAGTGGTCAACACTGTCGATGTCTTCAGCACTCGCCCGCCCCACTGCAAATTCCCCCGCTGGCCTCCGGCTCTCCGCCGGCCGTGCTGCCATCGAGTCCCACCTCGCCGCGCTGCTCGACTCAGGCCAACCCGCCACTCCTATTCGCCGCGCCTTGCAATACGTCGTCCTCGGCCAGGGACAACGCTTCCGGCCCATCCTGGCGCTCCGCATCGCCCGCCTCCGCGGCCGGGAGAACTTCCCCGCCCCGGTCGCTATGGCTGCCGCCACCGGCGTCGTCGCCGTCGAAAGCTTCTCCCGCAACCGCTCGTACGCCCGCCCCGCCGCCGTTCCGCAAGTCCTTCGCCCGTTTCGCTCCTCCGCTCGATCGCTTCGCACCCTGCGTCGTCCGGCCCAATTTCACTCCCCTCGAAGCCTTCTACGGCAGGAGCAGGAACACCGTCGATCCGGTCATCGACCCGCCAAACTGGCGCCTGCGCATCGCCCTCGACGGCCAGCCCCTGAAATCGTTGACCTACGCTGAACTCCTGGCCCGTCCCCACAACCGCGGCGCCGCCACCCTGCGCTGTGTCTCCAATACCCTCAAATCGAACCTCATGGTCACCGCCGAATGGTCCGGCGTCTTTCTCCGCCAGTTGATCGATCCCGCCCGCGTCCCCGGCGGCGTCCGCGAAGTTGCCTTCCTCGGCGCCGAAGGCCGCGACGACTCCCTCCCCCCGCCCGGGCCTTTCCCGATGAACTCCTCCTCGCCCTCCGCACTACGGCTTCAAATCCGTCAAATGGCTCGCCGGAATCCGCCTCGCCAAGCAACCCGGCTCCTCCACCTGGCCCCGCATGGGCTATACAAAAGAGCCTGCCGTTCATACAATGAGCTTTGTGGATCGCGTCGTGCCTGACGGGAACCGCCTGTACCTGGGCGGCGTCTCCTTCGCGGGAAAGCGCGGCATCCGGCGCGTGGAACTCCGGGCAGGGAACCAGCCGTGGGTCGAGGCATCGCTCGAAACGCCGCTCTCCACACGTGGACCCGTCGGAAAGGCGTGCTCTTCGCCCCTGGCGCCAGATTCATCGAAGCCTGTGCCCTCGACGGGACCGGGCGCTGGCAGGCGGAGCGTGAAAAACCGCTCTTCCCCGATGGTGTGGCCGGGCCTACCATCAGGAAGTTGCCGTGAACGAAATACCCCAGGAACTCCACATCGGCTCCATCGGCGATCTCGCCCTGCCGGTCTTCATCGCCGGCGTCATAGTCGCGCTCGCCATCCTCCTTCTCGCCTGGCTCTCCCGCCGCAACTACCTCGCCCTGCCCGAACTCCGGCTCGACCTCGCCGCCCGCCCGCCCGACCATTGCGTCATCATCCCCGCCCGCAACGAAGAGGCCTCCATCGCCCGTTGCGTCTCCAGCCTCGACGGCTCCCCCCGGCTCGTTGTCGACGACCACTCCTCCGACCGCACGGCCGCCCTTGCCCAGGCCGCCGGCGCCGAAGTACGCGCCGCCGCCCCCCTCCCTCCCAAGTGGCTTGGCAAGCCCCACGCCTGCTGGAGCGGTGCCCAGCATACCGATTCCGACTGGCTCGCCTTCGTCGACGCCAACACCTGGTACGAGCCAGGCTTCCTGCCCTCCCTCCTCGCTTACTCCGACCGCCGCCAGCTCCACGCCGCCACCGTTTTCCCCCGTCAGGAACTCCAGCGTTGGTACGAGCGCCTCCTCGTCCCCTACGGCCTCGGCCTCTACTTCACCGGCGTCAGCGCAGCCAA
>DAHVTI010000546.1 GCA_027324255.1 Bryobacterales bacterium | reverse complement strand
CGGGCCATGAGATTGCCGAATCTTTCGGCCGGGCGAACGGCGGAGCGATTCCGTCCAACCTCCTGCAAATTCCGAACACCGACAGCAACTCCCATTACCTTCGCGCGTGCAAACTTCTGGGTCATGACAGTCATCCGGCGAGGTTCCCTGCCGAGTTGCCGGATTTCTTCATCAGGTTTCTGACCGAACCTGGGGATCTGGTTGTTGACATCTTTTCTGGATCCAACACAACCGGCTACGTCGCCGAGCAACTCGGACGGCGATGGCTTAGCATCGAACTTGATCGCGGCTATGCCACGCTGTCCGCAGTCCGGTTCATGGAGGGCCACAGCGAGACGGCCCTCCGCTCGAAGTTTGACGAGCTCCGCGACGGAAGAACTCTGACGCTTGCGCCGCCCGCCTTCAAGCCGAAGAAGTCTATCCCCTCCGAACATGAGAGCGCAAGGGAAGTCTCTCAAGCAAGGCTGTTTTGAACAAGAGCAGGCCCGGTAGTGCCCGGTAGGGGTGGCGTGAAAAAAGGCGTCACCATCCGGGACAAAGTCCACCGTCGGCGATCATCACGCCGAGAGAGCTGACGACGCGGCGTTTTCTCAGCCGCCAAAAGGTGGTATGTTGATGGGTCGCCGCTGGCTCTGACTCACCAAGTCCAGCCGGGCCGGCACCCGTGGCTGTGTAGAATACCTGCAATCAGGAAGGCGCTCATGAACGACGAAGAGAATTCGCAGTGGTTTGAGGACTACGCTGAGGACGAAGACGACATCCAGATCAGCGAGTACGATATCACTTCCACTCCGAACGATTTCAACGTATCAACCCTGTACAATTTCGTCGAATCGGGAGCCGTCCGGATACCTGGATTCCAACGCAATTTCGTCTGGGATCTCGCCCGCGCGTCAAAATTGATCGAGTCACTAATCCTCGGGCTCCCTGTTCCCCAACTCTTCCTCTATGAGCAGTCCCGAAACCGATTCTTGGTGATCGACGGTCAGCAGCGGCTGATGACGGTTTACTACTTCATCAAGAAGCGCTTCCCGCGCAAAGAGAAGAGGGCCGAGCTGCGCACCATTTTCGATTCACAGGGTGGGATACCGGACGAGATATTGCATGCTGATACCTACTTCGAGACGTTCAATCTACGGCTGCCAGAGAAGCTGCCCAATCATAAGAACAAGTTCAAGGGTCTCAACTACGCCACCCTCGGAGAATACAAGACTCAGTTTGACCTTAGGCCCATTCGCAACGTCGTTGTCAAGCAGAACGCGCCCTCCCAGGACGATTCGTCGATGTACGAGGTGTTCAACAGGTTAAACACTGGTGGAATCAATCTGCGGCCCCAGGAAATCAGAACGAGCATGTACCATTCGCCGTTCTACGAGGTGCTGTAACGTCTTAATGGGTCCGCCGAATGGCGCAAACTGTTGCGGTCCACCGAACCCGACCTGCACATGAAGGACATCGAAATCCTTCTGCGCGGATTTGCAATGCTCGTGGATGGCGAGAACTACGCTCCATCGATGGTGAAGTTCCTCAACAACTTCTCACGCCAATGCAAGAGCCACTCAGAAGACCAGAACACGTACCTTGGCAATCTCCTCGAGTCGTTCTTGGCGGCGTGCCGGAATCTCCCGGAGGATGCTTTCCTCAATAAGAGGAACCGCCGGTTCAACATCGCGCTTTACGAGGCTGTCTTTACGGCAGCGTGCAGAGAGGCGTTCCGGACAAAGCGCGAACCGTCCGGCTACCTGAATGCTGAGTACGTCGCGGCCCTTGAATCTGACGATCAATTCACCAAGGCGGCGCTAGAAGGTACGACAAAGACCTCAAACGTCGAGATGCGGCTGAAGAGAGCGAAGCAAATCGTTCCCGCCCTCTAGCAGGTGACTCATGGCGGCTTCGGATGTAGAACGGATTCACAGTGAGTTCACTCAGTTACTGGAGTTCCTGACGGAGAGCAATGAGATCTCCCTTCGGGCTGCAACGGATGACAGCTTTCGGAAAGTGCTGATTCTCAGCGCCGCGAGCTACTTTGAGCACCGATTAACCAATGCAGTGGCAGCATTTGTGGACGAGGTTACATCTTCAGACCGGCTCGTGGGCGCGTTGGTTCAGAACAAGGCAATCAATCGTCAATTTCACACTTGGTTTAGGTGGGATGACAAGTCCGCGAACCAATTCTTCGGAATGTTCGGGGAGCAGTTCAAGGCTCACATGAAGGCGCTGGTGAAGGCCTCTCCTGAACTTGAGAAGTCCATCAGGGCATTCCTTGAGGTCGGCCAACAGCGCAACAGGCTGGCGCATCAGAACTTTGCCTCTTTCGCGCTCGAAAAGACATCCGATGAGATCTTCACCCTCTACAAAGAAGCTCTGCCGTTCGTAGACAAAGTCGGCGACGAATTAAGGAAATGCTCGAAAGACCTCAGGGCGGCCAGCAAGGACGCGGCTTCGGACACGGCCGGGACCGGGGTGAGCCCATGAGCGGACGCGCAAGGTCGGCGATCCAGCCCCCCGCTACTGTAAATAATTTCGTAGCTGCCCGGTGCATCCAAGCTCAACAGCGTTCAACAAGCTTTAACTGGCCGTCCGTATCTGCTTGAAACGTAAGCACCTGAAAACATGGCATTTTCGAGCGCTGCATAAGTTCTCATCGGCGGGACGGGGCGAGGGCGTGGGGGCGGTCGGAGCTTGGGCCGTCCCGGTGATGAGAACGATCGATGAACTGAACCGCGGGGCTGGGGGATTGGAACTATGGGTTTTGATTGGGCGGGATGGGGCTCGGGGCGGAGCAGGACGAGTGTGCTGGCGCGGTGGTTGGTGCTGTGTCTGGCGTCAACTATTCCTCCCGGGGGCAACCATTCTTCTCTCGGCCGCTTCTGGCGGCTGCTCTTGACTGCCCGTCTGTATTTCGGACCCGCCGTTGGAGAGGCAGGCTCACAGCAGAGGCGGGCGGGGCATGGATGTGCGAGACTGAAGGCGAAATGCCTTCGCGCGCCACAATATTCCGAATTGCGGTGATGGTCCTGCTGCTGATTGCGGGCGTGGACCTGGTGGCGTGCGAGTTGGTGTCGCCGGAGAGTTGCGAGATGGCGGGGGCGCCGGGGGGCCAGAGCGGCAGCCCGGACGACGCCTGCCTGTGCTGCTGCAGCCACATCGTGGTGGGGCCGCCGCTGCGCCTGGAACCGACCGAGGAAGCGCTGAGGATGGAGCGACCGCCGGCCGAGCAGATTCCCTCCTACGAGACCGCGAGCATCTACCACCCGCCGAAGGCCTAGCGGGGCACTGAAGCCGTAGCGCGCCGGCCCGAGGGCGGGCGCAGACGTCCGGCCGCTTCAGCGTTTCGCGAGCAAACACCGCCGGGAGTGCAAATCCAAATCGAGGAGAGGCCGATGCCAGGGAAATGGCCAGCGGCGGCATGGATGCTGCCTATTTGCGTGTGGACGGCGGCGGGGCAGACGGGGAGTGCGCGCTACGGCGCGGGCGAACTGGTGCGGATGGCGGTGGAAAAGAACCGCGAGTTGTCGGCGGTGCGGCAGAGGGTGGCGGAGGCCCGCGGGCAGTTGTAGCAGGCGGGGGTGCGTCCGGCGCCGAGCGTGCAGATAGGGGGAGCGACGGGGAGCCCGCTGGGGTCGCCGGGGAGGGAGGAGTACTCGGCGGGGTACACGCAGCCGGTGGAACTGGGGGGCAAGCGCGGGAAGCGGGTGGAGGCGGCGGAGCAGTGGGTGGCGCAGGCAGAGGCGGAGCTGGCGGAGCGGACGCTGGGGCTGGCGACGGAGGTGAAGCAGCAGTACGCGGAAGCGGTGACGGAGAGGGAGAAGCTGGCGTCGCTGGAGAAGGTAATCGAGGCCTACCGGGGGTCGGCTGGACTGCTGGAGGCGCGGGTGAAGGAGGGCGACGCGGCGGCGCTGGACCTGCAACTGCTACGGGTGGAGGCGAGCCGGGCGGAGGCGCAGAGGAGCGAGGCGGCGGGGTGAGTGAAGGCGGCGGAATGGGAGCTGCGGAGGCTGTGCGGTCTGGAGGCGGGGGAAGCGCTGGCGCTGGCAGAGCCCGAGGAGGCGAGGGGGAGGCGGAGCTACGCGATGGGGGAGCTGAAGAAGCTGGCGCTGGAGAGGCGGCCGGAGCTGGCGCTAGCGCGGGCGGAAGAGGCGCGGAGCGCGGCGGAGGCGCGGCTGGCGGAGGCGCAGGGGCGGCCGGACATCACGATTTCGGTCGAATACGCGCTGAGGAACGAGAGATTCGGGAACCTGTACGGGCAGACGGCAGCGGGGGCGGTGGCGGCGCTGCGGGACCGGGACAACGTGATCAGCGGCGGGGTTTCGATTCCGCTTTTTGCGAAAAGGCGGAACGCGGGCAACCTGGAGGCGGCGGCGGCGCGGGCGGTGGGAGCGCGGGACCGGAGGCAGTACCTGGAGGTGGCGATCCCGCTGGAGGTGCAGGCGGCGTGGGAGCGGTGGAGGGCGGCGGCGGAGGCGCTGGGGATTCTGGAGGGGGCGGTGGTGCGGCAGGCGGAAAAGAACGTGGAGGTGATGCAGCAGGCGTACGAGTTGGGGCAGTTGAGGCTTCTGGACGTGCTGAACGAGCGGCGCCGGCTGATGGAGACGCAGGTGGCGCGGGCGGGTGCGGAGGGGGCGGCGAGGCGGAGGTGGATCGAGCTGGAGCGGGCGGTGGGAGGAGAACTGAAATGAAGAACGGAATGATGGCCGCGGGGCTGGCACTGACGCTGGCGTCGTGCACGAAGACGCAGCCGGAGGGACCGGTGGAGGCAGGGCCGAGAGGCGAGCCGCGGCTGATCCGGATGGAGCGGGCGGCACAGGCGCACGTGGGGCTGAAGACGGCGCCGGCGGAGAGGCAGCAACTGACGGAGTACCTGCGGGTGACGGGAACGGTGCAGCCGGAGGACCGGCGGGTGAGCGTGGTGAGGCCGCTGGCGCGCGGGCGGCTGACGGAGGTGCGGGTGAAGGTGGGGGACCGGGTGAAAGCGGGGGAGGAACTGGCGCGGATGGACAACCTGGAGGCGGGCGAGGTGGCGGCGCAGTTGTATTCGGCGCGGGCGGAGGCACGGCGGAGCAAGGCGCTGCTGGCGGCGCAGGCAAAGCAGGCGGAGCGGAACCGGAAGCTGGTGGAGATTGGGGCGGCGGCGGTAAAGGACTACGAGCAGAGCCGGGCCGAGCGGGAGGCGCTGGAAGAGAGCATCCGCGCGCAGGAGGGGGTGGTTGCGGGGCTGGCGGCGCGGCTGAGGCGGTTCGGGGAGACGGAGGGCGACCCCGGAGGACCGAGCGAGACGGCGATCCGGGCGCCGTTCGCGGGGGTGGTGACGAAGGCGCCGGGGGCGCCGGGGGAGGTGGTGGACGCGGCGACGGAGCTGTTCACGGTGGTGGACCTGTCGCGGGTATGGGTGCAGGCGGAGGTGTACGAGAAAGACCTGGGGCGGCTGAGGGTGGGCCAGGCGGCGGCGATCGTAGTGGACACGTACCCGGAGGAGCCGTTCACGGGGCGGGTGGCCTACATCAGCGACGCGCTGGATGCGCAGACGAGGACGGCGAAGGTGAGGTGCGAGGTGGAGAACGGGGCGGGGCGGCTGAAGCTGGACATGTTTGCGACGGTGCGGCTGCCGACTACCTTCCGGCGGGAAGCGGTGGCGGTGCCGGTGGCGGCGATCCAGCAACTGGGGGGCAGGACGGTGGTGTTCGTGAGGCGAGGGGCGGAGGAGTTCGAGGCGCGGGCGATTGAGCAAGGCCGGACGGTGGACGGGCTGGTGGAGGTGCGGTCGGGTCTGAGCGCGGGGGAGGCGGTGGTGGTGGCGGGATCGTTCCACCTGAAGTCGATCGTGGCGGGCGGAGAACCGGGAGAGGAGTAACGATGGAACGGATAGTCGCGTGGGCGTTGAACTACAGGTTCGTGGTGATTCTGGGGACGGTGCTGGCGACGGGGGTGGGGCTGTACTCGCTGGGGCAACTGCCGGTGGACGCGGTGCCGGACATCACGCCGAACCAGGTGCTGGTGCTGACGCGGGCGCCGAGCCTGTCGCCGCTGGAAGTGGAGAAGTTCCTGACGTTTCCGGTGGAGACGGCCATGAGCGGATTGCCGGGGGTGGAGAAGATCCAATCGGTGTCGAAGTTCGGGTTGTCGTACGTGGCGGTGTACTTCGAGGAGAGGATGGAACCTTACTTCTGCCGGCGGCTGGTGCTGGAGCGGATGCCGCAGGCGCGGGAGGCGATAGCGCCGGGGATGGGGACGCCGGAGATGGGGCCGATTACGACGGGGCTGGGGGAGATCTACATGTTCCGGGTGACGGGGAAGAACCGGTCGCTGATGGAGCTGAGGAGCATTCTGGACTGGGAGATTGCGCCGAAGCTGCGGTCGACGCCGGGGATTGTGGAGGTGAACACGCACGGCGGGGAACTGAAGACGTATGAAGTGCAGGTGGACAACGACAAGCTGACGGCGTACCACGTGACGCTGGGGCGGGTGCTGGAGGCGCTGGCGCGGAACAACGCGAACGCGGGCGGGGCGTACCTGGAGCGGGTGGAGCAGCAGGCGCTGATCCGGGGGGAGGCGCTGATCACAAGCCTGGAGGACATCGAGAACATCGTGGTGGGGGCGTCGCCGAGCGGGACGCCGATCCTGATCCGGAACGTGGCGGCGGTGCAGTTTGCGCCGATGGTGCGGCAGGGCTTCGCGAGCCAGGACGGGCAGGGGGAGGCGGTGATCGGAGTTGCGATGATGCTGCTGGGGGAGAACTCGCGGGTGGTGGTGGAGCGGGTGAAGGAGCGGCTGGCGCAGATCGAACGGACGCTGCCGGCGGACGTGAAGATTGAAGCGTTCTACGACAGGACGGACCTGGTGCGGCGGACGATTGAGACGGTGAGCCGGAACCTGGTGGAAGGGGGGCTGCTGGTGGTGGCGGTGCTGCTGCTGCTGCTGGGGAGCCTGCGCGGGGGGCTGCTGGTGTCGCTGGCGATACCGCTGTCGATGCTGGCGGCGTTCACGGGGATGGTGCGGGCGGGGATTTCGGGGAACCTGATGAGCCTGGGGGCGATCGACTTCGGGCTGATTGTGGACGGGTCTGTGGTGATGATGGAGAACGTGCTGCGGCGGCTGAGCCACCGGGGGGAGGGAGAAAGCGCACTGGAGACCGTGAAGCGGGCGGGGAGCGAGGTGGCGCGACCGATATTCTTCGGGGTGCTGATCATCTTCCTGGTGTACGTGCCGGTGCTGA
>DAHVTI010000532.1 GCA_027324255.1 Bryobacterales bacterium | reverse complement strand
CATCTCTTCTTCCCACACGTCCTCTTCAAACTCCACCCGCTCCACCCACCCCGGCTCCGCCGCCCGCTTCTTCCCCACCGGCTCTTCCGACACGCCCTGCGCCCGCCGCTGCAGCGGCAGCGCGCCGCGCCCCAACACCGTCGCCAGCGCGTCCAGCGGCGCCGCCGCGAATTGCCCCATCGTCCGCAGTCCCGCCACCTCCAGCGCCTCCAGCGCTCCGCGCTCCAACCCCGGCAAAGCCCGCAGCGGCAGCGGCGCCAGAAACCGCCGCTCTTCCCCCGCCGCCACCGTCACCCGCCCCGCCGGCTTCCCGGCCCGCGCCGCCAGCCGCGCCACCAGCTTGTTCGTCGCAATCCCCGACGAAATCGTCACCCGCAGCCACTCCCGTACCGTCTTCTGGATCCCCTCCATCACCTGCCCCGCGTCGCGCCCGTTCACCCGCTCCGCCCCCGTCAGGTCCAGCCACGCCGCCCCCACCTCCGACGGCTCCACCAGCGGCGTCGTCTCCCGGCACAACCCCAGAATCTCGTCGAAAAACCGCTCGTACAGCTCAAAGTGCGCCGGCACCACCACCAGAGCCGGTACCGCCCGCCGCGCCCGCCCCGTCGGCCAACCCGGCCGGATCCCCAGCCGCCGGGCTTCGGAACTTGCTGATAAAACGACGCCCCGCTTCTCCCCGCCCACCACCACCGGCCGCCCGCGCAATCGCCGGTCCGCCGCCTGCTCCACCGAGGCGAAAAACCGGTCGCCGTCCCAGTGCGCCACACTTCGCATAACTCTCCGTACAGTGTAAATTCTTACACTATCCGGGCCCCGGCGCAACCCCCTCCTGCTACCATACTCTTGCCGTCCCATGAACGCCCTTCGCGCCCAAGATCTCCTCCAGCGCTTCGCCCAGTTGAACGTCCTCGTCGCCGGCGACCTCATGCTCGACGAGTTCGTCTGGGGCAACGTCTCCCGCATCTCCCCCGAAGCCCCCGTGCCCGTCGTCGAGGTCACAGGCGAATCCTTCTACGCCGGCGGCGCCGCCAATGTCGCCCGCAACCTCCGCGAGTTTGGCGCCCGCGTCAGCGTCACAGGCCTCACCGGCGCCGACCCCGCCGGCCGCCGCCTCCTCTCTCTCCTCGAAGACTCAGGCATCGACTCCTCCTCCATCCTCGAAGACCCCGCCCGCCGCACCATCATCAAGACCCGCGTCATCGCCCGCCATCAGCAGGTGGTCCGCATCGACCGCGAATCCCCCATGGCCCCCGCCACCGCCCAGACGCACGAACTGCTCGCCCGCATCGCCCCCCGCATGGCCGCCTACGACGCCGTCATCCTCTCTGACTACGCCAAGGGTTTCCTCACCCCGGCCATGGCCGAAGGCCTCTGCGCCGCCGCCCAGGGCAAGGTGGTCACCGTCGATCCCAGCCCCTTCAATCCGCTGCCGTGGCGCCAGGTCACCGCCGTGAAGCCCAACCTGAAGGAAGCCGCCGCCGCCGCCCAGCTCGCGCCCGGCGCGGCCGTTGAGGACATCGGCGCCGCCCTGCTGCGCCAGTGGGGCGCGTCCATGGTGCTCGTCACCATGGGCGAGCAGGGCATGATGCTCTTCGAAGGCGGCGCCTCTCCGTACCACACCCCCACCCGCGCCCGCGAAGTCTTCGACGTCTCCGGCGCCGGCGACACGGCCATCGCCATCTTCACGCTCGGCCTTGCCGCAGGCGCCGCGGCCCGCGAGGCCGCCGAGCTCGCCAACCACGCCAGCGGCGTCGCCGTCGGCAAGCTCGGCACCGCCACCGTCACGCCCGGCGAGCTGCTCGAAAGCGTCGCCCGCGCCTGACCCGGCGCGGGCCCCGGCGGTCTCCGCCGCGTCCCGGCCTGATACCATCTCCATAAACCGGATTGGGTGTATGTCATCCGCAACTCTGCTACCCCGGCCGGAGCTGGCGTGCGCCGTGTTCACCTGTGAGTAGAAGGCGAGAGAAATGAAACCCACACGACGAGTCTTTCTGGAATCCACAGCCGCCGCCGCAACGGCCGCCGCCGCTCCGCCCGCGCCCGCCGTCCTCGACGCCGCCTCCATCGCCCGCCGCCACAACCTCGTCCGCACGCTGCCCACGCCCGATTTCTTCGAAGGCCTGCTGCTCGGCAACGGCGACATCGGCGTCTGCGTCACCGTCCGCCCCGACGCTCTCGGTCTCCACATCGGCAAGAACGACGCCTGGGACATCCGCGTCAGCCAGGAGCACGCCGCCCACATCAAGACCTTCGCCGAAGTGCTCGACCTGTGGAAACGCGCCGGCGACGAGGCCAAACGCCAGGGCAAGCCGGAGATGACGTTCCTCGAATCGAACATCCCGTTCTTTCGCGAATACTCGCAGCTCATGCAGTCCTCCTACCGCAAGCCCTGGCCGCGCCCCTGGCCCTGCGGCACCGTCTGGCTGCACTGGGACTCGCGCATGGTGCGCGTCGTGAAGCAGGAACTCGACATCTCCACTGGCGTCCTCACCATCTCGCTCGAACACGACGACCTCCGCGGCAAAGTCCGCCCCGTCCGCCTCACTTGCTTCGTCAGCCGCGAAAACGGCCACATCTCCGTCACCAGCGACGTGGCCGCGCCCATCGTCTCCGTCGCCTACGCGCCCAATTGGGACGATCAAGCCAAACTCCCCGAGCCCGAAATCAGCGCCGAAAACGGTCGCTTTTCGGGCTTCCAGTACTTCCCCGCCACCGCCCCTACTGACGCGCAGCCTGACCCGCCGAAATCAAAGGACGACCGCAACTTCGCCCTCCACGGCGTGCTCGCCGGCCAGTGGACGGCCGAACCCGTCGACAAGCGCCGCCGCCGCGTGCTCCTCCGCGCCGCCGCCGATCAACCGCTGCGCCTGGACCTCACGCTCTTCACCCCGCGCGATGTGCCCGACACCGCCGCCCACGCCCGCGCCGAAGCCGCGCGCCTCGCCGCGCAACCCGCCGAAGAGTTGCGCCGTCAGTCCTCTGCCGCCTGGACGAAGTTCTGGTCCGCCTCCGCCGTCGAATTTGCTGATCGCGAACTCGAGCAGATCTGGTATCGCAACCAGTACTTCCTCGCCTGCTGCCTGAAGCCAGGCAAGGTCGCCCCCGGCCTCTTCGGCAACTGGAGCACCGGCAAGATCGGCACCGCCTGGCACGGCGACTACCACATGAACTACAACACCCAGCAGGTCTGGTGGGGCGTCTTCTCTTCCAATCACGCCGAGCAGCACGAACCCTACACGCGCCTCGTGGAGAGCCTCATGCCCATGGCCGAATGGAACGCCCGCGTCCAGTTCGGCCTGCCCGGCGCCTATTTCCCGCACACCGCCTACCCCGCGCCCAGCACCGTCAATCCCTATCCGGCGCCGCCCTGGGGCTACGAAATCTGCGAGACCCCCTGGACCGTCCAGAGCCTCTGGTGGCAGTACAAGTACACGCTCGACCGCGCGTACCTGCGACGCGTCTGGCCCATGCTCCGCGCCGCCGCGGACTTCCTCGTTGCCTTCCTCAAGAAGGGCGATGACGGCAAGTACCACGTCATCCCCACCGTCTCGCCCGAAAACTGGGGCGCCACCGTCGATTTCCGTTTAAACAAGGATTGCATCATCGACCTCGCCCTCACGGAGTTTCTGCTCGACGCCATGCTGGAAGGCTCGCAGGTCCTCGGCGCTGACGCCGCGCTCCGCGAAAAGTGGAGCGAGGTGCGCGCCAACCTCGCGCCTTACCCCGCCGCCGACGGCCCCTTTGGCCGCGTCTGGCTCGATGTTGTCGACGCCCCCGTCGAGTACGTCTATAACGTCCCCGTCACCATCTCCCCGGTCTTTCCCGCCGAACAGGTCGGCCTCGGCTCGCCGCCGGAAAAGCTCGAGCTCGCCCGCCGCACCGCCCGCACCATGCGCCTCGAAGGCGGCAACGACCTCGTCTGGCAGCCTCTCGTCCGAGCCCGCCTCGCCATGCTCGATCTCGATTGGTTCAAGCGCGAAGTGCGCTACTCCATGACGCCGCTCGGCATGGCCAACGACCGCGTGCGCCAGTCCGGCGGCCGCTACCGCGACGAAACCAACTACGACTTCATGATGCGCATGGGCGTCTGGACCGAGAATCTCTCGCTCCCGGCCGTTCTCAACGAGTGCCTCATGCAGAGCTACGACGGCGTCATCCGCCTCTTCCCCAACACCACGAACCTCGGCCCGGCCGGCTTTCGCGACCTGCGCGCCGCCGGCGCGTTCCTCGTCTCCGCCGCCTGGGATGGCCGCACCGTTCAAAACGTCGTAATCAGGAGCGAGCAGGGCGCCACGGCGCGCCTCGCCAACCCTTGGCCCACCTCAGCCGTGCGCGTCGCCGGCGCCAGCCACCCCGCGCGCGAAGGTCTTATCGAATTCGCCACCAGGCCTGGCGGCGTCTACTCCATCTCGCCCGCGCGCTCCTGAAGATCCGCCATGCAACGCCGCCGCTTCCTCCAATCGCTCCCGCTCGAAGTTCTGGGCGCCAACGCCCTCTCCGCCCAGCACCCCGGCTTCGCGCCTGTCCAATCGGACGCCCCACCTGTCACCAGCCGTTGCCCCCCAATCCGTCGATAGTGACTCCGTGGTGCCGGTCAGGCGCACAGGTTGAGCTGTGGCTGTGGAAAAAGAGTGGCATTTTCTGGCGCCGCAGTGTGGCGACGGTCTGGGCAGGCCGCTTTCTCGGGTTTGGAGACAATCTTGCCTTGGGCGTAAGCTGGCGCAAGCGCACCCCGACCCGCTGCCCGCCGGAAAGGGGCCTGCAAATCCGTCGATAAGAGCTCCCCAGCGCTGATTCAGACTCGCAGCGCCAGCAGCCGCAGCGCTTCCAGCCACTCGGCCAGCCGCGCCGCCGTCGTTGCCAAACGCAGCACCATCCTGCGCGCGTGATGAACCAGCCGTCCCGGCGTATCGAAAATCAAGAACCGCAGCCGCTTCGGACGCGCCGTCAACAACTCGGCGGGCAGCGCCAGATTCTTCAGCGCCGTCATGACGTTGTGTGCAATCACCGCCAAACGCAGCCAGGCCGCATTCGTCCCGAAGTACTTCGACGGCATCACCCCCGCCGCCAGTTCGTTCTTCAAGACATCGTGCACTCCCTCAATCGTTCCCGCTTTCTCCCGGTGCCATTCGATCAGCCGGCTCGCCTTCCAGGCCCGAATGTTCGTCACCACCGCGAAATGTTTCACCTTGCCGCCGCCGGCAAACAGGTTCTCTCACTTCCGCGCATTCTCGAATCTCCGCCGAATGGGGCTTCCCATACGGCTCCCACGCCTCGGCCGGCACCTTCTCAATCGCCTTCTGCAACGCCTCGCTCATCCGCGCGCTGATCGCAAATCCAATCAATCCTCGCGGCCCTTGCTCCCGTTTCTCGTCCCGCAGCCGGTTCATCAGCCCACTTTCAAGACAGGCCGAATCGCCCCTGTAATAGTACGTCGTCACCGTCTCCGGCAGCGCCGCAAATGCCTGCCTGGCCACCCCCGGCGGCTCCCTCGTCGCCGGCACATGCCCGTCCCGGAATTCGTCGGCCAGCACCACGTTCATCTCTGCCCAGACCGCCAGCATC
>DAHVTI010000531.1 GCA_027324255.1 Bryobacterales bacterium | reverse complement strand
TGCGACGGTACCGGCAGCGCGTCCAGATCGTCAGGCGCCGGCGCCGTGCCCGTCTCACGCACCGCGCCGTCCCGGTACACCAGCCCCGGGATGTGATCCAACCGCCCTCCACCTCGTAGCGCCCTCACCAACTCCGTGATCGTCTTGTCCGCTTCCCCTCGGACCACGACGTCCACGCAGTCGAACTCTCGCACCATCGCCTCGCCCATCACGCCGCTACAGCCCGCTCCCCCGAAGATCACTCGCTTGACCGGATACAGCCTCTTGATCCGTTGCGCCAGGCACACCGAGGCGCACGTTTGATCGAACATCAGCGGCATGCCGATAATGTCGTACTCCTCCCAGGCGACCGTCCTCACCGCCTCTTCGATAAAGGCCGGGATCGTCTCCCCGCAAAACCGCTCGGCGCGTGCCAGAAACTCCCGCATCGCGCCCCCTTCTCCGGCCCATTCCGCCGCCAGGCTCCTCACCGCCTCTGGATTCAGCCGGCGGTAGTACCTCGGCAGCACGGTGCTGGCAAACTCCCGCGCATCTTCTCCGCTGCAGGCAGCCCTGAAGTAGATCTCCGGGCTCAGCGGTCCCCCGCCCATCTCCGCCATCTCCTGGTATGGACCCGCGCCCATCTTCGTGGCAAGGCGGATGTTGAGGTAGACCACGTCCGCCTTCTCTCCATCGCGCTCGAGAATCGCTTTCAGCGTGCTCACGCCCAAGGCGCTCGCTCTGATGCCGCACCACGGCATGACAACGAACAGCACTCTCATGCGGCATCCCCCTCCTACTCGCGCAGAAGCGACGCCGGATCCAGACGCAGCGATTGGATCACCGGCCCTACGCACGCCGGCAGGGCCGCCACCAGCAGCAGCACCGCGCCGCGCAGGTATACCACCGGCCAGTCCTGTTGTATGTTCGCCAGACTCCCCAGCGGCGAATCCGCCACCAATGCCATCACTGCGTACCCCGCCGCCAATCCCGCCATCATCCCCTGCAGCACTTTGCGCATCAGGAATACCGCTATCCTCGCTCGCGGCGCCCCCAGACACAATCGCAGCGCCAGTTCCCGCCGTCCATGAAACACCTGAAACGCCAGCACCGCGTACATCCCCGCCAGCGCCATGAAGATCGCCGCTACGCTCAGCACGGTCGCGATCCTCACCTGCATCCGCTTCTCCGCCACCGTGTTGGCCAATGCCTCCTCCAGGCTCGTCACCTTGATCACCAAAGCTCCCGCATCGATCTGGCGGATGATCGCTCGTATATCGTTCGCCGCCGCCTCCGGACTGCCTTGGGTTCTCACCGTCACCGTCATCCTGTTCCATAGCCCGTCCGGAAACGGAACATAAACCGTCGGGCTCGGCGCCGAATCGAAACTCCGGCGCACGTCCCCAACCACCGCCGACACCCGGTACCTCTCCTCCCTCTGGCCCAGACCAATCTCGCTCCCTATCGGGCTTCTTCCGCCGAACCAGGCCTTCGCCGCGGTTTGCGACACCACGACGCATCGTGGGCATCCGCCCCTCATCGTCGCCTCGGGCAACTCGCCGCTCAGCAAGGGGATTCGCAGCGCCTCGAAGTACGCGCCGCCGTACGGCTTCACGTCCGCCGTCCGGCCTTCGCTCTCTCCCCCTCCGCCCAAAAACACCAGGTTGCTGTTCTTCCTTCCGCCCACCGGCAGATCCGAAATCAGCCCCGCCGCCCTGACCCGCCCGTACTTCGATAGGGCGGCCAGCGTCCGGTCGTATACCTCCGCCAGGCCCCTTTCCGTGGAGTTCGGCTCCGATGGCCACATCTCAAACGTCAGCACCTCCGCCGTCTCAAAGCCGATTCGCGTCGACACCAGCGTCCGGTAGGCCAGCGCGAATCCCAGACACACCGTCAACAGCAGCGCCGAACACGCAACCTGTCCCATGATCAGCAGCGTCCAGCGGCGCGGGTTCGACGATACGCTGCCCGCGTGCAGCCAGGCGTTCCAGTCGGCCGGTTCGCCCGCCTGGCTCGATACGCGCAGCGCAAGCACAACCCCCATCGCCAGGCATATCAGCAGGGACACAACCGGGCAAAACGCCAGCACTCCCGCCGGGAGCATGCCCCCGGCCTCGCTCCCCGCCGCCGGCTGCCGCAGCGAATACGCCAGCACCCGCCCGCAACCGTGCGCTATGCCTATCGCCATCACCCCGCTCAACACACCCAGCGCGACCGACTCCGAAGCCACCATCCCGAACATATGTCCCGCCCGCGCCCCCAGCGCCCGCCGGATCGCGAATTCCCTCCACCTGCTTTCCGAACTCGCCAGCAACACCGCCATGCAGCTCACCACACACAGGATCGCGAACGCCGCCACCCCCAGGATCAGGAATACCACCGGCCTCTTGTACTTGCCATAAACGAACTCCCGCACCGGAACCGCCGACAGGATCCGCTGCTCGCCCGGCCAAAGGCGTCCGCCGATCCTCCCTAACTCCTTCTCCAGGTCCTCGATTCCACTCCCACGCCGCAATCGCAACACGCTCCCGAATAGCTCGGTCTGCCCTGCGTTCCTCAGCCGCCCCGCTTCCTGCGCCAGCGGCGTCCAGATGTCCGTCCCCGGCGGAAATACCTTCTCTCCGTCAACTACCCCGATCACTCGGTAGGCCGTCTTCCCGATCAGGATCACCGCCTCCGGCAGCGCTCGCTCCGCCTGGTATTGCTCCCGCCAGATCCGCTCCGACACCAGCGCCACCGGCGCCCCGGTTCCCTGCTGCTCTTCGGCCGTGAACATCCTCCCCGTCAGTAGTCCACCACTGACCAACTCAAACGCCTCCTGCGACCCCGCGCAGCCAGTCAGCATTCCGCGCCACGCTGGCGTCTTTACCGACCGGGAATACGTGACATACTCCCCCACTTTCTCCACCGTCCTCGCCTCCTCCCGCACAAGCTCCACCGCCATTCGGGGGAGCGCTTGATGCTCGTGCGCGCTGCCCGGAGTACGGCTGCTGAGCACGAACACCCGTTCTTCGTCCGCCAATCCGAACTCGCGTAGGAACACGAAGAAAAACGTGTACCCCCCGGTCACCGCCATCCCCGTCGCACACGCCAGCAGAAATGCCGTCACCGCGAACAGCAGCGGACGGCGCGACAGATGCTTCAAACTCCAGTTCGCGTTCGGCATTCTATTCATCCCCTTTGTGCTCTCGCTCTCGCCTCACCCGTGCGGGCGCATCTCCAGGTTCGCCCCCACGGGTGAGGCCCTTCTCTTCTACACATCAACGCAGGGTTTGCACTCGCTCGGGTTGCACCCGCAGATGCAGACAGTGTCTTCCCCGCCGTTCCTCACATACAGGCAGCCGCCCGACGCCGAATACGCCGGCGTGTACAGCGCCGTGGTCAGCGCCGCGACGGTGACGGCCGAGTAGAACGCTCGCTTCAGATCCATCGCTTCCATTTTGTGGTATCCCTCCTTTCTTTAGAAATATTGCCTCACTCCCAGCCTGAACAACGACTGGAATCCCTTTGCCTCATCCCGTTGAGGCTGCTCGAATGCAAAACTGGCCCCCGCGAACAGCACGTTTGCTCCACTGTCCTGGACGATCTTGAAGGGGCCCGCCTCGATCGAGCACAACGCCCCCAGGCGCCGCTCCGGGTCGGCATACACCGGGAACCGCAAACCCATCTGTGCCGCCACTTGCCGGGCGGCCTCCGGCGCGAGCCCTCCCATAACCCCAATCACGTGTACCCCCCGGCCTCGCCCTTCGTCCCAATACCGCTGCCACGCCGGCGCTTCCCGCAGACAGCCCACGCAGTCCTCCGGAAACGTCAGTATCGTCAGGAAACGGCGGCTCGCGTCCAGGTCGGGCAGCTCCGCCGCGTGCAGCCTCAGCAACTCGAGCAGGCATCCGTTGCTCGCCGCCCGGGGATTCTTCAGCACCGCGCTCCGCACCAGACGAAACCCGGCCCCCTCCGCGTTGGCCTTTCCCGAAACCAGCGCAATTCCCCCTTCCCCGCCTGTCCCGCTCCCCTGCTTCAGCGCTCCGCCTTGCAGCGCTTCCATCGATCGCGCCTGCAGCACCGTGACTCTTCTCAACTCCACGTACCGCCACGCGAGAAAGCAGCAGCCCAGCACCGGCAATGCGATCGCGCCCGCGTTCGCGATCCTCCGCGCTGTCGATCCCACGCTCATGTCCTTGCCCCCTTCCCCTGTGGCTCCATTCGGATCTGTCTTACGATCAGCTCCGCCGGCGCGTCCCCGCGTTCCGCTTCCACCAGGCCGTACAGCGTGCCGTCCCGCGTCACGCAAACTGGACGCTCCTTTATCGCGGCTCCCGGCATCGTTCTCGTCAATTCCCGGCTCAGGATGTCCACGATGTGCCGCTTCCCGCTGGCATCCCGGAAGGCCTGCAGCACACGGTCTTCCCCAACCCGGTAAACGCCGAGGCAAGGGGTCCATTCGCGCCCCAGTCTTGCGAAAAGTGCCGCCTGTTTCTCCTTCGCAAGCGGTAATTTCTCCGGATATCGAACCGGTTCGCGGTAGTAGCCCGGCGTCCCCGTTGTCCGGTTCCGCACTCCCCCGCTGGCATCGTACTCGACGATGTCCGCGCATACCTGCTGGCTGGCCAGTACTGCGCGCCCCGCCGCGATTGCCAGTTCCACTCCGCCAAACCGCGTCAGGTGATGCGTCCGCACCCGCGCGTGGCGCGGGCAGAATGATCCGTCGTATCTCCCGCTCGCATCGAAGCGGTAGATCAGATTCGTCTCATTCTCCGCGCTCGGATGAAACCCGCCTACGTACAATCGGCCGTCCTGATCGCCAGCCACGGCAATCCCCACCACGCCCAACCCGTTGAACGCCACCCCCTCCGCCGCTCCGCTCCGCGGGTTCACCCGGAACACGTGTGAGCGCTTCAAGTCCAGTACCAGCAGGTCACCCGCCGCCGAAAACACAACCCGGTACGGCATGTTGTACCGCGTCGCTTCCAGTCTCTCCGCCGTCGACGGCAGCGCCCGCCCTTCCGGCGAAAACACCTGTATCGACGGCGCCGTCTTGGTGATCACGTACAGCCGCTGCTGATCGTCCACCGCCACATCCCGGAGCGCGCCGCAGCTCACCCCCGCCAGCGTCACCCGCCGCACGTAGTCCGCATACGCCGAAATGTCGGCGGGCGGTACGCTCCTTGCGCTGGAGCGCCGCACGGCGCACCCCGCCGTCCCGCCCGCCACGATCGTCAGGAATTCATCGCGCCGCATGGCTGTTCAATCCCTCCTTTCTCCGTTCTCTGGCTCCGCGCCGTCGCAAGACCGAGTCATATACCTCCTGAACGCTGCTCACGTGCCTTGCCAGCGTGAACCTCCGCTCAACCGCGCTCCGGGCGTTGTCGCCCAGACGCTGCCTCAACTCCGGTTGCCTGCCCGCCAGTTCGATCGCCGCCGCGAGCGCCCCCGCGTCCGCATACGGGACCAGCAACCCGTCCTTTCCGTGTTCAATCATCTCCGGCGTCCCCCCTGTGTCAAAGGCCAGGATCGTGTTCCCCCACTCCATTGCCTCCAGTAGCGCGCGCGAAAAGGGCTCCCGCCGGGAGCAGAGGACTTCGATGTCCGCCCACTCGTGCCACTCGTCGGGATCACTCTGAAACCCCACGAACCTCACCCTGTGACCGCACGAGCCCAGAGCCGTCAGCTCGCCTCGGTACCACGGGTCTTCCTCCTCTCCCACCAGCACGATGTCCAGTGGGCACTCCGAATGCGGGACTGCCGCTGCCGCCTGCAGCAGCCAGTGATGTCCTTTCTCCCGCCGGATCGCCGCCATCATCAATACCTTCACGGCTCCTCCCGCTGCCTTCCCCCTCACCCGTGTCATAGGCCGCCCGCCGCACCGGACTCCATTATGGATCGCACTGTACCGGTCCGGCGGCACTCCATACTCGGCTAGTGCGTCGGCCACCGACCGCGAGACCGTGATCACCCGGTCGCAACTGCGGATGCTGCTCACGATGGTGTCGTTCGGATACTGGCGAAGATGGGCGACAATCGGGATATTCAGCACCTCGCACGCTGTCACCAGCGCGGGGCACCATGGATGGTTCAGGTGCACCAGCGAGATAGTGTTCTCGCGCAGATATTCAATGCAGAACTGCACGTTCTCCGGCTCGCCCGCCGCGAAGTTGCACCCCGCGATCGTGACCGGTACGCCGTGCTCCCTCAACCGCTCGGAAAACCGTCCTTCGTAGCACAACAGCGCCATCGGGTCAAACCGCTCACGGTCGAGATGCCCCGCCAGCAGGGAGCAGCTCTCCTCAGCCCCCGAGAAGGCGCATTGCACCGCGCTGAACAGTACGCGCGGCGCCGCCACGGCAGCGCCTTCCCGCCGCCACCGGCCCTGGTCCAACCGCCCGCCGGCTGCGTTCCAGGTGATGGACTTCCAACGCCTGTTCACCGTCTCCGGTTCCCCGCCCTCTCTTGCCAGCCCGTGCGCTCGCGCGGCCAGCTCCACGTTATCTGTGTATTTGAAGCTGCATTCGCTAAAACCCGAGCTCTGCAGCAATTCACATCGAATCTCCAATCCCTGCCCTCTTAGCGCACTCCGGAAGTGTTCGCTGTCCATCGCCATGCGCCAGTCTCCCAATCCCGGCAGTGTCTCCCGTTCCAGCACCGCCAAACGCGGCGCCAGCAGGTCCAGCGTTGCCCCGCGGATCAGGACGGGCAGGTCTACCGGCCTGCCGGCGAACGCACAGTACTCCACTCCCGTCCCGTTCGTGGCGGCTGCCAAACGCCGCAGCGCTTCCAACGGCATCATCCAGCACTGCGGTGGAACCACCATCAGGCTCTCCCATCCGCGGCTCCGCGAGCACTCGGCCAAGGACCCTATCCCCGTGTACGGCGAAGCAATCACGTCAATCGCCCCTCCCGTACGGCACCACTCCGCCGCCCCTTCATGATTCGTCATCACGGCTAGGGACCAGTCCGACAGCACGGCACCCAGCACCTCCAGGCACAGCGTCAGACTGTTCGCCCCCGGCTCCGGCAACAAGAACCAGGGACGCGTGATTGATGTCGCCGTCGCTGGGATCGCGACCAGCGCTGCACATCCTCCCCGGCGCTTCGGCCACGGCGCCCCCGGCCTCTCAGGTCCGGCGCCCCGCTGTCTGTCTTGTTCTGGCGCCACTCCCCGCCTTTCCATTGCTTTATTCCGTCCTCGGAACATACCGCATTGTGAATCCCCCCCTCCGCCGACACAATACCCCGAATGTGGTATTCTTCAGCGCCACTTCGCAGATACTCTGGTTCTCAATAAAATCGTGAATTGCCGCCTCCGCCAGACACTTTTCTCTCGCGAGGAGGAGTGCCTCGCTTTGGCCCTGCCGCCGCCTCCCGTCCCCGCGAACCGTCTCCGCTGCCTGGATTGCCGGTTCACCCGGGTTGCTGGCGTTTCGCGCCGCACTTGCCCCCCATGGTCAAACTTCGCGTCCGCATGTCTCCCTCCGCATCTCACATAGCTCCGGTGCTCCGCCGGAAAACGCTCCCACTCCTTCCGCCTATTGTGCCCCCGGCGCGCCGGCTCCCGCCGCCTCCCACCCTCACCCTCTGCCGCCGGACCGTTTTGGCTTTGCGCGTCAGCCTCTCTCGCCACCTCCGGGAATACACCGCCAACCCCGATTCAGCCGTTTTCCCATGAGCCGGTTGAACTAAACCGCTAACGCGCTATTCCAACAGGCCCCGCGCCTGCTCGTGGATCATTCGGGTCCCGGCGACTCCGGCAATTGGATCACACTCGATCAGGTTGTTCCCGACAACCCAATCCGATCCAAAGGAGTTCGCGATGATGCCATTGTGCCAGCGCATGCTCGAAGACTTGCTGCTGCGAATGCGGCTGCGAAACCTCTCCGCCGAGACCCAGCGTGGCTATATCCATTCCATCGCCGGCGCTGCAGGCCATTTTCGGCCTAAACCTGGTACAGTTACGCATCTACCCGTGGTGGATGAACAGGAACGGCACAATGGATGCACGTTTTCTTCCAGCTTGGCCTTCGGTTGAAGGAGTTGTCAAGCGTCAAGTTGTCAAGCGTCTTTCGTTCAATCGCAAGTGGAGCAACGTCTCTGTGCGATGGGGGCAACGTGAAGCAAGTGAAGAACTTCCTGGGACAGATGGCGAGGATAGAAAGCGAGCGGTTTGGGAATCTGCTATCCGAGGTCCACGCGGCCTATGAGGCTGGTGTGTTGAATCCAGGGTTGCTTTAGATGGCAATGCGGCATCCAGAATTCTTGAGTGAGACTTGTGATGTAGAAAGAAGACCCGCAAGCGGATCGAGGCGCTGGCCAGAGAACCCGCAAAGATCCGACAGAAGGCCGACCGGGAAGAATAGTTGACGGTGCGCCGGGATAAACCGGCATGGAGTTGAGGATGAAAGAGCCTTACGAGGAAGGACTAGCGATCCACTCGGCCCCGAGTTTTGCAGTGGGCGCTGTGAAGCCACCACTGAAGCGTAAACAGGGGGAAAGATGGGCTGGGTATCGAGCTTCGAAAAATTGCAATCAGGACGCCGACGCTATCGTCAAAGCGGAAGGCGACGCGAACAGGGGCGCAAACACAAGTCCCTGGTCGGTCCTGCGTAGTCGTAGACCCCATGCACGTCTGGAAACTCCATGCACGAGAACCGGGAGACCTCGGAGGTGCCTGAAGTGAACCACACGACAGGCCGGTGGGAGAAGGCAATAGCCGTACGGCCCACGTGCACGCCTCTGAGGAGTCGGACAGCGGAGCAGTACCGATGAATCGCCTGAACAAAGATGGGAAGCCATCGGCGGAAGGTGAGGAGGGAAGGCCGCTGGTCAAGGAGAACACTCATCAATCCAGCACGCACTCGACACTGAGCGAGGTTCGCGTATCCCGGGGGTTGGCGGGTGTGCGCAAGGCAGCAAAGGAAAGGAAGGGGATGCAGTTCACCGCTCTGCTCCACCATTTGACAGTTGGGCTGCTCCGGGAAGGCTTTTACGCCCTGGAGCGGAAAGCTGCCCCCGGAGTTGACGGGGTCACGTGGGAAGAGTATGAATCCGGACTGGAAGGTCGACTAGCCGATCTGCACAGCCGGGTTCACCGCGGCGCTTATCGAGCGCAGCCATCCAGGAGGGTGTATATTCCGAAAGCCGATGGTCGGCAGCGGCCATTGGGGGTCGCAGCGCTGGAGGACAAGATCGTCCAGCATGCTGTGGTCACAATCCTCAATCAGATTTACGAAGAGGACTT
>DAHVTI010000504.1 GCA_027324255.1 Bryobacterales bacterium | reverse complement strand
CGCGGCCGGGGGGCCGGTGCGGGTGAGCTTGATTATCGAGGCGGCTTTGCGCCAGGCGGGGGCGGGGTGGCCAGGGAGTTCAGATACTCTTCGATGTTCGTGTAGCCGTCGCCGTTGCGGTCGGTGGCGGCGTCGGCGGCGTCCTTGGGGTTGAGCCGGCGGGCGGCTTCCCACTGGTCGGGCAGGCCGTCGCCGTCGGAGTCGAGCGGGGCCGAGGCGGCGCTGTAGGCGGGCCAGCCGCCCACTTCGCTGGTCTTGTCGATGATGCGGCCGCGGGCGGTGCGAACCTCTTCCACGATGCGGGCATCGACGGAATCGCGCGCGGGCCGGCTGGCGCCGACGCCGGCGAGCACCTGCTGGTAAGCCTGGGGGGCGCTGGTGGTGGCGACGGGCGGCGCGTCGAAAGGCCGCGGGACGAGCGTGAAGAGCTTGCGGCCTTCGGCCTCCTGAGGCGTGAACATGGCGGCATCGTTCGTCGAGTGCCGCGGGCGGCCTTCCACGACATTGCCGGCGACGTAGTAGCGGACGCGCGATTTCGGCGAGAGCACGATGGGCGGGCGCGGGCTGCTTTCGGGGCCGGGCTTCAGATAGTTGCCGACGTAGTTGGCGCTGAGGTCGTCGCCGGTGAGGCCGCTGCAGGTGCCGCCCCACAGGGCCATGACGTTGTTGCGGACGTCGAAGGTGGGAAACGGCGGACGGCCGTAGTTGTCGCCGAGGCGCGGGTTGCGGGCGATGTTCTTCACCCAGAGGTTGTGGTGGAAGGTGACGCCGCCGATGGCGCGGGCGAGCGAGCCGTAGCCGTGCTCGCCCTTCTTGTGAACGCTGTGGCGCAGCGATTCGCCGATGAGGCACCACTGGACCGTCACGTCACGGATGCCGCCGCTGGGCGAGAGCGACTCATCCACGGACCATGAGGCCGAGCAGTGATCGACGACGACGTTGTAGCTGCCGCCGCCGATGGCGATGGCATCCACCTCCTTGCCGAGCCCTTCGCCGGGACGGGAGCGGAGGTAGCGGATGACGACGTCGTGAGTGTTGACGCCGATGCCGTCGCCGCGCAGGCAGACGCCTTCGCCGGGCGCGCTCTGGCCGGCCACGGTGACGTACGGCTCGGTGATGCGGATCTGGGACTCGAGGCCGATGATGCCGGAGACGGCGAAGACGACGATGCGCGGCCCCTTGGCTTCGAGAGCCTCGCGCAGGCTGCCGGGGCCGGAGTCAGCGAGAGTTTTCACAACGAGGACGCGGCCGCCGCGGCCACCGGGCGTCGTGGCGCCGAAGCCTTCGGCGCCGGGGAACGCGGCCAGCTTGCGGTGCGTGATTTTGCCGTCGAGCACGGTGAGCACGGGAGTGATGGCTTTGATCTCGTCTTCGGGGCAGGTGAGGATGTCGCGGTCGATGACGACGAGGTCGGCCTGCTTGCCGGCTTCGATGGAGCCTGACTCCTTTTCGCTGAAGTGCATGTAGGCCGGTCCGGTGGTGTACATGCGGATGGCCTCTTCGCGATTGATCTTCTGGGCGGCGTAGACCACCTTGCCTTCTGTGGTGCGGCGGGTGATGGACATCCACATGCCGAAGAAGGGGTTGAAGGGGTTGACGGCGTTGTTGAGGTCGTAGCCGATCATGTGGTCGCTGCCGCCGGCGACGACGATGCCGCGGTCGAGGTAGCCGCGGAGCGGGTAGAAATCCGGCATGTTCTGGAGGCCGAAGACGCGCTCAAGGGCGGGCTCGTCGTAATGCAGCCAGCCGGGCTGGACGTCGGCGACGATGCCGAGGCGCTTCATTTTGTCGAGCGAGGCCTCGTTCTGAAAGCTGCCGTGCATGACGTGGGAGCGGGTGGGGGCGATGGGCTTGATGCGGTCGAGCTTTTCGAACGTGTCGAGGAGGACGTCGATGGCGCCGCCGCCCTGCACGTGGGCGGTGAGCTGCCAGCCTTTGTCGCGGGCGGCGGAAAAGATCTGGAAGAGCTTGCCGGGCTCCACGAACAGAGTGCCGCGGGCGTCGGGGTCGGTCTGGCCGTAGAGCTGGCGGCCGAAGGGGCCGTAGGGCATGCGCTGGTAGGCGGTGCCGACAGACTGGCCGCCGTCGAGGGTCACCTTGAAGGCGCCGAACTTGAGCCAGGAGTCGCCCTGGTTGGTAGCCCACTTCGAAGCCTGGATCTCCTTGACGACCTGTTCGACGGGGCGGGAAGCGTTGATGCGCCAGGTGAGGACGACGCGCACGGGCAGGCGGCCCTGGGCCTTGAGCTTTTCAAAGAGGGCGACTTCGGTGGGCGTGACGGCGCGGTCGCCCACGGTGGTGAGGCCGGCGTCGGAGTAGATGCGGAGCATCTTTTCGAGGGCGGCGAGCTTGTCCTCCTCGGTGTAGGGCTCGGCGCGGGTGACGCCCTTCAGCAGCCGGGAGGCGTTGCGGAGGATGCCGTTGGGCTCACCGTCGGGGCCTTTGACGACTTCGCCGCCGGGCGGGTTGGGAGTGTCTTTGGTGATGCCGCTGATTTTGAGGGCGAGCGTGTTGGCGCCCCAGACGTAGCTGCCGTCGAAGGCGACGGGGTGGTCCGTGGTGACGTCGAGGTCCTGCTTGACGGGGAAGCGCATCTCCTTAAGGCGCGGAGGCAGGGTGCGGGGAACGACGATCCAGGCGCCCTTGGGCGTGGTTTTGGCCTTGGCGCGAATGTAGTCCTGAATGGCGGCGATGCTATTCAGCGGCGGGAGCGGCTCGCGGAATTCGCTCAAGCCGGCTTCGAGGGCGTGGACGTGGGCGTCGATGAGGCCGGGCAGGACTGTTTTGCCCTGGAGGTCGATGACCTGTGTGTGAGGGCCGCGCTCGCGGGCGAGCACGTCGCGGCTCAAGCCGACGGCGACAATGCGTCCGGCCTTGACGGCCACGGCCTGCCGGATGTTGAAGCGGGCATCGACGGTGATGACTTTGCCGTTGTGAAGGATGAGGTCTGCATCGGCTCCCCACGCCGCGGCGCAGAGGAGGGGAAAGAGAGCGGCTGCACGCATAAGCGGATTCTACCGCTACACTGGAGTCAATGACCCGCAGAGAACTGCTTGCCGCACTGGGCACGGCTCCGGCAGTATCGCTGAAAGCCGCACCCGCACCGCCCGTGGCCGTGGCGCGCTGCCCTTCCTACGACGCAGATCTGGCCGCGGTGATGGGCTCGATGTTTGACCAGTTGGGGGGCCTCGCCAGGCTGGTTGGCGGAAAGACCGTCACCATCAAACTGAACCTGACAGGGAGCCCGGCGCTGCGCTTTGAAGGGCGGCCGCTGGGCGTGACGCACTACACGCATCCGAAGACGGCCGCCGTGATGGCGCACCTGATGGGACGGGCCGGGGCGCGGCGCATCCGCTTTGTGGAGAGCTGCTGGGGCACGGCCGGGCCGCTGGAAGAGTACATGCTG
>DAHVTI010000491.1 GCA_027324255.1 Bryobacterales bacterium | reverse complement strand
TTGGCTTCGGCTCCCCACTTTGCGATGGCGAGGCCGAGGCCCGCGCCGCCGGTTTCGCGAGCGCGGCCGCGATCCGCGCGGTAGAACCGGTTGAAGACCTTGTCCTGATGCTCGACAGGCACGCCGGGCCCGTCGTCTTCGACCTCAATGGCGACGGTGCCTCCGTCCGCCTGCAGGACCCGCAACCATACGCGGCCGCCTTCCGGAGCGAACTTGATGGCATTGTCGAGCAGGTTCAGGACGACCTGCCGGAGGATGGATGGATCCGCGGTGATCCGCAGGCCGTCCACTCCCTCCACGGACAGGCTCTGCGACTTCTCTTCCGCCAGCACCTCGAGGACGGCGGCAGCGTCGCGCACCAGCCGGAGCGCGTCCTGCGGTGTTCGTTCGATCTGGATCTGGCCGGCGTCGGCGCGAGCCATCGCCAACAGGCCGTCCACCAGCCGGCCGAGGCGGTCAGACGCCTCGAGGATGCTCGAGATGACTTCGCGGTAGTACTGGCCATCGGCCTGCTTCTGCAGTCCGACCTCTCCAACACTGCGAATCACGGTGAGGGGAGTGCGCAGCTCGTGCGCCGCATCGGAGGTGAACTGGCGCATCCGCTCGAAGGATCGCTCCAGGCGGGCCAGGGTTTCGTTGAACGCGGCAGCCAGGCGGCCCACCTCGTCCTGGGGATTGAGAATCTCCAGGCGGGTATTCAGTTGTTCGGCGTTGATTTCCTGGACGCGCCGGGCCATGGCGGCCATGGGCGCAAGAGCCCGCCGTGCCAGGTAGTGGCCGCACAGCCCTGCGAGCGCCAAGGCCAGGGGCAGGCCCACGAACAGGCCGGCGGCCACGCGCAGAAAGTGATGCCACAGCACCTGCTGATTGAAGCCGAGACGGATGATGGTGGGGTGGCCCTGAACCTTGTGGTTCCTGCTCACCAGACGGACGCGAGTGCCGTCCGCCAAACGGACCGACCGTTCGGAATAGGTCTGCTGGCCTTCCCCCGGCATTGGAGATCCTCCAAGCGAGCGGCTGCCGAGGATCTCGTTTCTGAAAAGCACCGCCCCTTCCGGCGAAAGCACCTCGATGAATCTCTCCTGCGCTGTGGCTGGGATGACATGGTCGTGGTCCGTGCTTTCGAGGAACAAAGTGCCGTCGGGATGAAAGCGCAGGAAACCTTCGACGGTCTCGAGTTCTTCAATCGCGTGGTCGTCCAGTTGCTTCCGAAGCTCGAAGAACATGACGGCGGAAATGCAGCAGCTGAGGAGGAAGAGAATGGCGGAGAGGACGCCCACGTACCATAGGGTGAGTTGTGCCCGAAGGCTGCCGGGATGGAGGAAGGTCATGCCGGCTCCGCTCTCAGGGTGAATCCGACGCCGCGGACGGTCTGCAGCAATCTCGTTTCGAACCCTTCGTCGATCTTGCGGCGCAAGCGTACCATGTGTACGTCAATGACGTTGTCGAGCGGAGTCGGCCGGGACGGCTCTTTCCAGACATTGCGGGCCAGCATCTCGCGGGAGACGACTTCCCCCTGGCGGCGAAGCAGGTACTCCAGGATTTCGAATTCCCGCACCGTGAGATCGATAGTGCGGCTGCCGCGCTTGACGATCCGGCTAACCAGATCCATTTCCAACTCCTGGTAGCGGAGCGAAGACGCCGGCTCGTCATGGCTGCGCCGAAGCAAGGCCCTGATCCGCGCCGTCAGTTCGGCAAAGGCGAAGGGCTTTACAAGATAGTCGTCGGCCCCGGCGTTCAGTCCCCGCACGCGATCCTCAACCGAGTCCTTGGCAGTGAGCAGGAGAACGGGGATGTTGGATCCCAGTTTTCGCAATGCCTCCAGGATCTGCAGGCCGCTGCGGCCGGGC
>DAHVTI010000482.1 GCA_027324255.1 Bryobacterales bacterium | reverse complement strand
GGCGACTCTAACCGTATCGTTGGGGCTGGCCAGCGCGGTCGACTGCGCGGCCGTGGCGGCAGCGGAACTCATGAGAAAATGTCTGCGGTTCACGCGGTTTCTCCTGCCCGTAGGATTTCAGGCGCCGCCAGTATATCTCCGTGGGCGCGCGGGGTGAAGCCTCCCGGAGGAGGTTTCGGAATCCGAAATTCAACGCGAACGTAAACGTTGACACCAAGGGTTTTCGCGAATATGCTGCAACTGAGGTCAAAGGCGGCACGGGACGGAAGGCTTGCCATGTCTCCATCGTCCCGCGCCATTGCGTAAGGGGTGTTCAATGAAGAGCATATTTATTCTGCTTTGCATCTTTTCGCTGGCGTCAGTCGCACCGGTCAGCGCCCAGGTTCTCTACGGCTCCATCGTCGGCACCGTCACCGACGCATCCGCGGGGGCCATCCCACAGGCCCAAGTCAGGGTAGTCAACTCCGGGACGGGACAGCAGTGGGAACTGACCACCGGCACGGAAGGGCAATACGCCACATCGACGGTTCCCCCCGGTGTCTATGCGGTGTCCATCACCGCCCCCGGCTTCAAGAGTGCCAGCCGCAAGGAGGTCAGCGTGGCGGCCGGCGCCATGGTCCGCGTCAACTTCCAGATGGAAGTCGGCCAGGTGAGCGAAACCATCGAGGTCAGCGCGCAGGCCGCTGTACTCAAAACCGACACGATGGACGTCCGCAGCGAGGTCGCCGCCTCGGACCTGCAGAACGTGCCAGTGCCCGTCACGCGCAACTTCCAGACCCTGCTCGTCGCCATTCCCGGCATCGCGCCCCCGCGCGACGCGCACTCCATCTCGGCCAACCCGTCGCGTTCGCTGCAACTGAACGCCAACGGCACCACGGCCCAGTCCACCGCCATCCGCATCGACGGCGCGACGGCGTGGAACAGTTGGCTGCCGCACGTCGGCGGCTACGTGCCGGCGCTGGAAGCCATCCAGGCCGTCAACATCCAGAGCAGCAGCTATGAGGCGGAACTCGGCTACGCCGGCGGCGCGGCCGTGAACGTGCAGATCAAGAGCGGCACCAACGAACTGCACGGCTCCGCTTTCGAATACCACAACAACCAGCACCTCAAGGCGCGGCCCTACTTCCTGGCCTCCAACCGGGGCAAGGACAAGCGGATTCTGAACCAGTTCGGCGGCACCGTCGGTGGGCCGATCATCAGGAACAGGATCTTCTTCTTCGGTTCTTACGAGGGCACGCCGGACCGTCAGTCGAGCTTCCAAACCGTGGTGGTGCCCACCCCGGCGATGAAGTCGGGCGACATGTCGGCTTCGTCTTTGCCGATCTTCGATCCGTTGACGGGCGCCGCCAACGGCAGCGGGCGCACGCCGTTCGCCGGCAATCTTGTCCCCGCGGCTCGCATCAGCCCCATCACGAAGAAAATCGTGGACCTGACGCCCAACCCCAACTACGGGAACGTCAGCGCCCTGGGCACGAACTACTTCTCCAACGGCTCGTTCCTGTACGACCGCCACGTGATCGACACCAAGTTCAGCGCGCAGGCCACCGACCGGCTGAACCTGAACGCGCGCATCAGCTACCTGGACTGGAGCTTCACCAACCCGCCGCTGTACGGCGCGCTGGGCGGCACCGGCATTGAGAGCCGCGGCTCCTACGATGGACAAGGCATCGGCAACACGCTGACCATGACCTATTCGGCGGCGTACACGCTCAGCCCGACCGTCGTCATCGACGGCTACATGGGCTATACCGTCATCGACAACGCGGTGGAAAACACCCGTCTGGATGAGAACCTCGGTCTCGAGTACCTCGGCATCCCCGGCACCAACGGCCCCAACCGCAATTACGGCGGTTGGCCCGGCTTTGCCGTCACCGGCTTCCCCACTTACGGCCGCGCGCAGAGCAACTCCCCGTGGGGCCTGCGGCTGCCTCAGGCGCAGTACGTGGCGAGCCTCGCGTGGGTGAAAGGCAAGCACAACCTCCGCTTCGGCTGGGACGCGCTGTGGATGGGCATGGACGGCAATGAGCCCGCCGGCTATCCGGGCGGCTTTACTTTCAACCGCGAAGTGACCGGCACGGTCGGCACGTCGGTGAACGACTACAACTCCTATTCGTCCTTCCTGCTCGGCCTGCCGACCAGCATGGAACGGCGCACGCGCGTCACCACCGGCTATACGCGCACCTGGGCCCACAGCCTCTACGCCCGTGACAAGTGGGACGTCACCAAGAAGGTCACGCTGTCGTTCGGCCTGCGCTGGGACTACTTCGGCGTGCCGACGCGCATCAACGGCCAGGGATTGGAGATCTTCGACTTCAACACCGGCCTGCTCAAGATGTGCGGCGTCGGCAGCCAGCCGCAGAACTGCGGTTTCACCATGGGCAAGAAGTACTTCGCGCCGCGCCTCGGCGTCGCCTACCGCCCGACGGGCAACCTGGTGGTTCGCGCCGGCTACGGCATATCGTGGGATCCGGTGAACATCGGCCGCAATCCGCTGCAGACCTACCCGATGGTCAGCATCGACAACTTCCCGGCCGCCAACAGCTACCAGTACTACGCGCCCATCTCCAGCGGCCTGCCCACGGTGCCCGCCCCCAACCTCGGCGACGGCATCGTCACGCCGCCCAAGACGGTGTCGCTCGAACTGGCCGACCCGAACTTCAAGCGCAGCTACATCCAGTCCTGGAACCTCATGTTCGAGAAGGACCTGGGCCACAGCTGGACGGCTGAAGCCGGCTACGTCGGCAATCGCCAGGTGAACCTGCAGAACCGCTGGAACTCCAACTACGGCTACATCGGCGGCGGCAACGCCAGCCGCGTGCTCAACGTGAAGTTCGGCCGCACCGCGGACACCAACTTCCACTCCAACGCCGGCGGCTTCCGGTCCTACTACGACTCGCTGCAGAGCACGTTGCAGCGCCGCATGAGCGGCGGCACCATGCTCCGCTTCACCTACACCTGGTCCAAGGCTCTCGGGCCGCGCGGCAATGAAAACGGCGTGGACGGCTACACCAACAGCACGCCGGAGTACTGGCCGCTGATCCAAAAGGTGGTCCGGAGCTACGACCACACCCACACCTTCAACACCATGGCCTCCGCCGAACTGCCCTTCGGCAAGGGCAAGCGGTGGGTCACCGAAGGCTTCGGCGCCATGCTGCTGGGTGGCTGGCAGGTGAACAGCATGCTCACCATGTACACCGGCGGCGTCTTCAGCGTCACCACCTCCGGCGGCTCGCTGAACGCTCCGGGCAACAGCCAGATCGCCGACCAGATCAAGCCTGAGGTGGAGATCTACGGCACCCGCGACCGCTGGTTCGACATCACCGCCTACGCGCCCGTCACCGCGGCTCGCTTCGGCAACTCCGGATGGGATCAACTCCGCGGCCCGGGTCTGATTAACGTGGACATGAGCGTCTACCGCGGCTTCCAGATCACGGAGCGCTTCGGCCTGCAGTTTCGGGCGGAGAGCTTCAACATGTCCAACACGCCGCACTTCGGCAACCCGCGCTCGGACATCAGCTCCAGCCAGCCGGGCCTCATCACCGGCGTGCAGAACACCGGACGCGAGGGCATCGACGAACGGATGTTCCGCTTCGGCCTGCGCCTGAGCTTCTAATCCATTCCGAACCGCTGAGGGCCGCCGGCTTCAACCCCGGCGGCCCGCTTTCTTTGTAGGGAGTAGTTATGTTGCGTCGAAGCTTCGTCTCGATTCTGGGAGCGCTGGCCGCACTCCGCCGCGCCGTCTTCGCCCAGGGCCAGCCGCCCGGACCTCTGACGCTCTGGTACAGGCAACCCGCCAACCACTGGCTGGAGGCCGTGCCGTTGGGCAACGGGCGGCTGGGCGCCATGGTGTTCGGCATCCCGGGCGAAGAGCGCATCGTGCTCAACGAGGACACGCTCTACTCCGAGGAGCCGGGCACGAGCGATATCCCGCTCGACATCACCAAGGACTTCGACAGCGTCACTGCCATGATCCGCAATGGCCAGTACGCGGAGGCCGGCGAGTACGTCACCAGCCACTGGCTGGGACGCGCGCAGCCCTGTTACCAGCCGCTGGGCGAGCTGCGCATCCGCTTTTCGCCGACGCACGACGTGGGCGGCTACCAGCGCGAACTGGACCTGGCCTCGGCGCTGGCACGCGTCCGCTACGTCTACAGCGGCGTGAAGATGGAGCGCGAGTTCTTCACCTCGCATCCCGACAACGTGCTGGCCATACGGCTCAGCGGCGATGCGCCCGGCCGCGTCAGCTTCCGCGTTTCGCTCGACTCGGCGCATCCGAACCTGAAGACGGAGGCGGCGGCGCCCAACGAAATCGCGGTGGCTGGCCAGTTGCCCGGATTCGTCATCCGCCGCGAGTTCGACTTCATCGAGAGCAAGGGCGACCAGCACAAGTATCCGGAGATCTACACGCCCGAGGGCGCCCGCAAGCCCAACGCGGCCCGCGTGCTGTATGGCGACGCCATTGGCGGAAAGGGCATGCGCTTCGAGGTTCGCATTCAGGCAACGACGGAAGGCGGCACGGTGGCGGCGGACGCCGCCGGGCTTACAGTGAAAGACGCCACGAGCGCCGTTTTGCTGGTGGCCGTGGCGAGCAGCTTCAGCGGCTTCGACAGGAGCCCGACGCGCGAAGGAGCAGAGCCGGCACAACAGAACCGCGCCACACTGGCGGCCTGTTCGGGCAAGTCCTACGCCAGCCTCCGGGCGGCGCACGTCAAGGACTACAAGGCGCTGTTCGACCGCGTGGAACTGGATCTGGGCGCCAGCCCCACCACGCCGTCCGACCAGCGGCTGCAAGCGGCCGCAACGCAGCCGGACACGGCGCTCGATGCGCTTCATTTCCAGTTCGGCCGCTACCTGATGATCGCCGGATCGCGGCCCGGCACGCAGCCATTGAACCTCCAGGGCATCTGGAACGTGGACGTCATCCCGCCATGGGCCGGGGCCTACACCACCAACATCAATATCCAGATGAACTACTGGCCGGCGGAGACGACCGGCCTCTCGGAGTGCCACGAACCGCTGTTCCGGATGCTGCGGGAAACGGCGGTAACAGGCGGCAAGGTGGCGCGCGAAATGTACCACCTTCCGGGGTGGGTCCTGCACCACAACACCACCATCTGGCGCGGCGCCCAGCCGGTGGACAACCTGTCGACGTTTTCCTTCTGGCCGATGGCCGGCGGCTGGTTCTGCCAGCATCTCTGGGAGCATTACCGCTACACGCTGGACCGCGACTTCCTGGCGCGGCAGGCCTACCCCGTCATGAAGGGCGCGGCCGAGTTCTACTCCGGCTGGCTCAAGGACGACGGCCGCGGCCGGCTGACGACTCCGGTGAGCACCTCGCCTGAAAACGAGTTCTACTACACGGACTCGAGCGGCCAGCGGCGCCACTCCGGTGTGGCTCAGGGCGCCACACTCGACTTCGCCATCATCCGGGAGCTGTTCCGAAACGTGATGGAAGCCTCGCGGCTGCTGGGCGTTGACACGGGCTTCCGGGAGAAGCTGGCCGGACAGCTCGCGAAACTGCCCGAGTACCAGGTGGGCGAACACGGCCAGCTTCTCGAGTACCACAAGGAGTTCGAGGAGTACCCTCCGCGGCACGACGTGTCGCCTTACTATCCGCTGTATCCGGGCTACGAAATCACGCCCGCCACGCCGCGCCTGTTCGAGGCCGAGCGGGTCTTCGTAATACGCCGTAACAAGGTGACGGGCGCGTGGCCCGGAGCGTGGGCGAGCTGCTGCTGGTCCAGGCTCGGCGACGCCGAGCGGGCTTACGCATCGTTCCGCTCCATCCTGACGCGCACCACTCACCCGAACTTCTTCTGCGGCCGCGGCGCCATCTATCAGATCGACGGCAACCTGGGCGGCACGGCGGCGGTGGTCGAGATGCTGCTGCAAAGCCATGCGGGGGAAGTGCACCTGCTGCCGGCGCTGCCGCGGGCCTGGAAGAAGGGCCGGGTGAGGGGGCTGGTGTCGCGGGGCGGCTTCGAGGTCGCGATGGAGTGGGACGGCGGCCGGCTCAAGGAAGCAGTCGTCACTTCGCGCCTCGGCGGCGAGTGCCGGGTGCGCTACGGCGCGCGGACCATTGAACTGAAGACCCAAAGGGGCGGCCATTACCGCCTCAGCGAGGCCCTGGAAATCCGCAGCGTCTAGGCGGATGGAGCGGGACCCGCGGTTCGGGTATGCTTGATTTGGGGAGAAAAGGGTCTCTACCGGAAGGAGCTAGGAGTATCGATGAGCCAGGAACTCTCAAGGCGCAACTTTGTCGCAAAGGCGGCGGCGATCGCCGCGGCGCCGGCCGTGCTGCCGGCGTTGGGCGCCACCGACAATATCACGCTGGGCGTGATCGGGACCGGCGGGCGCGGCCGGTATCTGTTGGAACGCGCGTTTGTCGGCAACAAGGGCCGCTTCACGGTGGGGGCGTTGTGCGACACGTTCTCCGGCAACCTGGCGAAGGGCAAGGACGTGGTGGCCACACACGCCAAGAGCACGCCCAAGACCTTCGTGGATTATCAGCAACTGCTGGCCGATCAGTCGATCGACGCCGTGATCATCGCCACGCCGGAGCACCTGCATCACCGCATGCTGCTGGACGCGCTGGCCGCGGGTAAGAACGTGTACGTCGAGAAGCCGCTGGCGCACACCGTCGAAGAGTGCCAGGAGATCATGCGCGCGGTGGCGAAGAGCAAGAGCGTGGTGCAGGTGGGCACGCAGAACCGCTCGAACAGCCTGTACCAGATGGCCAGGACGATGATCTCGCAGGGCCTCATCGGCGACTGCCACTACGTGCGCGCGTTCTGGTACCGCAACCAACTTCCGAACGGCGCCGCGGCCTGGCGCTACGCGCTGCCGGAGGACTCCACTCCGCAGAACACGGACTGGAAACGGTTCCTCGGATCGGCCCCGGAAAGACCCTTCTACAAGCCGCGCTACTTCCAGTGGCGGCTGTACTGGGACTACTCCAGCGGCATCGCCACGGACCTGATGGTGCACCAGACCGACATCACGGCGTTCGTGATGAACAAGGGCATCCCGAACAGCGTCATGGCTTCGGGCGGCGTCTACCGCTGGACCGAGAACGACGACCGCGAAGTGCCGGACACCTGGAGCGTGCTGATGGACTACGAGAGCAAGTTCCACATCAACTACTCCTGCTACCTCGGCAACCAGCGCTTCGGCTACGGCGAGCAGTTCATGGGCAACGACGGCACCATCGAGGTCATCAGCCGCCAGACGCTGAACTTCTATCCGGAGTCCTATCCGGGCGTGTCGGACACGATCAAGGCCCGCAAGGAACTGTCGATCACGATTCCGAACAACGACAACCTGGCGGTGGAGGCGCACATCCGCAACTTCCTCAACTCGATCATCGGGGTGGAGAAGCCCATCGCGCCGCCGTCGGCCGGTTATGAAGCGGCGATCCCCGGCTTCATGTCGGTGCTCAGCTACCGGCAGGGCAAGAAGGTGCTTTGGGATCACAAGGCCGACAAGTACAGCTTCGCCTGAGGCTGAAAACCCAAGGAAAGCGAGGGCCCGCCGCGAGGCGGGCCCGGCACGAATCAACCTGGCGCGGATCCTAAGCCGCCAAACTCCTGCTCAAAACCAGCTCCACCACCTCCGGCGTCACCGCCCCCTTCTCACCCAACTGCGTGAACCCCCGCCCCTTCAACCGCGAAGCCACCATCTTCGGCGTGTCCGCTTCGACGCCCTCATACCGCGAAAGCCGCGTCGGCACTCCCAGACTCTCGAAGAACTCCTCCGTCTTCCGGATCCCCGCCTCCGCCCTCTCCTCCTCCGTCCCCTCACGCACCCCCCACACCCTCTCCGCGTACTGCACCAGCTTCTCTCTCTTCCCCTCTCCGCACACCCTGTAAAGGTGCGGCGCTACCACCGCCAGCGTCCGCGCGTGGTCCATCCCGTACAGCGCCGTCAGCTCGTGCCCGATCATGTGCGTCGCCCAGTCCTGCGGCACCCCGCACCCGATCAGCCCGTTCAGCGCCAGCGTCGCCGACCACACGAACGTCGCCCGCGCGTCGTAGTCCTGCGGCTCCGCCAGCGTCTTCGGCCCCACTTCGATCAGCGTTTGCAGGATCCCCTCCGCGAACCGGTCGTTCAGCTCCGCCTTCCCCGGGAACGTCAAGTACTGCTCCAGCGTGTGCATGTAGGCGTCCACCACCCCGTTCGCCACCTGCTTCTCCGGCAGTGAAAATGTCGTCTCCGGATCCAGCACTGCGAACTTCGGATAGCTGTGCACCGATGAAAACGCCAGCTTCTCGCTCGTCTCCCGCCGGCTGATCACCGCGAACGTGTTCGACTCCGACCCCGTCGCCGGCAGCGTCAGGATCGTCGCCAGCGGCACCGCCCGCTCCACCGCCGCCCCTTTCTTCACGATGTCCCACTCCTCGCCCGCGAACGGAATCGCCGCCGCAATGAACTTCGTCCCGTCCAGCACGCTCCCGCCCCCCACCGCCAGCAGCAGGTCCACTTTCTCTTCCCGCCCCAGCTTCACCGCCTTCATCAGCGTCGCGTACTCCGGGTTCGGCTCGATCCCCCCGAACTCGATCACCTCGCACGCCGCCAGGGCGTCCATCGTCTGTTGGTACACCCCGTTGGCCTTGATCGATCCGCCCCCGTAGGTGATCATCACCTTCGACCCCGGCGCAATCTCTTTCCCGATGGCCCCAATCTGGCCCTTCCCAAACAAAATCTTGGTCGTGTTCTGGTATTCGAAGTTAAACATAATGGCGCGTCTCTCTATCCATTGTAGAGAGCCGCGCCCCTTCACTTCCTCGACCGCGCCACCAGCAGCGCACCCCCCGCCGCCGCACCCATCAGGAACACTGCCGCCACCCCCACCATCGCCGCCAGCGTCCCCGTCCGGCTCAACCACGCCGCCGCCACCACGCCGCAGATCACCGCCACCACCGCCGCCGCCCGCTCCGCCATCTCCAACGGACGCGCTGCCCGCGCCGCCGCCTCCCGCCTCGCCCGCAGTTGCGACTTGAACCACACCAGCCCCGCCTCCGGCGCCTGCCGGTCCGCCGTCGCCGCCGCCTCGCACAGGAACTCCGCCACCAGCGCCGCCTCGCCGCACTCCTCGCAGCCTGCCCAGTGCCCCCGCAGCTCTTCCGTCCACTCCCCCGTCCTCACCGCCGCCGCAACTTCGCGCTCGCGTTCGCAGCTCATCGTCCCAACCCCCTCTCCCGCAGGATCCCGGCCAGCTTCTGCCGCGCCCGGTACAGCATCGGCCGGATGCTCGCTTCCTTCACCCCCGTCACCGCCGCTATCTCGCGGTGGCTCGCTCCCTCCACATATGCCAGCCACATCATCTGCCGCTCTCCGGGCGTCATCTCCCCGAACACCTTCTGCACGTCCGCCGACATCGCCGCCCCTGCTTCCGGCGCCGCCCCCGCCGTCCGCTCCTCCAGCGGACCCGCCTCCCACTTCCTGGCACGGAAATGATCTCGCGCCAGGTTCGTCGCCGTTCTGTACAGGTAGCTCTTGCACTGCCCCGCGTCCATCGCCGGCAGTTCCGCCCGCAGCATCCGGTAATAGGACTCCTGCAGCAGATCCTCAGCCAGCGCCGTGTTCCCGGTCACGCGCGACAGGTACGCCTTCAGCGGCCGGGCCGTGCGTTCGTAGAATCCGCGGAACTCCGCTTCACTCATCGCCAGCCGTTCCGGCGCGCGGCTCTCCTCCGGCGCCGCCGCGCCTGCCATCGCCATCGCGCCTGTC
>DAHVTI010000461.1 GCA_027324255.1 Bryobacterales bacterium | reverse complement strand
GGGATGGTCAGCTTGGTGGTAGACGGATAGTGACATGCGGGGGTGGAAGCGCTGTAGGGTACTACGGGCGCCGTAAAGGGCTTTGACTTCGGCGCCTTCGATGTCCATTTTAATGAAGTCGACGCGGTCGAGGGCTAGTTCGGAGACCATGTGATCGATGGTGGTGAGGGGGACGCGGGCGACGGCTTTGGCGCCCTGGCGGTGGATGACGAAGCTGTCGGCGGCCTGGTTGTCGTGGTCGACGAGGAGCTCGAGGGTATCCTCCTTGTCCCAGACGCCCTTGGGGTAGACGACGAGGCGCTTTTCGGCGATCTCCTTTTCGAAGTTGCGGCGGAGGCATTCGAGGTTGTCGGGGGCGGGCTCGATGGCGACGACGAGGCGGGCGCCGGCGTCGAGGGCGAAGCGGGCAAAGGTGCCGACGTTGGCGCCGCAGTCGAGGACGACGTCGCCCTGGTGGACGAATTGGGAGGGGGGGCCGTAGATGTGGGTGGCCTGCTCGGCGAGATTGAAGGGGAGGATATAGCGGCTACCCTCGGGGGCCCAGAAGCGCCCGTAGGGGGTTTGATAGAGTTCCAGGCCGCGGAACTCCTTTTGGAGGAGGCGGATTTTGGAGAGGATGTCGTCCTTGACGCGGGTGAGCTCCTTTTTCTCGGCCTCGATGGCCCAGGCGCGGGATGGGGGGCAGCCGTTGCCGCGTCCGGCGGCAGCGAGGGACCAGTGGCGGAGGGGCGGATAGGAGTACCAGGCGGCGGCGCAGAGGAGGAGGATTGGAAGGACGATGAGGGCGAGGCGTTTCACAGGGTCAGGCTAGCACGGAGGACGAGGGGACGGCAGGCGTTATATCCTGACAGGCGATGGACATTATGACGGGACACCTCGGCTGGATCGAGGTAGTATGCGGCCCAATGTTTTCGGGCAAGAGCGAAGAGCTGATCCGGCGGCTGCGGCGCGCGCTGATTGCGCGGAAACGGGTGCAGGTCTTCAAGCCGGTGATCGACGTGCGGTATTCGGCGAACGAGATTGTGAGCCACGCCGACAGCCGGATGAAGTCGGAGGTGGTGAGCGGGGCGGGCGAGATCCTGCAGAAGCTGGACTGGCGGACGCAGGTGGTGGGGATCGACGAGGCGAACTTCCTGGGGCAGGAACTGGTGGAAGTGGCGCAGCAGTTGGCCGATTCGGGCAAGCAGGTGATCATCGCGGGGCTGGACACGGACTACATGGGGCGGCCGTTCGTGCCGATGCCGGACCTACTGTGCGTGGCGGAATCGATCACGAAGACGCTGGCGATCTGTTTGCGGTGCGGGAATCCGGCGAAGCACACGCAGCGGCTGGTAGGCAGCGACGATCTGATTGTGGTGGGAGCGACGGGGATGTACGAGGCGCGGTGCCGGCGGTGTTTCGAGCCGGGGATCCCGAAGCAGGAAATGCTGGATTTCGGGCGGGCGCGGGGGGCGGCTGGGGAAGGCGGGGAAAACGGATGAAGCCGGGCGGTGGCGGAGGGCATCCATCTGGGTGAGCCCGGCACAAGTGATAAAATATTAACACTCGGAACGATAGGTTCCGACGAGAGGAAGGTACAAAGCAGTGAGCGATCCCCAATACATGCCCCCACAGGGCGGTCAGCAACCGAACTACGTGCTCCCATCGCCCGACGGCGGCGGCGGATCGGGAGTAAAGATGGCAATCCTGTTCGGCGCGGTGGTAGCGCTGATTGCAGCGAACGTTTACCTGTTCCTGCAGATCGATTCGCTGAAGGCGGAGCTGGCGAAGAACCGCGAGACGCTGCTGGCGGAAGTGGGCCGGGTGAAGGAGACGTCGTCGGTGACATCGGCGGCGGCGCAGCGGAACCTGGACACGCTGAAGGACGAGTTGGAAGCCGCGCGGCGTCAGGCGTCGATGGCGGTGGGTCAGGCGAAGGTGGACGCGCAGAAGCATGCCGAAGATCTGGCAGCGCGGCTGGCGCAGCAGCAGAAGGCGGCGGAAGCGCAACTGAAGGGCCAGATTTCGCAAGTTGAGCAGACGGCGACGGCGGCGACGACGAAGATCGGCGAAGTCTCCACGGAAGTGGGGACGGTGAAGACGGATCTGTCGAGCACGAAGGCGGAGCTGGACAAGACGATCGCGAGCCTGAAGAGCGTCTCGGGCGACCTGGGCGTGCAGAGCGGGCTGATCGCGACCAACGGCAAGGAACTGGCGGCGCTGAAGGCGCTGGGCGAGCGCAATTACTTCGAGTTCAACCTGCGCAAGATGAAGCAGCCGCAGCGCGTGGGCGACATCATGCTGCAGTTGAAGAAAGCGGACCAGAAGAAGAACCGGTACACGGTGGACATCACGGCCGACGATAAGCGGGTGGAGAAGAAGGACAAGGGCGTGAACGAGCCGGTGCAGTTCTACACTTCGAAGGCGCGGCAGCCTTACGAACTGGTGGTGAACGAAGTGAAGAAAGACGTGATTGTGGGCTACCTGGCGACGCCGAAGGTGCTGACGGGGCGCTGACCTCGAGCCGGAAAAACGATAGCATAGAGCCGCCGGGCCCTTGGGGTCCGGCGGTTTTTCTATATGAAGACACTCGTGGCGATAATGGCTGTGGGACTGGCCTGGGCGGGGGATTTCCGCGCCGGGACGGCGCGGGTGAAGATCACGCCGCCGGACGGAACGCCGATGGCGGGGTACTTCCACGAGCGGGGCTCGACCGGTGTGCACGACGATTTATGGGCGCGGGCGCTGGTGGTGGAAAGCGGCGGGCAGAGGGCGGCGCTGGTGAGCTGCGACGTGATCCACATTCCGGACGGCGTGGCGGCGGAGGCGCGGAGGCTGATCGAGGCGGAGACGGGGCTGAAGGCGGAGCGGGTGATGATCAGCGCGACACACGCTCACACGGGTCCGGAGATGAAGGGGGTGTACGCCAAGTGGGTGCCGGCGCGGATGGCCGAGAGCGTGAAGCGGGCGGCGGCCGAGCTGAAGGCGGCGCGGATCACAGCCGGCGAGGGGGAGGAGAGCACGCTGGCGTTCAACCGGCGGTTCTACATGACGGACGGAACGGTGGGGTGGAACCCGGGTAAGCTGAACCCGAAGATTGTGCGGCCGGCGGGGCCGGCGGACGGGCGGGTGGCGGTGGTATCCGTGGCCAGGGAGGACGGGATGGTGCTGGCCACCTACGTGAACTACGGGCTGCACCTGGACACGGTGGGCGGGACGGAGATCTCGGCCGATTATCCGTACACGATGTCGCGGCTGGTGAGCGGGGCGGTGGGCGGGATGACGACGTTCACGCTGGGGTGCGCGGGGAACGTGAATCACATCGACGTAAAGAGCGGGCGGAAGCAGAGCGGGCATGGGGAGGCGCAGCGGATTGGGACGGTGCTGGCCGGGGAGGTGATCCGCACTTACGCGAAGCTGGAGCCGGCGGGGGCGGGCGAGCTGCGGGCGCTGCGGGAGGTGGCGCCGCTGCCGCTGGCGCCGCACAAGCCGGAGGACGTGGAGTGGGCCCGGGGCGTGGCGGCGAAGTACGGCAAGCCGGGGGCGGCGCCGTTTCTCGACCTGGTGAAGGCGATGCGGGTGCTGGCGGTGGAGGAGCGCGGCGGGCGTCCGCTGGAGGCGGAGGTGCAGGTGATTGCGCTGGGGAAAGACGTGGCGTGGGTGGGGCTGCCGGGCGAGATCTTCGCGGAGTTGGGGATGGAGATCCGGCGGCGGTCGCCGTTCCGGCACACGGTGGTGGTGTCGCTGGCGAACGGGCATCTGGGGTACGTGCCGGACGGGAAGGCGTGGAGCCAGGGCAACTACGAAGTGGTGACGGCACGCTGCGCGGAAGGCAGCGGCGAGCGGCTGGTGGAGACGGCGGTGAAACTACTGAAGGAGGCAGGCCGATGAGACGCAGAAGAATGGCGGCGTGGACGGCGGCGCTGGGCGGGATGCTGATGCTGGCGGGCTGTTATCCGTTGTCGCTGCAGCCGCTGCTCAGGGACGGGGACGTGACGGTGGACGCGGGGCTGGCCGGGGTGTGGCAGGAGGTGGGCGGCGAGGAGCAGTGGGTGATCGAGGCGCCGCAGGGGCAGACGTACCAGGTGACGCACCGCGAGGGAGACGACACGGAAGCGTTGGTGGTGCGCACGGGGCGGCTGGGCGGCGCGACGTTTCTGGAGATGCGGGGCGCGAAGAACCCGGACGACAGCCAGGCGATTCCGGCTTATTCGTTCTGGCGGATGAAGCGGGAGGGCGACCGGCTGGAGGTGATGCCGTTGAAGCCGGAGTACTTCGAGGCGCTGATCCAGGCTGGGAAGCTGGACATCGCGCAGATGGCGCGGAGCGAGTACGTGGTGTTCACGGGGACGACGGCGCAGGTGCGGGCGTTTCTGCTGGCGCGGCTCGAGGACAAAGAGATGTACCAGGAGACGGAGCGGTTCCGGCGGATGGGGGCGGCGCCGGGGAAGTGAGAGCGGCCGGGGCGGAGACGGGAACACCCGAGGCGACGGCGGGGCCAGGGGCGGTGTGCCGGCGAGGTTGGGTTGGCGGAAGGGGCGGCGGGGCAATGGGTGATTCCTGTCCCCATTTCCCGGTTCCATGGCGGCGGCGCGGGAGCGTGCCGGCGAGAGCGGCTGGACGCGGAGGTGCTTGAATTCGAGCCAGAAGCCCTGGCGGTGGGTCTGGAGCTCGATGAAGCCGGCTTCGTTGCGGAGGGGGCCGGAGTATTCGAGGACG
>DAHVTI010000233.1 GCA_027324255.1 Bryobacterales bacterium | reverse complement strand
ATGTGCCACGACGCGGCGGACCAGAAGATCGCCGCGGCGCACAAAGGGCAGCCGTTCGCTCAGTCGGAGTGCTCAGGCTGCCACAATCCGCACGGGTCGGACCAGCCGAAGCTGATGGCGGAGCAGGCGCACGGGCCGTTCGGGGCGCGGGAGTGCGATAGCTGCCACAAGGCGCCGAAGGACGGGAAGGTGGTGTTGACGGAGGCGTCGGTGAGCGCGCTGTGCTTCGGATGCCATGCGGATGTGGAGGAAAAGTACCGGAAGTCGAAGTTCCAGCACACGCTGATGAAGTCGGATGAGAACTCGTGCACGGACTGTCACGATCCGCACGCGACGAACCAGAAGTTCGGGCTGCGGCGGCCGGTGACGCGGCTGTGCTCGACGTGCCATGCGGACTTGACGGAGGGGAAGAAGTTCGTTCATCGGCCGGTGGGGGAATCGTGCACGATCTGTCACGAGGCGCATGGCGGGAGGTTCGGCAAGCAGTTGCGGGCCGAAGGCAACGCGGCGTGCAACGACTGCCACGACTACCGGGCGAATCCGGCGAAGAAGGACGGGGGCGCTCGCGTGGTGCTGGGAGCCGTTGAAGTTCCGGAGGATCTGGTGAAGGGCGCGAGGAAGATCCTGGTGGACAGCGCGGGCAAAGGCCATCCGCTGATCGGGCATCCGACGGCGGGCGCCGGGGACCGGTCGTCGGGCGGGAAGGCGCGGATGACATGTTTGAGCTGCCACCAGCCGCATGCCGGGGCGCACAGACAGATGTACGTACAGGAACAGCGGGGACAGGCGTTGTGCGACCGATGCCACGCCAAGTGAGGATTATGACAGAGAGTTCCCAGATCGGAATGGAATGGAGCCGGAGGCAGTTGCTGCGCGCGGCGTGCAGTTTGGCGGCGGCGCCGGCTGTGCTTGGTCAGAAAGGGAAGCGGGGCAAGCAGGGCGCCCGGAAGAAGGCGGCGCCCGCCGCCAAGCCGGAGAACCTGGTATGGCCGCTGCCGCCCGAAAAGCCGCGGATCAGGTACTTGCAGTCGCTTTCAGGCAGCCTGGACGTCGAACCGCCGAAGAAGAAAGGGTTTATTGCGCGCCTGATCAATGAAGACGAGGCGGTGACGGCCTTAAGCTTCGAACGTCCGGCAGGGATCGCACTGGATTCGCGGAACAGGATCTATGTGACCGATACGCTGCGAGGAGCGGTTTTCGTCTTTGACCTGGAGGGCAAGAAGCTCGACCTTCTGGGGACCGAGGGGCGGGGCAGGCTGACAAATCCGCTGGGGATAGCCATTGACTCCGCTGACCGGGTGTACGTGAGCGATGTACGGCAGAAGCTGATTCAGGTTTACGACCCGAAGTGGGAACTGATGGCGACGATCGGGACGGCAGGGAAGGAGCGGCTGGTGAACCCGGTGGGGCTGGCTGTGGACGAGGCGAGGAATCGGCTGCTGGTGGTGGATTCGCAAGCGCACAAGGTCCATGCGCTGATGCTGGACAACTTTGCGGCGGCGGGCTCAGTCGGGAAGAGAGGGGAGGAGGACGACGAGTTCAACTATCCGGGTTATGTGGCGCTGGGCAAGGATGGCACGGTCTACGTGAGCGACACGCTGAACTTCTGTGTGAAGGCCTTCGACCCGGAGCTCAAGTTCCTGCGGCGGATTGGGGAGCACGGGACGGGGGTGGGTATGTTCGACCGGCCGAAGGGGGTGGCGCTGGACAGCGACGACAACCTGTACGTGGCAGACGCGTCCTTCAGCAACGTCCAGATTTTCAACCGGGAAGGGCGGCTGCTGCTGTTCATTGGGAGCTTCGGCGAAGGGGCGGGGAGCTTCCGGCTGCCGGCGTCGGTGTTCATCGACAGATCGAACCGGCTGCTGGTGGCGGATCAGGTCAACCGGCGAGTGCAGATTTTTCAGTACCTGGGAGGAGACTGAGCGCGCCAACGGGCGCGGGTTCAGGCCTTCCGAACAACGGCAAATCAACCACCTTCATTGAAATGGAGAACTATTATGAAACGACTATTCACCCTGGCGGGCGGGCTGGTTCTCGCCGCGGGGTTCGCGGCCGCGCAGGGGATCCCGGCGGCTTACAAGATCGACGGCTTCAAGAATCCGAACAACTTGGGCGGGCACAAGCTGAACGCGGGTGGTTCGAGCGCGGCGTGCGAATATTGCCATGCCCCGCACAAGCTGGCGATGACGGTGGATGCGCCCCTGCTATGGAACATCACGGTGAAGACGGCGGCGTACACGCCGTACAGTTCGGCGACGATGAACGCGTCGGCGCTGAGCCCGACCGACAGCTCCGTGGCGGGGAGCGCGGCGTACAACAGCCTGCTGTGCCTGAGTTGCCACGACGGGACGATCACGAATGCGTCGTTCTACAACGCCGGCGCAGCCGGAGTGAGTGCCGGGTTTACGAAGGACGCGCCGAACGTCGGCAGCAACGGCGGGCTGTCGCTGAAGGACGATCATCCGGTGAATTTCACCTATGACGCCACGCTGGCGACGAACGACGGCGGGCTGCGG
>DAHVTI010000432.1 GCA_027324255.1 Bryobacterales bacterium | reverse complement strand
GGCGAGACCCCCATCATCGCCGTGGCCCCGGCCATGGCGAATGCCATGTTCGACGCCACGGGCAAGCGAGTGCGCGCCATGCCGCTGCGGGCTTCGGCATCGTAGAGACGCCCGGCCGGCTGAACGAAGCCGCGGCCCGGTTGTGTTATCATTGTGTACACAATCAAGGCGGTGTCAGATGCAGACCACGAAAGTCGGAATACGGGAGTTTCGGGAAAACCTGGCCAGTTATCTGGAGTCCAGGCGGCCTGTCGCCATCACGCGTCACGGCGCTACCATCGGCATCTATGTCCCCACGCGTCCCAAGGCGAGCCAGGCGGACCTCGAAGCCCTGCGCGCCGCCGGCGAGAAGATGCAGGAACTGATTGCCGCCGCGGGAACGAGCGAAGAAGAGATCGTGTCTGACTTCAGAAAACTGCGGCGTGAACGGAGGCCCCGGAAGCGCTGATCATGCTGGTGCTCGACGCCAACATCCTGGTCCGTGCCGTGCTGGGATCCCGCGTGCTTCGCCTGCTGAGAGAGTATTCGGGAGATGTGGAGTTCTTCGCTCCGGATACCGCTTTCCGGGAGGCGCGCAAGTACCTGCCGGCGATCCTGGAGCGCCGGCGTTTGCCGGCGGCTCCAGCGATGGCCATGTTCGACCTGCTCGTCGTGCTGGTCCAACTCGTCGGGCCGGACGCCTATGCGCCGTTCGAGGCAATCGCCCGCGAGCGCATCTCCACCCGGGATGAAGACGACTGGCCGGTTCTGGCGGCGGCCCTGGCGCTGGGTTGTCCGATCTGGACGGAAGACACCGACTTCTTCGGCTGCGGCGTTGCCACGTGGACGACGGACCGCATCGGCCTCTACCTGGCCGGCGCCGCGAATCGCTCCGCCTGAAGCCGGCAGTCTGGCTGTCTACTTCTCCAGCAGGAAGTGGCCGACCAGCATCGAGTCGATGCCGGACGAGTAGAAGCTGCGGACCGCGTCGCGCGGGGTGCAGACCATCGGGTCGCCGAAGAGATTGAACGAGGTGTTGTAGAGCACGGGGAGGCCGGTCTTCGCGCCCCAGGCGTGGAGCAGCTTGTGGAACAGCGGATTCTCTTCCGCGTCGACGGTGTGCACGCGGACCAGGCCGTCGCCGAGCACGGCGCTTTCGAACGTGGCGCGGTGCGCCGGCTTCACGCGGCCCACCGTGGTGAGGAAGCGCGCGTTCGGACCCACGTCGAAATACTCCGCGGCCAGCTCCGCGGGGACGGAGGCGGCGAACTTGCGGAACGGCTCGCGGTGCTTGATGAACACGTTCAGGTTTTCCGTGGAATACGCGTTCAGCGGCGAGGCGAGGATGGAACGGTTGCCCAGCGCGCGCGGGCCGAACTCCATGCGGCCCTGCATCCAGGCCAGGATCTTGTCGTTGGCCAATTGCTCGACGGCGGCAGAAAGCAGCTCGCCGGTGGTGAGCAGGTACTGGAAGCGCAGCTTGCAGTTTTCCAGCACCTTCTTGATCTGCTCCGAGGTGGACGACGGCCCCAGGCACAGCGTGCTCAGCGGCGCGCGGCGCGTCTCGCCCAGGGCGTTGTGCCAAGCGTAGTAGGCCGCACCCAGGGCCGTGCCGCTGTTGCCGGCGGCCGGCTGCACAAAGACGTTCTTCCACTGGCCGCAGTTTTCGAGGGCGGCCACCAGCAGGGCGTTCAGGCCCAGCCCGCCGGCCAGGCAGAGGTTCTCGCCTTCGCCCGCCATCTCAAGCACCAGCTTTTCCACGGCCAGTTGCACACTGGCGGCGATGCGCGGCTTCATCTCGGCGGGGATCTCGGCGCCTTCCTCCAGGCCCAGGGCCGCGTAGAAGCGCGCGCCGAAGCCGCCGCTGCCCGTGCGATCGGTATCGAACCAGCCCTGGTCCACGCGCAGGCCCACACCGGGTTGGACCAGGATCTGGCGGAAGACATCGGCGAAGACGGGCTCACCGGAAGTGGAGAGCCACTGCACTTTGTGCTCGTCGGCAGCGGGCTTGAAGCCCAGCAGCTCGGTGACGCGGCTGTAGAGGTCGCCGAGCGAGTCAGGAAAGGAGATCTCTTTTTCGAGGTGCATGGCGGCGCCCTCGGCGCGCCAGCGCGAGCCGCAGCGGAAGTCGCCGGAGTTGTCGAGCGTGAGAACGGTGGCGTGGTCGAAGGGTGAGGCGTAGTAGGCCGAGGCGGCGTGGGCCTGGTGGTGCTCCACGCTGACGATGCGCGCGTTGGGGAAATGGTCGCGCAGTTCCAGGTGCAGGTGGCGCGTGCCGTGCCGCTCGTGGAAGGGCCGGGCCAGCGCCACGGAGTGCACGTCGCTTTCCGATGCGCCGGCCAGGCGCAGGGCGACCTTGGCAGCCTCCAGCGGGAGGCCCGAGTGCGCGCCGTGCGAATGGTGCGGGGCCACCTTGCTCTGCTCGACGGCGGATGCGAGCGCGCCGTCCTTCAAAATCGCGCAGGCGGCGTCCTTCAGAATGCCGCCGATGCCGAGAATGATCATTTCTTCTCCGCTTTCTGGGCCTTTTCAATTTTGGCCCAGGTGTCGCGCAGCCCGATGGTGCGGTTGAAGACGAGCGTCTCCGCCGTCGAGTCGGGGTCCACGCAGAAGTAGCCGAGGCGCTCGAACTGGAAGCCGTCGCCCGCCTTGGCTGAACGCAGCCCGGGCTCCAGCTTGCAGCCCTGGAGCACTTCGAGCGAGCGAGGGTTGAGGTTGGCGGTCCAGTCCTGGCCTTCCGGCGCGTCGTTGGGATCTTCGGTGAGGAAGAGGTTTTCGTAGAGCCGCGCCTCGGCCTCGATGGCGTGGGCGGCGGAAACCCAGTGGATGGTGGACTTCACCTTGCGGCCGTCCGGCGTGTTGCCGCCCTTGGTGGCGGGGTCGTAGGTGCAGTGCACTTCGACGACTTCGCCCGCGCCGTTCTTCACCACGCCCGTGCAGGTGACCAGGTAGCCGTAGCGCAGGCGCACTTCCTTGCCGGGCGAGAGGCGGTAGTAGCCTTTCGGCGGCACTTCGCGGAAGTCGTCCTGCTCGATCCACAGCTCGCGCGAGAACTCCACCTGGCGCGTGCCGGCCGCGGGGTCCTCGGGGTTGTTCACCGCCTCCATGGTTTCCACCTGGCCCTCGGGGTAGTTGTCGATCACCACCTTCAGGGGCTTCAGCACGGCCATCACGCGCGGAGCGCGCTTGTTCAGATCCTCGCGGAGGGAGTGTTCCAGCAGGCCGAGCTCGATGATGCCGTTGGTCTTCGACACGCCGATGCGGGAGCAGAACAGGCGCAGCGCCTCCGGCGTGTAGCCGCGGCGGCGGATGCCGCTGAGGGTGGGCATGCGCGGATCGTCCCAGCCGTTCACCACCTTGGTCTGCACCAGTTGCAGCAGGCGGCGCTTGCTGAGCATGGTGTAGGTGAGGTTGAGGCGGTCGAACTCAAACTGGCGGGAAGGAAAGATGCCGAGCTCCTGGATGAACCATTCATAGAGCGGGCGGTGGTCTTCGAATTCCAGCGTGCAGATGGAGTGGGTGATGCCTTCGAGCGAATCGCTCTGGCCGTGCGCGTAGTCGTACATCGGGTAGATGCACCACGTGTCGCCGGTGCGGTGGTGGGACGCGCGGAGGATGCGGTACATCACCGGGTCGCGCATATTGAGATTCGGCGAGGCCATGTCGATTTTGGCGCGCAGGGTGCGGCTTCCGTCGGGGAACTCGCCGTTCTTCATGCGCGTGAAGAGGTCGAGGTTCTCCTCGATGCTGCGGTTGCGGTAGGGGCTTTCCTTGCCGGGCTCTGTGAGCGTGCCGCGGTGCTGGCGCACCTCTTCGGCGGTGAGGTCGCAGACGTAGGCCTTGCCCTTTTTGACGAGTTCGACGGCCCACTCGTAGAGCTGGCCGAAGTAATCGGAGGCGTAGTAGAGGCCGTCCCACTCAAAGCCGAGCCAGCGCACGTCGCGCTCGATGGACTCGACGTACTCCACTTCTTCCTTGCAGGGGTTGGTGTCGTCGAAGCGCAGGTTGCACTTGCCGTTGAACTCGCGCGCGAGGCCGAAATTGAGGCAGATGGACTTGGCGTGGCCGATGTGGAGGTAGCCGTTGGGCTCCGGCGGGAAGCGGGTGTGGACGCGGCCGCCGTGCTTGCCTTCGGCGATGTCCTGCAGGATGATGTCGCGGACGAAATTCGACGGGCGCGGCGCTTCGTGATTCGGAGCGCCGTTGGGTGTGGAGGCTTCGCTCATGGGTGAATCGCTTTCCTATTTGTCGAGCAGCTCGACCGCGGAGTCGATGCGATTGAGGCAGGCGTCGCGGCCCACCACTTCCAAAGTTTCAAAGAGAGGCGGCGCGTTTTTGCGGCCGCAGACGGCTACGCGGATGGGCTGGAACATCTGTCCGGCCTTGACGCCGAGTTCGGCGGCGGCGGCGCGCAGCGCGGCTTCGAGGCCGGCATGCGTGAACTCGGCGGCTGCGAGGACCTGGCGGGCGTGGCGCAGGACCTTCAGCGCGAGGGCGGCGTCGCCCTTCTGGGGAATCAGCTCGGCGGGGTCGTAGGGCGCGAGGTGGCCGACGAAGAAGAAGTCGGCCACGGCGGGGGCGTCGTTGAGGGTCTTGATGCGCTCTTGGATGAGCGGGGTCACCTGGCGCACCTTGACCGGGTCGGGGTGGAAGTCGGCCTTTTCGAAGACGGGCAGGAGCAGGGTGGCGAGCTCGTCGTGCGAGAGCGCGTAGAGGTGCTGCGAGTTGAGCCACAGCGCCTTGGGATCGATGGGATCCTCTTCTGAGAAGTTGACGACGGCGTTGGAGCGGTTGACGCCCTCGAAGGAGAACGCGTCGATCAGCTCCTGGCGCGACATCTTCTCGCGGTCGTCCTTGGGGCTCCAGCCGAGCAGGCAGAGGAAGTTGACGTAGGCGTGGGGCAGGAAGCCGGCGTCGCGGTAAGTCATGACGGAGACGACGGGGCCGTGCTTGCGTTTGGAGAGCTTAGCGCCGTCGGGCGCGATGAGCAGCGGCAGGTGGGCGAAGCGCGGCACCCCGGCGCCGAGAGCCTCGAAGAGCAGGACGTGCTTGAAGGTGTTGGAGAGGTGGTCCTGGCCGCGGACGATGTGGGAGATGCGCAAGCCGGCGTCGTCGACGCAGGAGGCGTGGTGGTAGGTGGGCGCGCCGTTGGAGCGCAGCAGGGCGAAATCCTCGATGTCGGCGGTGGACTTGGACTGCTCGCCGTAGACGAGGTCAGTGAACGTGACGGCGCGCACGGGATCGCGCGGGACTCGGAAGCGGAGGACAAAGGGCTCGCCGGCGGCGGCGCGGCGGTCGCTCTCTTCGCGGGAAAGTTCGCGCATGCCGGGGTTCGAGAGCCAGCCACCTTCGCCGGCTTCCTTTTCCGGCGCGGCGTTCATGGGCGTGAAGTCGCGGTAGGCGCGGCCCTTTTCGAAGACCTGCCAGGCGGCCTGGCGGTAGAGATCGAAGCGGTCGCTCTGGCGGTAGAACTCGTCCCAGCCGAGGCCGAGCCAGTTGAGGCCGTCGAAGATGGAATCGAGCGAAGCCTGTGTGTTGCGCTCGACGTCGGTGTCGTCGATGCGCAGAATCATGGTGCCCTGCTGCCGGCGCGCGAAGAGCCAGTTAAAGATGAACGTCCTGGCGCTGCCGATGTGCAGATAGCCTGTGGGGGAAGGAGCGAAACGAACTCGAACCATTAATCTTTAAGTATCGCACGGGCGGTGTATACTGGCCGTGGTCCGAAAAGGAGAACACCCATGAAACGCCTCATCGCACTGCTCACCCTGTTCCTGCTGCCGGCGCTGGCGGCCGACATTTCCGGCACCTGGAAAGGCACGGCCGAAGGCCCCAACGGCTCCATGGAGCGCACGTTCGTCTTCAAGGTGGACGGCACGACGCTGACGGGCGAGGCCATCAGCCCGATGTTCGGCAAGTCCGCCATCGAGAACGGCAAGGTGGACGGGGACAAGGTGTCGTTCCAGTTAAAGGTAAAGTTCCAGGACAACGAGATGACCATCAACTACTCGGGCGAGGCCAAAGGCAACGAGATGACGCTGACGGCCAAGGGCGCGGGGGACATGGTGATGGAGTGGAAGTGCAAGAAGCAGTAGGCTTCACACGGCCGCGAAGACTTCGATCAACTGCTCGATGGAAAGCTGCTCGGCACGCTGGGCGGCGTAGGGGATGTTTGCGCGGTTGAGGTTGTTGCGCAGGGTCTTGCGCTTCTGCCGGAAGCAGGCAGAGGCGAAGCGGAGGAAGGCGGGGTAGTCCGGGACGAGCGGCGCGGGGCGCGGGGTGAGGCGCACGACGGCGCTATCGACCTTGGGCGGCGGGCGGAAGGACGACGGCTTCACCACGAAGAGTTTCTCGACCGTGCATAGCGCCTGCGTGGCGACGGTGAGATAGCCGTAGTCGCGCGAGCCGGGGCGGGCGGCGAGGCGGTCGGCCACCTCCTTCTGGATGAGGAAGACGGCGCGGATGAGGTCGGGCCCGAGGGAGAGGGCCTTTTCGACGATGGGCGAGGTGATGTAGTAGGGGATGTTGCCGCAGACGACAGCGGGGCCGCGGCCGCTCAGGCCGGCGTCGAGGACATTGGCTTCGAGGAGTTCGAAGCGCGGGTCGGCGGCGTGCTTTTGGCGGAGATTGGCGGCAAGGGCGGGGTCGAGCTCGACGGCGAGGAGATGGGGCGCGCGTTCCAGCAGTAGTTCGGTGAGCGCGCCGGGGCCGGGCCCGATTTCGATGCAGAGGGGCGGCGGGGTGGGGCAGGCGGCGTGAGCGATGCGCTCCAGGATGGAGCGCTGAAAGAGAAAGTGTTGTCCGAGAGGGCGGCCCAAGGAGGAAGGTCAGCCCTTGACGTCGATCTGGCTGCGGCCGGTGAACTTCACGCGGACCCAGCCGGAGACGGGCTGGCCGAAGGTGGTGGCCGGGTTGAACTCGGCGAGCAGGAGGGTGGACTCGAGCTTGCGGCGCATGGTGGCGGTGTGGAGGGTGCCAAAGCCGTCAGGGAAGGAGTAGTCGATGACGCGGCCCTGTTCGTCGACGAGGATGTCGACGGTGATTTCGGAGTCCTCGGCCATTTCGAAGAGGACGCTGCGGACGCTGGCCTCAGTGGCGAAGGCGAGCGGAACGTCGTTGGGATGCTGGCGGATGATGCCCTGGAAGTTGGTCATCACCATGCAGAAGAGGAAGACAGCGGAGGCGATGCCGCCGGCGGCGGGCAGGGCGAGCGGCCGCATGAGGTTGTTGGCGAGCAGGGAGGCGCGCTCCGCAAAACCGCGAACGGCGCCGCGGAAGCCTGCGTAGTAGCGGCGGCGGGCCGCTTCCCGGGAGGCGAGGGAGCGCAGGGAAAAGACGACATGAGCGGGCATGGGGCGCCGGGGCACGGCGCGGAGCGACTGACGCACCAACTCCAACTGGCCCAGATGCTGGGAGCATTCGCCGCAGCGGGCCAGGTGGGCCGTGACTGCTCGACGCTCGGAGTCGACCATGCATCCGTCCTGGAAGGAGGAGAGCATCGACCTGATTAGTTGGCAGTCCATCGCAATCCAGACCTCTAGTCGGAGGCCGTCTGGGGCGTGAAAGCGAGGCCCCGAGAGGGTTCCAACTGTTCTACCAGGGCCTTGCGGAGGGACTCGCGTCCGCGCAGAATCCTGGACTTCACCGTGCCGAGCGAAACGTCAAGAACGTCGGCAATTTCCTCATAGCTCAGGTCTTCCAGGTCGCGCAAAACGACGGCGGACCGGAAAACCGGGTTGAGGTTGGCCAGTGCGGCTTCTATGGCCGACTTGACCTCCTCATTGAGGGCCAGGTCGTAGGGCGACCGGGTGGAATCGCTGAGCTGGTCGAGATAATCCCGACCCTCGCCTTCCATTTCCAGTCCGACCTCGGCGCGACGGTGGCGACCGAACCAGCGGCGGCGGTTGTGCGCCTCGTTGACCGCGATTCGATAGATCCAGGTTTTCAGCGAACTCTGGCCGCGGAAAGCGCCGACGTTCCGGAACACCTTGAGGAAGACGTCCTGGACTACATCGCCGGCCTCGGTGGGATCGTCGATCAGGCGCCGGACGAGGTGGTAGACCGGAGACTGAAACCGTTCCAGGAGAGCCTCATAGGCCTCCTCAGAACCGGAACGAAGACCATCGAGCAGACACCCTTCGTCGGGCCACCCCGGCCATTCGGGGGGGGCGAGTTCGCAACCGAGCTCGGAATCGGGTTGAGCCGGCAACATGGGTGCCTCCGCAGAGCCATTGTAGCGCCTTTACTGCCGCGCCGTTACCAATAGAGACACTGCGGCGAAGGAAAAAGTTCCAGCGGACATGGGGAGGCCCGGGCTCAGCCCCGCCTTCCCGCTCAAGGGTGGTGGAACGGACCCGGTTCGCCTGGGGCCTTCCGGAGAAGGCCCCATATTTTTCGGGCTCATCAGGACTTACATTTCGCCGGCTGCTGCTCTGGGCAGTTGCCTGGATTATGAACCGCCGAAGCGGCCGCCTTACTGAGGCGAGGGGGACGCGCTGGCCAGCGGTTGCTACCCCGCACAACAGTGTCGCATACGGGAAAAAGCGTTTTCGTGGAAGTTGTTTAAAACATTGGGGAGATTGGCTGTGTACGAGGCGTTGGCCTCCTACGCCTTCGGCTTCTGCGGCCCGCGGCCGTCAGCCGGACGGCGGCTGGAGGCGGAGGAGGGAGAGGGTGACGGAGATGGCGCGGGGGCCTTCGCCGAGTTCGGGGAGGGTGGGGGAGGCGAGGATTTCTACGGTATAGTCTTGAGCTTCCGGGAGGGGGGCTTCGAGGACGAAGAGGCCGGGGCGGTCCAGTTTCCAACTGCCGAGGGGGATGCCGTTAGCGCGGAGGTCCACGGTGGCGACGTTGGGGGCGTAGCCTCGCACGCGGAGAACCTGGGGGCCGGAACGGACGCGGGCGAGAAGGGCGACGGCGCGGGCGCCGATCCAGCGGTACTTGCTACCGAAGTCCCCTTCGAGCTCGAAGAAGCCCTCGAGCAGGCCGGATTCGTGGCCGGGCTTGGAGAAGTCGAGGGTGTCTGGGCGGCTGCCGGGATAGAGTTCCTCCTTGAGTGCTGTGTGGAGGAGGTTGTAAACGCCCTCCTCTTTCGGAGCGCGATAGGAGCACTCAGGGCAGACGAGGACCTCTTCGGAGAAAGGCAGGTCCGCGCCGCAATCGGGACAGGCGAAGGAGTTCTGCCAGGAGAGGCCGGGCGGCAGTTCGCCTTCCTTGCGGCAGAGGGCGGCGATGGTGCCGCCGAGGAACTTGGCGGAGCGGGCGTCGGTGTAGCCGGGGAAGAGGCGGAAGAATCGGATGACGGCCTGGTTGGCCCAGCCATGGCCGCGGGGAAAGGCGAGGACGCGGCCTTCGGGGAAGTACTTGCCGATCAGAGCGAGCCAGTCCACGAAGTAATGGCGGTGGTTCTGGCGAATGCCGAAGGACTCCTCCTGGTGGGCTCCGATGACATCCATGGCGATGAAGTCGAGGAGGCCGTTGTCGTACATCCACTTTTCGCAAGGCTTCATGCGCTCGGGGTAAGGGGCGCGGTGGAGGCGGAGAGTGAGCTTGCGGCGAATGGGCTCTTCGGCGAAGTAGTAGACGCCGCCGGGGGCGAGGACGCGGTGGACCTCGCGGAAGACGGATTCGAAGTCCTGGAACTGGGAGAGGGTTTGGAAGGTCATCGCGAAGGCGATGGAGTTGTCGCGGAAGGGGAGGCGGGTGGCGTCGCCGGCAGTGAGGACGGGAGAGCGCTGGAGGTTCCAGGCGGTGCGGAGGAAGCGGCCGTGGCGGAGGGCGTCGGCGGAGAGGTCGAGGGCGAAGCCGTCGGCCTGGAACTGGTTGGCGAGGAGGTAGGAGGTGTGGCCAGCGTTGGCGCCGAGTTCCAGGAAAGGAGAGAGGACGGGGCAGAAGTCGATGTTGCCCTTGAGGATAGCGGCGCGGCGGGAGTTTTCGTCGGCGTAGGCGGCAAGGGCGCGGTCGGGTTCGCCGAGGGAGGCGAAGTTATGGAAATCGACCTGGGCGCGCTTGACGGAAAGCGACTGGGCGGCCGTCTCCGGCATGTGCGGGGGCTGGGACATCCGAAAGATTGGTTGTACCGCAGGGATGGGGGAAAGGGCAAGGGCGGGAAGGTGGGTCAACGGCAGGAACGGGCGCGGCCCTGGAGGTTGGAGAGGGAGTCGCGGTCCTCGGGGGAGGCGGCGGAGGACTGGAGGATGGACTGGAAGGTGACGATGGCTTGACGGAGGGCCTGGGAGTCGCAGCCGGCGGCGGCGGCGCGGGCGAACCAGGCGTAGGCGAGGTCGCGCCGGGCCTCGAGGT
>DAHVTI010000419.1 GCA_027324255.1 Bryobacterales bacterium | reverse complement strand
TCGAGGGGGACGGGAAGGTCAAGGGAGTGGTGGCCGGACTGGGGGTCGTTCATGCGGCGGCCGTTCAAGAGGACAAGGGTCTGGCCGAAGGTGGCGCCGCGGATGGAGAGGTCGCCCTGGAGGCCGTTGGGGGCGCGCTGGCGGAGGTCGAGAGAGGGGTCGAGCTGGAGGACGCCGGCGAGAGTGTTGAAGAGGAGGCGCTGGGGGCGCACGGGGAGGGAGAGGACGGCGCGGTCGGCCTCTTCGAGGGGGAGGGGCTCCCAGGTTCCGGTGACGACGATGGTCTGCTGGACAAGGGGCGGGGATTGGGCTTGGGCGGAGAGGCAAAGGAGGAGGAGGAGGAGCATGCTGGGGTGGATTCGGAGAAGGTACCCTTGTTTTCCATTTTCGCAGATTGGAGGAGGGACGCGCATCGAAGTTAGTTTTGGCCGGCCTGGAGGCCGGCCGCAGGCGTGGCCGCCTGCCCCACCTAGCGGAGGAGGCGAACCTGGCCGCGGGCGATACGGCGGACGAAGTCGAGGTCGCCGTCGAGGAAGTCGAAAGAGGGGAGGGTGAGGGGGTCCTCCCAGAGGATCTGTTCAAAGGTTTCGGGGCGGGGCTCGCCGTCAAAGGAGTCAACGCGGTGGAAGAGAAGGATGAGGGGGGTGCGGCCGGGCAGGCCGTGCTCGTAGCGGGCGACTTCGGGTCCGATTTCGGCTTCGACGCCGAGCTCCTCGCGCAGCTCGCGGCGGAGGGCCTGCTTGGGGGTCTCGCCGGCTTCCACCTTGCCACCGGGGAACTCCCACTTGAGGCCGTGGCGATCGCGGGCCATGCGCTGTCCGATGAGGACTTTGCCGTCACGCTGGAGGACACCGGCGACTACGATCATTGTGCGAGGCATGCAGGGTGGAAGAAGATGGACAAGGAGCTTGTCTTCCATTGTACAGTGAGCGGCTTTTGGAGCACTTTCGAAACCCGCGGCGGGCGGGGGCGGTGGACGCGCCGGCGGCGGACGTGCGGGTGGAGAACATGGCGTGCGGGGACCGGCTGCGGCTGACGGTGCAAGTGGAAGACGGGGTGGTGACGGACGCGGCGTTTCAGGCGCAGGGGTGCACGGCATCGATCGCCTGCGGGTCGGCGCTGGCGGAGTGGCTGGTGGGCAGGACGCTGGCGGAGCTGCGGGGGACGCCGATTGCGGCGGCGGTGGAGGAGTTGGTGGACGGGCTACCGGCGGCGTCGAAGCACGCGGCGGCGCTGTGCGCGGACGGGGTGCGGGAGATGCTGGCGCGGATCCCTTGAATCAGGGGAGGCGGCGGAGGCGGAGGTTGCGGAACCAGGCGGCGGAGTGGTGGTTCTGGAGGACGATGGGGGAGTCCTTGGGCTCGCGATCATATTCGAGGACGAGGATGCCGTTGAGCCAGTGCTGAACCTTGCCGCCGGAAGCGACGATGCGGGAGGAGTTCCATTGGCCGGCGGGGCGGGCGGCCTGGCGAACGCAGGGGAGCTTGCCGTAGAGGGCGGCGGTGCGTTTGGAGGGGCTGGAGAGGGCGTCGGCGTTGTGGTCGTCATCAACGATTTGGTATTCGGGGCCGCGGCCGCGGGCGTTGTTCCCTTCCCCAGTGCGGGCCTTCCGCTCGTCCACCCGGTCGAGGAAGTACTTCACGCCAGAGTTGCCGCCGGGCTCGATTTTCCATTCGAACTCGAAGTCGAACTCGCGGTAGGTTTCGGCGGTGCGGATGTCCTGGAAGCCGCCGTCGACGACGAGCGAGCGGAGGCAGCCTTGCTCGACGGTCCAGGACTTGACGGGAAAGGGTTTGCCGGTGACTTCGAGCCAGCCGGAGGGGGAGGCGCCGTCGAAGAGGGGCGTCCAGGGGGAGGCTAGAAGGAAGAGGAAGACCGGAAGCACATTTGTGAGTGTAACCGATGTTGCCGGGGGGGCCGGGTTCACGGAGAATGGGAGCGTGATGTCCCGATTTCTGGTTCTCTTTCTACTTTGCGGAGCGGCGGCGGCGCCGCAGGCTCGCAGGGCCGCCGCGGTTTCCGGCCCCGAGGCGCGAATTTCGGCGCTGCTGCGGCAGATGACGGTGGAAGAAAAAGTCGGCCAGATGACGCAGGTGACCATCGATGTGGTGACGGCGGGCGGAGTGGGCGTCAACCACAAGCTGGACGCCAAGAAGCTGGACGACGCGGTGCTGAAGTACCACGTGGGCTCGATTCTGAACGTGAACGGGGAAGCCTACACGGTGGACCACTGGCACGAGGTCCTGAACGCGATTCAGAATGCGGTGGAGAAGAGCCGGCTCAAGATTCCGGTGATCTACGGGATCGATTCGGTGCATGGGGCGACGTACACGCTGGGGTCGGTGCTGTTCCCGAACGCGATTTCGGCGGCGGCGACCTGGAACCCGGCGCTGGTGAAGAGGTCGGCGGAGATTTCGGCGTTCCAGACGCGGGCGTCGGGGATTCCGTGGGTGTTCTACCCGGTGCTGGACATCGGGCGGCAGCCGCTGTGGCCGCGGATGTGGGAGACGTACGGGGAGGACCCGCTGCTGGCGTCGAAGATGGGCGAAGCCTACATCGAGGGGCTACAGGGGAAGGACATGGCGGCGCGGGACAAGGTGGCGGCGTGCGTGAAGCACTACGGGGGCTACTCGATGCCGTTCAACGGCAAGGACCGGACGCCGGCGATTCTGGACGAGCGGACGCTGCGGGGCCTGGTGCTGGTGCCGTACGAGGCGGGGATCAAAGCGGGCGGGGCGACGGTGATGGTGAACTCGGGCGAGATCAGCGGCGTGCCGGGGCACGCGAACTATCATCTGCTGACGGAGGTGCTGAAGAAAGAGTGGGGCTTCCGGGGGTTCACCGTGAGCGACTGGGAGGACATCAAGCGGCTGCATACGCGGGATCGAGTGGCTGCCACACCAAAGGAGGCGGTGCGGATGGCGGTGATGGCGGGCGTGGACATGAGCATGGTGCCGTACGACTTCAGCTTCTACGAACTACTGCTGGAGTGCGTGAAGGAGGGGTGGGTGCCGGTGGCGCGGATCGACGATGCGGTGCGGAGGATCCTGCGGGTGAAGATGCAGACGGGGCTGTTCGAGCGGCCGCGGCCGGATGCGGCGATGAAGGCGCAGTTTGAGCAGGCGGGGTTCCACGCGGCGAACTTGCAGGCGGCGCGAGAGGCCCTGGTGCTGCTGAAGAACAACGGGGTGCTGCCGCTGTCGCGGGGGAAGAAAGTATTGGTGACGGGGCCGAACGCGGACCTGCTGTCGGTGATGAACGGCGGGTGGTCGCTAACGTGGCAGGGGGACAAAGAGGCGCTGTACCCGAAGGACAAGCGGACGATTCGAAGGGCGGTGGAAGCGGCGGTGGCGGAGGGGTCGGCGAAATATGTGCAGGGAGTGAGCTGGGAGAAGGAGTTGGACGTGGCGGCGGCGGTGGCGGCGGCGCGGGAGGTGGACGTGATTGTGGCGGCGCTGGGCGAGCCGGCCTATTGCGAGACGCCGGGCAACATCGAGGACCTGGCGCTGCCGGCGGCGCAGATCCGGCTGGTGGAGCAACTGAAGAGGACTGGCAAGCCGGTGGTGACGGTGCTGGTGGAGGGGCGGCCGCGGGTGCTGAGGTCAGTGACGGCGAATTCGGACGCGGTGCTGTGGGCGGGGCTGCCGGGCAATGAAGGCGGGCAGGCGATTGCGGACATTCTGTTTGGGGTGGCGAACCCGAGCGGAAAGCTGCCGTTCAGCTATCCGCGCAACGTGAACGGCTTCACGACATACGACTACAAGCCGCTGGAGAACACGCAGGACAACCCGGCGGGCTGGGAGTTTCCGTTCGGCCACGGGCTGAGCTACACGACGTTCGCATATTCGGACTTGAAGGTGAGCGCGCCGGTGATGGCGAGGGGGGCGGGCGTGACGGTGTCGGTGACGGTGAAGAACACGGGGGCACGGGCCGGGCAGGAAGTAGTGCAGATGTATGTGAGCGATTTGTACCGGCAGGTGTCGCCGCCGAACAAGGAGCTGAAGGGGTTCGAGAAGGTGGCGCTGGCGGCGGGCGAGGCGAAGACGGTGGAGTTCCGGCTGACGTCGAAGGATCTGGCGTTCGTGGGGCTGCAGAACAAGTGGATGGTGGAGCCGGGGGACTACAAGGTGGCGGTGGGCGGGCTGGAGGGCGGGTTCGCGCTGAAGTGAGAGATCAGGGGCGGGCGATGAGATCGACGAAGAACTTGTAGAAGCGTGGGGCGTTTACGGCGACGTGGGCGCGGACCTGGCGGACCGGGGCGTCGGGCTTGAGCTGGCCGGACCAGGTGAGGGTGTGGCCGTAGCTGGGGCCGTGGCTGAGATCGACGTCCATGTAAAGGACGCGGGACTGCGTGATGAGAGAGGGGTCGAGAAGGGCGCAGGCGGCGAGCTCGTCCCACATGTAGGATTCAGGCTTGGAGTACTTCGCGATGTAGCGGGCGGCGGGGGATTCGGCGCGGGCGACGGCGTCGAGGGTGGATTGGTTGAAAGGCACCTGGAGGGAGGCGTCGACGGTGGTGACGTCGATGCGGGGCCAGGGGGCGCGGAGGACTTTGTGGGCGGCTTCGGGATCGAACCAGAAGTTGAACTCGTGGCGGGGGCTGGTGGCGAATTCGGGATCGTCGGTGCGGGGGTTCAGGCTGCCTCCCATGAGGACGATGCCACTGGTGAGTTTGGCGAAGTTGGGCTCGATGGCGAGGGCGAGGGCGATGTTGGTGAGGGGGCCTCCGGCGAAGATCGTGATATTGCCGGGGTGCGAACGGACCTGGCGGACTAAGAAGTGGGCGGCGTCCTCGGCGGCGGGTTTGGTTGAGGGCTCGCCTTCTGGCATGGATTTTGATTCGGGGCGGCCCCAGGCGCCGAGCCAGGTGGCGCGGCCGTAGAGCTGGGCGGCGAGGCGGGTGTCTTCGGGCGTGCGGACGAGCGGGGCGGCGGCGCCGGGGACGACGGGGACGTCCGTGCGTCCGATGATTTCGAGCAGGCGGAGAGTGTGGCGGACCGCTTCAGCGGATGAGGCGTCGCCGGTGACGGTGGTGATGCCGAGCACTTCGACGCGGGGGGCGCGCAGCAGGGCCAGCATGGCCATCTGGTTGGTGCCGCCGGGGCCGGAGGCGTCCTCGTCGATAAGGACGAGGCGCTGCTGCGCCGTCATGGGCAGAGCCAGAGCAAGGACGAGCAGAAGCGCCTTCATAAGGGGGTTAGCGGAGCTTCAAGAAGCGGTCGCGGACATCCTGCTCGAAGCCGCGGATGTGGGAGACGGCGTACTCGAGGGGATCGAGCGAGGCGTCGTTGATGAGCGGGGAGAGGTCCATGCCGAAGCTGATGAGGTCGGCGGCGTCGACGGAGTGGGACTGGTAGTAGGTGGCGTGGGCGCGGCGGCGGCCGAGGGTGGCGAGGTCGTAGCGCTTGCCGCCGGCGATCTGAGAGTCGAAGACGCCGAGCAGGGCGGCGGCGAGGTTTTCGTGGCCGCTACAGTTGAAGACCACCTTGGCGGCGTCGGGGAGCCAGTCGAGATCGCGCCACACTTCGCAGCCGTAGAGGAACTGAGGCCGGGCGTCGGCGGGTAGGGCGCGGATGGCGGCGATGGTACGGAGAGAGACGGCGACGTGGGTGTCGTGCTTGTCGCAGAGGTTGTGGACGTAGACGGCTTCGGGGCGGCAGGCGTCCAGCAGAGCCTTGAGGTCTTCGACAGGGCCGGTTTCGGCCGCGTTCTTGATTTCGCGGCTGGGGTAATCGAGGAAGGCGCAGGCGGAGTATTCGCCGACGAAGGCGGCCTTCTTCTGCTCGACGCGGCGGACGGTCATCATCTGGGCGTCGGTGTATTGGGCGTAGACGCTATCGCGGGGGCTGCCGGCGCCGTCGGTGACGATGGCGCAGGAGAACCATTTATCGGGGTGGCCGAAGGCGGAGAGGATGCCTTCCATGGCCATGATCTCGATGTCGTCCTGGTGGGCGGCGATGCCGAGGTGGGTGGTGCGGGCAAGGGCCTCGGCGACGGGCGTCCCGTCGGGGGAGTAGATTTCGGAGGTGGGCTTTCTGAGTTGCATGGCGTTTCTCCTACTTCGTGATGATGGGGAGGCTGGCGGCGGCGATGGACTGGCCGACGCGGCGGCTCTTTTCGTCAGGCAGGGCTAGGTTGACGCGAGCGGCGAGCTCAGGGAACTCGGCGGCGAGAACCGCTTTCGCGCGATCGATCATGATGTCGCCGCCGGCGCCGGTGGTAACGCGGCCGAGGATGAGCAGGTGCTTCAGCTCGTAGAAGTCCGAGTAGTGGGCGACGGCATAGCCGAGGCAGGCGCCGATGGTTTCGTAGACCTTGGGGGCGAGGGGATCGCCGGCCTTCATTTTGTCCTGGAGCTCGACGAGTTTTTCGGGCAGTCCGAGGCCGGGGGTGAAGGTCATGCCGGCGCTTTCGGCGATGCGGATGGCGCCCTGCTGGGAGAAGTACTGGACGCCGCAGCCGCCGTCGCCGGACCACTCGTCGGCGGGTGCGGCGTCGCGGTAGTCCACCGGGACGAAGGCCAGCTCGTTGAGCCAGCCGGTGATGTTGCCGTGGGTGTCGGCGTAGCCGGCGGCGAGGGAGGAGCCCATGGCGATGCCGAGGACGGGGTTGTCGCCGAGGGACATGGAGCCGGCGAGCGCGGTGACTTCGCCGTCGTTGACGACGTCCATGGGGACGCCGAGTTCGTCGCGGATGCGGAGGAACATGCCGGCGATTTGAGAATCGAAGGCGTCCTTGGGCACACCGCGGAAAAGGGACGCGACGCGGACGCGGTTGTTGATATATACGCCGGCAGAAGAGCCGCCGACGGCGTCGAGGCGCGGGAGCTTGGAGGCGGCGCGGCGGATGGAGTCCATGACGCCGTCGTAGTGGTAGTGGGGGTTGTTCTGGTTGCGGGGATCCCAGGGGACCTCCTCGCTGAAGACGACCTCGCCGTTGAGAACGGCGGAGGCTTTGCGGTCGCTGGCGCCGAGGTCGAAGCCGACGCGGCAGCCGTCGAGGTGGCGGCCGAGGGCCATGGTGGCCTCTTTTTCAGAGGGGACCTTCGCGGGGGAGGTGATCTCGACGATGAAGGGGTGCTCGTAGACGCCGCCCATGAAGTGGTAGTCGAATTCGCGGGCGCCGCCGGGGGCGTAGACCGTGCGGAGGTGCTCGCCGATGGCGGCGGGGCCTCCGGCGTAAACCTTCCAGCCGCCGCGCTGCCAGAGGAGGAACTTGACGATGCGTTCGATGTAGCGGAAGTTCAGCTCGAAGTGGGGCGAGCCTTCGGGGAGAACGAAAGTGTCGAAGCGGGAGACGGAGCCGTCGGCGCGCTCGAGGGCGAGGTTCATGGGAACGGAGCCTTCGCGGGCTGCGAGAGAGCGGAACTCACGGTTCCAGAGGGAAGCGGGGAGGAAAGCGGGGTCGAGTTCAGGCGTGAAGCGCGGCCTGATGGAGAGGGGGGAAGATGAGTTCATAGGATTTCGGCAAGCGCCCGGGCCCACGGAGGCCGCGGCGGGCGTCTTGCTTCATTATGACTCCGGCGTGCGCGATATACTGACATTTCAGCCTTTCGAGGACGAAACCATGTCTTTCATCCATGACGATTTTCTGTTGAGTGGCGCCGCGGCGCGCCGGCTTTATCACGACTACTGCCAGGACGAGCCGATTCTCGATTATCATTGCCACTTACCGCCCAAGGACGTGGCCGAGAACCGGCGGTTCGCGAACCTTTTCGAGATCTGGCTGGAGGGCGACCATTACAAGTGGCGCGCGATGCGGGCCAACGGGGTGAGCGAGGAGTTGGTGACGGGTCAGGCGGCGCCGAAGGAGAAGTTCCTGGCGTGGGCCAGGACGGTGCCGGCGACGCTGCGCAATCCGCTGTACCACTGGACGCACCTGGAGCTGAAGCGGTACTTCGGCATCGACGAGCTGCTGGACGCGTCGAACGCGGAGCAGGTGTGGTCGAAGGCCAACGAGCAACTGGCGGGCGAGGGGCTGCGCGCGTGGGGGATCCTGGACAGGTTCCAGGTGAAGGCGGTGTGCACGACGGACGACCCGGCGGACGATTTGGGCTGGCACAAGCAGACGGCGTCGTCGGGGCTGAAGACGAAGATGTTCCCGACGTTCCGGCCGGACCGGGCGTTCGCGGTGCACCAGCCGGAGGCGTTCAACGAGTGGCTGGGCCGGCTGGGGAAGGCGTCGGGGGTGGACATCACGGGCTTTGCGGCGTTCCTGGACGCATTGAAGCGGCGGCACGACTTTTTCCACGCAATGGGCTGCCGGCTGAGCGACCACGGGCTGAACGCGAGCTTCGCGCAACCGTGCTCGGAAGAGCGGGCGGCGGAGATCTTCGAGCGGTCGCGCGCGTTCATCCCGGCGTCGGCGCAGGAGCAGGCGCAGTTCGCGTCGTTCCTGATGCTGTACTTCGGGCGGCTGGACGCGGAGAAGGGCTGGACGAAGCAGTTGCACCTGATGGCGCAGCGCAGCAACAACACGCGGCGGCTGAAGGAACTGGGTCCGGACACGGGGTTCGACTCGATCGGCGACCTGCCGCAGATCGACGCTTTGTCGAAGTACCTGGACACGCTGGAGCAGGAAGGGGCGCTGCCGAAGACGATCCTGTACAACCTGAACCCGGCATGGAACTACGCGTTTGCGACGATGGCGGGGAATTTCCAGGACGGCAAGACCGCGGGCAAGATCCAGTTCGGCAGCGGCTGGTGGTTCCTGGATCAGAAAGAGGCGATGGAGTGGCAGATGAACGCGCTGTCCAACTGCGGGCTGCTGTCGCGCTTCGTGGGGATGCTGACGGATTCGCGGAGCTTCATGTCGTATCCGCGGCATGAGTACTTCCGGCGGACGCTGTGCAACCTGCTGGGCGAGGACATGGACAAGGGCCTGCTGCCGGGCGATTTCGGCATGGTGGGCGGGATGGCGAAGAGCATCTGCTACCAGAACGCGAAGGAGTACTTCGGCCTGGCGCTGTGAGGCGGGGCAAAGCTCGAAGCCGCTGGAAGCGCCCTCCGGATCGTGTCACGATAGATGCGTCCGGAGGGCTTTCTCATGTTTGGAAGAAGACCGTTTCTGGGGGCGATCGGGAGCCTCCCCTTTGCACCGCGGTTTGCGGCGGCGGCCGCGGGCGGCAGGCGCGACGTGATTCAAGAGCTGGGCGTGCGGACGTACATCAACGCGGCGGGCACGTACACGATGCTGACGGCGTCGCTGATGCCGCCGGAGGTGATGGCGGCGATGACGGCGGCGGCGCGGCACTACGTGAACCTCGGGGAGCTGCAGGACGCGGTGGGCAAGCGCGTTGCGGAGCTGCTGCAGTGCGAGGCGGCGATGGTGACGTCGGGCGCGGCGGGGGCGCTGACAGTGGGCACGGCGGCGTGCCTGACGGGCAAGGATCAGAAGAAGATCCAGCAACTGCCTGACGTGACGGGGATGAAGAGCGAGGTGCTGATCCAGAAGGCGCACCGCTACGGCTACGACCATGCGGTGCGGGCGTGCGGCGTGAAGATGGTGGAGGTGGAGACGGCGGAGGAGTTCGAGCGGGCCGCGACGGAGAAGACGGCGATGGCGCTGTTCTTCAACGACGCCGATCCGCGGGGGCAGATCAAGCTGGAGGAGTTCGTGCGGCTGTGCAGGAAACACAGCATTCCGTCGTTCAACGACGCGGCGGCGGACGTACCTCCGGTGGAGAATTTCTGGAAGTACACGAAGCTGGGTTTCGACCTGGTGACGTTTTCGGGCGGCAAGGGCATCTGCGGGCCGCAGAGCGCGGGGCTGCTGCTGGGCCGGAAGGACCTGATTGAAGCGGCGCGGCTGAACACGTCGCCTTACAGCGACACGATTTCGCGCGGCATGAAGGTGAACAAGGAAGAGCTGGTGGGGATGCTGGTGGCGCTGGAGCTGTACGTGAAGCGGGACCACGCGGCAGAGGCGCGGGAATGGGACCGGAAGGTGGAAGTGATCGTGAAGGCGGCCAGGAAGGTGCCGAGCGTGACGTCGGAAGTGGTGGTGCCGCCCATTGCGAACCACACGCCGCACCTGCACCTGAAGTGGGACCAGAAGGTGGTCAAGATCACGCCGCCGGAGGTGATGAAGGAACTCAGGGCAGGCACGCCATCGATTGAGGCGTGCCCGGCGACGAACCGCGAATCGCTGGTGTTCACGGTTTGGATGATGCAGAAGGGCGACGAGCAGGTGGTGGCGCGAAGGGTCCAGGAGATTCTGAAGAAGGCGGCGGCTTAGGTCACCAATCCGCGGGGCCCCACCAGTCGTGGGGCGGCTCGGTTTGGGGGCGCGGCTCGATGCGCGCGGTTTTGAGGTAGGCCTCGATGCGGGCCATCACCTTGGGATTTTCGGCGGCGACGTCGCGTGTCTCGCCGATGTCCGAGTTCAGGTTGTAGAGCTCCAGCGGGCCGTCGGGCTTGGGGCGAACGGCTTTCCATTCGCCCATACGGACGGCCTGCATGGGGATCTCGTTGCGAAACTCACCGGTCTTGCCCAGGTAGCGGGGGAGTTCCCAATACAGAAACTCGTGGGGCTTCTGGCGCTTGCCCAGCAGGGTGGGCAGCACGGACATGCCGTCGATACCCTGCGGCGCGCGGGCGCCGGCGATTTCGGCGAGCGTAGGCATGGCGTCCTGGAACATCCAGGGGAAATCGCTGACGCGGCCGGCGGGGACGCGGCCGGGCCAGCGGGCCAGCATGGGCACGCGGATGCCGCCTTCATAGAAATTCTGCTTGAAGCCGCGGAAGGGGCCGTGGCTCTGGAAATAGTCATCGCCGCGGATGCGTAGGGCGCCGCCGTTGTCAGAGGTGAAGAACACGATGGTGTCCTGGTCGAGGCGAAGTTCCTTCAACAGGGAGAGCAGGCGGCCGGTGTCGCGGTCGAGGCGGCTGACCATGCCGGCGTAGGCGGCGTGCTGCTCGTCCTGGCGCGCGTAGTGGTTGGCCTTGTCGATGAAGGGGCCGGTTTCTTTCACTTTGCCGCGGTAGGGGGCCATGCTGTCCTCGGGCACGAGGAGTTCCCAATGAGGGAGCGTGGCGGGGACGTAGCAGAAGAAGGGCTTGTCCTTGGCGCCGCGGATGAAGTCGAGGGCCTTGGCCATGATGACGTCGTGAGAGTAGGTCTGGCGGCCGCCGTTGCGGTTGCCGGGGAGCGGCAGCTCCTTGTCGTTGTGGTAGATGAACGGCGGGTAGTAGAAGTGGGCGTGGACCTGGCTCAAGGGGCCGCAGAACTCGTCGAAGCCCTGTTTCCAGGGCACTCCGCCGGTGCCGATGTCGCCGAGGCCCCACTTGCCGAAGCAGCCGGTGGTGTAGCCGGCGCCCTTGAGCACTTCGCCCAGGGTGACGTCGCCGGGCAGCAGCGGCACGCCGCCGGGGTTGGAGCGGACGCTGGTGTGGCCCATGTGGCGGCCCGTGATGAGGACGCTGCGCGAGGGGGCGCAGACGGTGCAGCCGGAATAAGCGTCGGTGAAGCGGGAGCCGTCGCGGGCGAGAGAGTCGATCTGCGGAGTCTGGATGATCTTCTGGCCGTAGCAGCCGATGTCGGAGTAGCCGAGATCGTCGCCCATGATCCAGACGATGTTGGGGCGCTTTTTGGCCGCGTGGACGGCGGGCGCGGCGGTGAGGGCCGCGCCCGTGGAGGCGAGAAACTCTCTTCTGCGCATGGCTCTCAGATGTAGGCGATGACGTCGATTTCGATGAGGGAGTCGCCGGGAATGTCGGCGACGGCGACGGTGGTGCGCACCGGGGGCTCGGCGCCGAAGCGGCCGAGGAAGGCGGCGTTCATGGCCTTATAGTGATCGAGGGTCTTCAGATAAACGTTGCACTTGAGGACCTTGTCCATGGAGGAGCCGGCATTCTTGAGCTCGTTCTCGATGTCGTCGAGGACGGCCTTGGTGTGGACGGTGATGTCGCCTTCCTTGTGGTAGCCTTTGCCGGCGATGAAGAGGAGGTTGCCGTAGGAGACGGCGCTGGAGAAGAGGGGAGTCTTCTGCGGCTTGGCGCCCTTGTAATGCACCTTCTTCTTGGGGGCTTCCTGGGCGGAGGCGGCGGCCGGAGCGGTAAGAGCGGCGCCGGCGGCGAGGAATTTGCGGCGGGAGTTGGGCATGGGTCTCCTTTCCTATGCAGTTCGATTGTGTCACGACATGGGGCGGACGTACACGGCGGGCGGCGGCGAGAGATAGAATTCCGCTATGCGAAGGCGGCTGTTTTTCGGCGCGGCATTCAGCGGACTGGCGGCGGCGCAGGCACCGAAACCCAAAGCGGGCGACGTGCCGAAGCGCCCGCTGGGCCGGACGGGCATGAACCTGACGATCATCGGGATGGGCGGGGCGCGCTTCCACCTGATCCCGTTCGAGGAAGGCACGGCTCTGGTGCGAAGGGCCTACGACCTGGGGCTGAACTACTTCGACATGGCGCGCAGCTACAACGACGGGAAGGCGGAGGAGGTGTACGGCGCGGCCATCGGGCCGTTCCGGAAGAACATCTTCCTCACGTCGAAGAGCGGCAACCGGACGCGGGCCGGGGCGGAGAAAGAGCTGGAGACATCGCTGCGTCTGATGAAGACGGGCTACCTGGACCTGTGGCAGATTCACGGCGTGAACACGCAGCAGGACGTGGACCGCGTGCTGGGTCCGGGTGGGGCGCTGGAGGCGTTCGTGGCGGCGAAGAAGGCGGGCAAGTGCCGCTTCATCGGCTTCACGGGCCACGCCGACCCGGCGTTCAATCTACAGATGCTGCGGGGCTACGACGGCTTCGACACGGCGCTGATGCCGCTGCACGCCTGCGACACGCAGTATTTGAGCTTCGAGAAGGGCGTGCTGCCGGCGGCGAAGGAGCGGGGATTGGGAATCTTCGGGATGAAGATCTTCGGCAACGCGTTCCTGCTGCGGACGTTCAGCGTGGCGACGTGTCTGCGCTACACGCTGAGCCTGCCGGTGACGGCGGCGGTGCTGGGCTTCACGACGCAGGGCCAGCTCGAAGACGACGTGCGCATCGCGCAAAGCTTCCGGCCGATGACGGCGGAGGAGTCGGCCTCGGTGCGGGCGCGGGCGGCGCTGGACCGCTTCGACGTGATCAAGGGACTGGCGCTGGAGTACTGGAAGAGGCAGCCGTAACGGCGGAGCGGCGGGGCGGCGGCAACAGACGCGGCCCTGCTGGGCGCGGCGGCGTGGCTGGGCGGATGGCCGTGAGCTCTGCTGGTTCTGGCGGCCACAGCGGAGATCCCGTTCAGCAGCCCCAGCACCAGGGAACAGTGGCTGACCGTCTTCCCTGCGCTGCTTTGGCCGGCGCTGGCGGCGGCGAAGGGGGACTGGCGGCTGATGTTCCCGTTTGCGCTGCAACTGGCCCCGGCGGTGGCGTGCCGCCGCAGGCTGCGGGCGGGCGTTGCCGTGGTGGGCTGTTTGCGGGCATCCGCTGGCGGCAGGATGCGCCGGCGCACGTGCTGCGGTGGAGATGGCGGCGGTGGTGCCGGCGCTGGCGGCGGGGCTGTGGGCCTGCTGAATTTGCTGCTGTGAATTCGGCAGCGCGCCGGTCCTGCTATTTTCTTATCTATGATTCGGAACGCGCGCTGGTTGTGCCTGGCCCTGCTGGCCGGTTTATCGATGGTGTCGTCCGGACAGGCGCCCAAGCGGGCGCCGGACGTGCGCTATGAGCCCTCGTCGCCGGCGATCGT
>DAHVTI010000418.1 GCA_027324255.1 Bryobacterales bacterium | reverse complement strand
AGGATCTGACGCGGGAATTGACGTCGTTGGGGGCGGAGGGGTACCGGGGACACGACGATATGGCGTTTGCGCTGGCGCTGGCGGCTTGGGTGGCTCGGCCGGGGCAGTGGGTGGGGGAGGTGGGGGAGGATTTGGGGATTCCGATTGTGCCCCGGTTTTCTTGAGGGGGCGGGGGGCCGGCCTGGAGGCCGGCCGCAGGCCTGGAGGCCTGCCCCACGACGGCGGCTTGGAGCCTGTCCGAGTGTTGCCTTGACTACGAAGACCCAAAATGGCTCTGGGAGACCAGATCAAATCGGCGGCTTGGAGCCTGTCCGAGTGTTGCCTTGACTACGGCGCATCGGTGACCACAACAAGTAGTGTCTGTTCGCGCCGAAAGTTGATTGCTCAGACACAATCCTAGAGGCCGGAGGGGGCGTAGTAGCCTTTGCGGGCGCGGACGGCGACGTCCTTGCGCTGCTTCACGCGGATCTGGATGGAGTGGTATTTGCCGTCGAGGTTGAGGGGCTCGGGACGGTAGAGGATGCTGTATTGGGAGCGGAGCTCGTTGGCGATGTTTTCGAAGTCCTGGGCGAGGTCCTCGGCCTTGAAGGGGAAGAAGGCGAGGCCGCCGGTTTCGGCGCAGAAGTACTTGAGGAGCTTGTCGCCGCCGGTTTCGACGCGGGTGATGTTGGTGGAGATGGCATAGATGCCGACGTCGGACTTCTGAGCCATTTCGAGGGCCTGGTCGCGGGTGTAGTGGGAGGCGTTGTCCTCGCCGTCGCCGATGACGATGAGGGCGCGGCGGTACTTGTGGCGGGGCTGCTCCTTGGCGAGGTGGTCGCGGCAGGAATAGACGATGGTGTCGAACAAGGCCGTGCCGCCGCCGGGGCGGAGGTCGCGGAGTTTGCGGCCGAGGGCTTCGACGTCGTTGGTGAGGCCGTGGACGAGATAGGGCTGGGTGTCGAAGGCGTAGATGAGAGCGCGGTCCTGTTCGGGGCGGAGGACGCTGGAGAGGAACTGGCTGGCAGTCTCCATTTCGAAGCGGAAGCGGCCGCTGATGGAGTTGCTGGTGTCGAAGACGAGGGCGATGCGGAGGGGGATGTTGGACTCGGTGACGAACTCGAGAATCTTCTGCTGGCGCTTGTTGTCGAAGACCTCGAATTCGTCCTTCATGAGGTTGTTGACGAAGCGGCCCTTGCGGTCGGAGACCGTGAAAAGGATATTGGAGCGGTTGACTTCCAGGGTGATGGTCTGGGAGGAATCGGCGGGCTGCTGCTGGGCGAGGGCCGGAAGGGCCGAGGCCAGGGAGATAAACTCACGTCGCTTCATCGCACTTTCATTATAGGAGCCGGGCTTTCCACGCCTCAAGCTCGGGGGGGAGGGGAGCTTCGAGGGAGATGCGGTTTCCGGTGGAGGGGGAGACGAACGAGATGCGCCAGGCGTGGAGCCAGGGGCGGGCTTCGGGGGCGCGGGCGGCGCCGTAGAGGGTATCGCCGGCGATGGGGTATCCGGCGTGGGAGAGGTGGACGCGGATCTGGTGGGTACGGCCGGTTCCGATTTGGACCTCGAGGAGGGTATGGGCGGGGAGGCGTTCCAGGACGCGGAATTCGGTATGGGCGGAGCGGCCGGTGTTGAGGCGGGCGGTCATGCGGGTGCGGCGGAGGGGGTCGCGGGCGATGGGGGCGTCGATGACGCCGGAATCGGGGCGGACGCGGCCCTGGACGAGGGCGAGGTAGGTTTTGGCGACCTGGCGGGCGGCGAACTGGCGGGCGAGGGAGCGGTGGGCGGCGTCGGTGCGGGCGACGAGGAGGACGCCGCTGGTGCCTTTGTCGAGGCGGTGGACGATGCCGGGGCGGAGATCGCCGCCGAGGGCGGAGAGCTGGGAGAAGTGGTGGAGGAGGGCGTTGACGAGGGTGCCGGAGCGGCAGCCGGCGCCGAGGTGGACGACGAGGCCGGCGGGCTTGTTGACGGCGACGACGCCGGAGTCCTCATAGAGGATGTCGAGGGGGATGTCTTCGGCGAAGGCGCGGAGGGGTTTGAGGTCAGCCGGCTGGACGGTGACGGTGTCGCCGGGGTGGAGTTTGGCGGAGGGCTTGGAGGGGGCGCCGTTGAGGAGGACGCGACGGTCATCGATCCAGGAGGCGAGGCGGGAGCGGGAGAATTCGGGCAGGCGGGCGGCGAGGAAGTGGTCGAGGCGGGAACCGGCGGCGGCGGGGTCGCAGGTGAAGGTGTGCACTTGTACAGCGTACAACGGGGATGGCGGGAGGGCGGGGATTCGCGTAACAATCACAACATGCCGAGGCGCGCGTGGTGGCTGGCGATGGTGGGGGTGGTGGTGGCGGCGCACCTGTGCGAGGTGGGCGTGCTGTGGGTGGAGGAAGGCTACCCGCTGGCGGCGGCGCGGGAGATGCTGCGGGGCAAGGCGCTGTACCGGGAGATCTGGTTCGACAAGCCGCCGCTGTTCCCGGCGGCGTACCTGTTGTGGGGAGCGCAGACGGGGGTGGCGCTGAGAGTGGCGGGGGCGGCGTTGGCGGTGCTGGCGGCGTGGGCGGCGGGGCGGGCGGCGCGGGCGTTCTGGGGCGAGAGAGAAGCGCTGTGGGCGGCGGGGCTGACGGCGTTCTTCCTGACGTTCGACACGCATTCGGCGGTGATGGCGCTGACGCCGGACTTGTTGAGCGTGCCGCTGCACTTCGCGGCGGTGGGGCTGGCGGCGGCGGGGCTGCCGTTCTGGGCGGGGGTGAGCGCGGGGGCGGCGGTCTGCGTCAACGTGAAGGGGCTGCTGATGCTGGCGGCGGTGCTGCTGTGGCAGTGGCGGAAGGCGGGGCAGGTGGCGGCGGGGTTCGCGATTCCGGTGGCGGCGGGGGCGGCGTGGCTGGGGTGGCAGGGATCATTGGGAGATTTCTGGCGGCAGGTGTGGGTGTGGGGGGCGGCGTATTCGCGGGATACGCCGCTGGTGGCGCCGGTGCTGGAGGGGGCGCGGCGGACGGCGAACTGGGGCGGGTTCCACGGGGCGCTGGTGGCGGGGGCGGCGTGGGCGGCGTGGAAGGAGGAAGACTGGAAGTGGGCGGGGTGGCTGGCGCTGTCGGCGGCGGGGGTGGTGATGGGGTTGAGGTTTTATCCGCGGTACTACTTTCACCTGCTGCCGGTGGCGGCGCTGCTGGCGGCGCGGGGGTGGGTGCTGATGCCGCGGCGGTGGCGGTGGGCGGCGGCGGCGCTGCTGGCGCTGCCGCTGGCGCGGTTCGGGCCGCGGTACGTGGAGGTGGCGGCGGGGAAGCCGTGGGCGGACCTGGCGATGTACGAGGGATCAGCGCGGGCGGCGGAGGTGTTGAAGACGCGGGCCCGGCCGGGGGAGACGCTGCTGGTGTGGGGGTACAGGCCGGATCTGTACGCGCTGAGCGGGCTGGAGGCGGGGACGAGGTACCTGGATTCGCAGCCGCTGAGCGGAGTGATTGCGGACCGGCACCTGCTGTCGTCGAAGGTGACGTATGCGGAGCTGGCGCGGGAGAACCGGGCGGAGCTGATGAAGGCGCGGCGGCCGGAGTGGGTGGCGGACGGGCTGGGCCCCTTCAATGAAAAGCTGGACGCGCGGCGGGTGATGCCGGAGCTGATGAGCGGGTACGAACTGGCGGCGGAGGTGGCGGGGTACCGGTTGTGGCGGCTGCGGAGGTAAGAGGGTTGCGCGGGCCGGGTTGCACCCCCTCTCTGCGTTCGGGGTCGAGGCGGGTTGCACCCCCTCTCTGCGTTCGGGGGATTAGCCCTTGTGGTGGGGGTTGGCCTCGTCGCGGGAGACTTTGCCGTCGCGGATGGTGATGATGCGGTGGGCGTATTCGGCGATGTCGCGCTCGTGGGTGACGAGGACGATGGTGTTGCCCTGCTGGTAGAGGCGCTCGAAGAGGCCCATGATTTCGACGCTGGTGGCGGAGTCGAGGTTGCCGGTGGGCTCGTCGGCGAGGAGGATGGAGGGATCGTTGACGAGGGCGCGGGCGATGGCGACGCGCTGGCGCTGGCCGCCGGAGAGCTCGGAGGGCTTGTGGTACATGCGCTTCTCGAGGTCGGTGATTTTGAGGGCGTGCTTGGCGCGCTCAATGCGCTCTTCGGAAGGGATGCCGGAGTAGATGAGGGGGAGCTCGACGTTGTGGAGGGCGGTGGCGCGGGGCAGGAGGTTGAACGTCTGGAAGACGAAGCCGATTTCCTTGTTGCGGATGCGGGCGAGCTCGTCGTCGGTCATTTCGCTGACGAGGTTGCCGTTGATGAAGTAGTCGCCCTTGGAGGGGGTGTCGAGGCAGCCGATGAGGTTCATCAGCGTGGACTTGCCGGAGCCGGAGGGGCCCATGATGGCGACGTATTCGCCGCGCTTGATTTCGACGTCGACGCCAGAGACGGCATGGATGTCCTGGTCGCCCATGACGTAGGTTTTCCAGAGATCGTAGGTGCGGATGACGATGTTATTCCGCTTGAGTTCTTCGCCGCGGGCCAGCTTCTCATTCAAAGCCGCAGTAGCCATGGGGTAATCTTATCCTCTTTGGGGCCTGTCTCGGAGAATCCGGTTAGGACTCGGACTTCACCGGCGCCTTGTTGTCGATCTTCACTTTTGCCTGGTTGCGGAGAGTCCGGATGACTTTGTAGCTGCCGGTAATGATCTCTTCGCCTTCCTTGACGCCGCTGAGCACCTCGATGTCCGTGGACCCGGTGATGCCCGTTTTGACTTCGCGGAACTCCGCGAGGCCGTTCTGCACGACGAAGGCGCCCTGGAGCTCCTCTTTCATCTTCTTCTGCTTATCAGGATCGGCGTTGGAAGCGGCCTGAACGTTACCGGGCTTGGATTCGGGCTCGAGGTCGCCACGCTGGCGGACGGTGAGGGCCTGGATGGGGATGGAGAGGGCCTTCTGACGGGTGGCGGTGATGACTTTGGCGGTGCAGGAGAGGCCGGGGCGGATCTCCGTGGGAGGGTTATCGAGAGCGACAACCACTTTAAAGTCTTTGGCTTCCTGGCTGGAGACGGCGCTCTGGCTGGCGGCGAGGCCGGAGGAGCGGAGGATGGCGGTATTGCCGATTTCGATGACCTTGCCCTTGAAGGTGCGGTTTGGGATGGCGTCGATGGTGACGTCGGCGACCTGGTCGAGCTTGACGTTGACGATGTCGGTTTCGTCCACCTTGACCTCAGCGGTGATGATGCTCATGTCGGCGATGGTCATGATGAGGGAGGCGGCGGAGTTCTGGACGCCGGGGACGACGGTTTCGCCGACGCGGACGGGGAGGTTGGTGACGATGCCGTCGATGGGGGTGACGGCGTTGTGCTTCTGGAGGACGTCGGAGAAGCGGGAGAGGGTGGCGCGGACCTGGGCGACGCGGCGCTGGGCTGAGGTCAACTGGGCGGCGGTCTGCTCGCGCTGGGCCTTCATCTGGAGGAGGCGGGCCTCGGCCTCGCGGAGAGAGGCGGCGAGGGAGTCGAAGCCGGCCTTTTTGGTATCGAAGTCCTGGCGGGCGATCAGCTTATCGGCGAGGAGCATGCCGGCGCGCTCGAAGTCGAGGCGGGCGCGTTCGAGTTCGGCCTTGGCGCGGTCTACGGCGGCGACGGAGGTGCGGATGTTTTCATCCATGGCCTTGAGGCCGGCCTCGGAGGCGGCGGACTCGGCGAGGGAGGAGTTAAGGGAGGCCTGCTGGGCCTGGACGTCGGCCTGGGCCTGGACGGACTCAAGGTGGGCGAGGACCTGGTTGCGCTGGACGCGATCGCCTTCCTTGACGTTGATCTCAGTGATGCGGCCCATGACGTTGGCGCCGATGTTGACGTAGTTGCGGGGCTTGATTTCACCGGAGGCGGTGACGAGGCTGGTGAGGTCCTGGCGGACGGCCTTGCCTGTCTGGACGGCGACGATGGCCGCCTGATTCATTTTAATCTTGGCGAAGGTGCCGCCGGCCACGATCACCACAAGGCTGACGCCGAGAATCCACTTCCATTTACGCTTCACCGCTTGCTACTCCTGTCTATGTAAGACGCCGGCCGACCGTGAATTGTTCTCCGTTTTCGCGGAGAAAGGCGGCCGGCGGGGCAGGTGCGCACCGGGGCCGCTACAAGTTTGCGCTTGCTAACATTATAGACGGTGTGGTGGGGGAGATGTTTCTATCTTTTATGGGGGGGAGAGGGGCCGCTGAGGCTGGGGAAGCGGGGAGAAGGAAGAGCAGATGGGGGAATAGTACGGGGGTAGAATTAGTACTAAGCGGATTGAACGGGAGAAGCGGGGGTCTTACATTCAAATCAGCGGCGGCCACTGTCCGTGAGGTTCAGGTGGAACCTGATGGAGGAGGCGGACAGTGGGCGCCGTACGAGGGGCCGTACGAGGGGCTGGGGGCGGGCGGGAATCTTAGGCGATTCACCGACGCTAAAGTAGAAACACCTTAGAACCGATAGAACCTTCGTGCAGGAGTTGCGGCAACCCGAGGTTCTGGCGGAAGCGGCGGCAGGGCTGAGCCGGCAACTGCTGACGCTGCTGGAGGCGCTGGGGGCGCAGATGAAGCCGCACCTGCCGGAGGTGGAGCGGCGGTACGAGAAGCGGCTGAAGCAGAAGGGGTACACGGCGGAGCAGTGCACGGCGCTGACGGCGATAGCGGCGGGGACGGCGGCGAAGCGGCTGGCATCGGGGGACACGCTGGCGGTTTTCCTGGAAGAGGTGCAGTACCGGGGGCGGCGGCTGGCGAAGCTGAGGCTGACGCCGGCGCTGGTGGTAGCGGCGCTGCACGAATACGACGAGCTGTTTGACGAGTCGCTGCGGCAGCGGACGGACTGGCAGGTGCCGAACCTGGAGTGGGTGCGGAGCCAGTTGCATTTCCTGGTGGTGTTGACGCTGAACAATGCGTTTTACCACGTGCGGGAGGCGGAGAGCCGGGCGTTTTACGAGTTGTTCCGGGCGGAGGTGGAGGCGCGCAGCCTGAGCGAGATGCTGCCGCGATTCCTGGAGGTTCTGAAGGAGTACACGGGGGCGGCGGAGGCGCGGCTGTACCTGGTGGGTGAAGAGGGGGACTGCGAACTGGCGGCGAGCGTGCCGGCGGAGGCGGCGGTGGGGATGCGGGCGGGGATAGGGGCGGGGCTGAAGAAGCCGGTGTCGTTTTATCTGAAGGGGGAAGCGAACAGGCGTGCAGCGAGTCTGGCGCTGGAGGAGAGCTGGAGGGAGCGGTTCGGGACGTGCTGGTCAGTGCCGCTGCAGGATGGGGGGAGACTGCGGGGGGTGCTGCAGTTTGCGTTTCCGAAGCCGTACCACTGGCTGCCGCGGGAGCAGGATCTGCTGAGGGCGGCGGCGGAGCGGTGCTGGCTGGCGACGGACAAGGTGAAGCTGCTGGAAGACTTGGCGGCGCGCGGGGAGCAAGTGAGGCGGCTGGCGGAGCACATGGTGGAGGTGGAGGAGGCGGAGCGCCGGCGGATCAGCCGGGAGCTGCACGACGAGGCGGGGCAATCCCTGCTGTGTATCCGGCTGCAACTGGAGATGCTGGAGCAGGATGCGGCGGGCGGAGCGGCGCCGCCGCGGGAGAAGCTGGCGGAGCTACGGGAGATGACGGAGCACACGATCCTGGAGATCCGGCGGCTGATTGCGGCATTGAGTCCGGCGATTCTGGAGCAGATGGGGCTGGCGGCGGCGATCCGGCAGTTGGTGGGGCGGTTCCGGAGGGTGCACCCGGCGGAGGTGAGGATTCACCTGCCGCGGAAGCTGGACCTGCCGAAGCGGGTGGAGATCATCGTCTACCGGCTGGTGCAGGAGATTCTGAATAATATCGCCAAGTATTCTCTGGCAACGCGTGTAAACCTTCTGGTGGATTCCGCCGATGGATGTTTGAGCATACAGGTCGAGGACGACGGTGTCGGATTCGACGTGGATGAGGCCTTTTCCCGAGGGGACTGCTACGGGCTGTCCGGGCTCAGGGAAAGGGTGGCCCTGCTGGGCGGCAAGCTGGCAGTGCACAGCCTGAAGAAGCCGGGGACGGAGAAGCAGGAATCCGAAGGCCCGGTTGGACGGCGGGCGGTAGGCACTGGGCCGGCTGGGCGCCGCTCCGCGAAAGCGGGCAAGAGGCAGGCGAGAGAGACGGGGCAGGTCGGGATCGATCTGCACGGGACGGCGATTTGGGTTGAACTGCCGCTGGAAAGGGACGGAGGCGCGAAACGCGACGCCGGCACCAGAGACAGCGGAACGGTAATGACCTCAGAGAGAGTTCCCCGGGCGGAAACGCACGGGCGGACAAGACCCGCCGGGAGACGGCGGAGCGGGAAGAATTGACGGGAGTATTCTTATGGCCAAGATCCGAATCCTTCTGGCAGACGACCACACCCTGTTTCGCCAGGGCATCCGGCAACTGATTTCGTCGGAAGCGGACATGGAAGTGATCGGCGAAGCCGCCAACGGCAGCGATGCTGTGGACAAGGCGGCCGAATTGCGGCCGGACCTGGTGCTGATGGACATCGGCATGCCCGGCCTGAGCAGCTTTGAAGCGACGCGTCAGATCAAGAAGAACCGGCCGGAGACGAAGGTGCTGGTGCTGACGATGTACGACGACGAGGACTACCTGGTGGAAGGCATGGAGGTGGGGTCGAACGGCTACGTGCTGAAGGACAGCCCGGCGAACCAACTGACGGCGGCGATCCGGGACGTGTGCCGCGGAGGGAGCTACCTGAGCCCGCGGATGTTGTCGCAACTGGTGGACGATTTCCGGTCGCGGATCAAGAGCGCCAACCGGCTGCCGCGGTTTGCGACGCTGACGACGCGCGAGCGGGAAGTGCTGAAGCTGCTGGCGGAAGGCAATTCGGTGAAAGAGATCGCGTGCGACCTGAACCTGAGCGTGAAGACGGTGGAGGCGCACAAGTTCAACCTGATGCGGAAGCTGGACATCCACAACAAGGCGCAACTGGTGCAGTACGCGATCCAGAAGAAGATCATCAAGATTCCGAATCTCGTCTGAGACCGGGTTCGTCCGCAGAGGAGAGCCGCCGGGGCGAGACCGCAGCTTCGGCGGCCGGGCGACCGTACCCGCGCCAAGGCTGATGCGCGGCCCGCAAGGAGATGTACAATCGACTTCGGGCCGGCAGAGGCCGGCGCGGGTTTTTCTATGCACAGACGCAACTTTATTTCCACCACGGCGGCCGCTTCGGGCGGCGCCCTTCTTGAAGCGCAGGGGGGCGGCAAACGCCTGCCGATCCGAAAGGGCATCCTGCTGGGGATGCTGCCGTCGTCACTGCCGATCGCCGAGCGCTTTGCGCTGGCGAAGGAGTGCGGTTTTCAATCGATGGAATGCGGGACGGAGAACGACCCGAAGGTAGCCGAGGAGATCAAGGCGGCGAGCGAGAAGAGCGGGCTGCCGATCCACTCGGTGATGAACATGGCGCACTGGAAGTACCCGCTGTCGAGCGCGGACGCGAGCGTGGTGGCGAAGAGCGTGGAGGGGATGGAGACGAGCCTGCGCAACGCGAAGTTGTGGGGGGCGGAGACGGTGCTGCTGGTGCCGGCGGTGGTGACGCCGGAGGTGAGCTACAAGCAGGCGTGGGACCGGTCGACGGTGGCGATCCGGAAGATGATCCCGCTGGCGGAGAAGCTGAAGGTGGTGATCGCGGTGGAGGAGGTATGGAACAAGTTCCTGCTGAGCCCGCTGGAATTCGCGACGTACGTGGACCAGTTCAAGAGCCCGTGGGTGAAGGCGTATTTCGACGTAGGGAACGTGGTGCTGTACGGGTATCCGCAGGACTGGATCCGGACGCTGGGCCAGCGGATTGCGAAGGTGCACCTGAAGGACTTCAGTTTCCGCAACAACCCGCAGGTGAAGAAGCGGGTGGCGGATTTCGTGAACCTGCGGGACGGCGACATCGACTGGAAGGCGGTACACGCGGCGCTGGGTGAGATCGGGTACAAGGGCGACGCGACGGTGGAGCTTGCGGGCGGGAACGCGGAGTATCTGAAGGACGTGAGCCACCGGGTGGACCTGATTCTGGAAGGGGCGTAAGGGCGGGTCCGGATAGACTCGGGCGGGGGCGCGGGTGCACAATGATGGAGCGCATGCGCGCGCGTCTCCAGCCATGAAGAAATTCCTTTGGGGTATCCTGGCCGGCCTGATCATTGCCGGCGTTTCGGGGGTGGTATTGTTTTTTGCGGCGGTGAAATTCGCCCGGAGGCCGCCGCAGGCGCCGGAGAAGGCGTGGCTGTCGCTGCGGCTGGAGGGGGGGCTGCCGGAGGCGGCGCCGATGACGTTCCCGCTGCCGGCGTTCGAATCGCGATCGCCGATGACGACGGCCGAGGTGTGGAGCGTGCTGCGGCGGGCGGCGGCGGACAAGAGGATCAAGGGGGTGGTGGTGAAGCCGCGCGGCCTGTCGATCGGTTGGGGCAAGGCGGACGAGCTGCGGATGGGGCTGGAGAAGGTGCGGAAGGCGGGCAAGCCGGTGTATGCGTACCTGTCGTCGCCGGGGGTAAAGGAGTATTACGTGGCGACGGCGGCGGACCGGATCTACCTGTCGCCGGAGGACGTGCTGGACGTGAAGGGTCTGCGGCTGGAGGCTTCGTACTTCAAGGGCACGCTGGACAAGCTGGGGGTGGAAGTGGAGGTGGAGCACATCGGCAAATACAAGGACGCGGGGGACACGTTCACGCGGACGTCGATGAGCGCGGAGACGAAGGAAGCGCTGAACGCGATTCTGGACGAGTTGTACGGGCGGCTGTGCGCGGGGATCGGGGCGGGGCGGAAGATGCCGGCGGAGCGGGTGCGCGGGCTGCTGGACGAAGGGCCGTGGCTGGCGCCGAAGGCGAAGGCGGCGGGGCTGGTGGACGGGCTGGAGTACGAGCGGGAGGTGGAGCGGCAGTTGGCGGAGAAGGCGGGGCTGGAGGCGGAGGAGTCGATCGGAGCGAAGGATTTCCTGCGGGCGGGGGGCGACCCGTGGGGTGGCAAGTCGAAGAACGTGGCCTACCTGGTAGCGCAAGGCGACATCCTGCGCGGCTCGGCCGCGGGGCTCTTGGGGGAGGACCAGGCGATCACGCCGCTGGGGATGGAGCGGCAGATGAAGCTGATTGCGAACGACCCGACGATCCGGGGGGTGATTCTGCGGGTGGATTCGCCGGGGGGTGACGCGATTGCGTCGGACGAGATCCTGGCGGAACTGAAGAAGCTGGCGCGGAAGAAGCCGGTGGTGATCTCGATGTCGGATGTGGCGGCGTCGGGGGGGTACTACATCGCGATGACGGGCGACCCGGTGGTGGCGTATCCGGGGACGATCACGGGGTCGATTGGGGTGATTTACGGGAAAGTGAACCTGGGCGGGCTGTACGCGAAGCTGGGCATATCGAAGGAAGTGCTGCAGCGGGGGCGGTTTGCGGACCTGGATTCGGACTACCGGAAACTGAGCCCGGAGGGGCGGGCGAAGCTGCGGGAGTCGCTGCAGTTCATCTACGACGGATTCATCGGCCGGGTGGCGGAGGGGCGGCGCAAGAAGGCGGCCGAGGTGGAGCCTCTGGCGCAGGGGCGGGTATGGATTGGCGCGCACGCGCGGGCGAACGGGCTGGTGGACGAACTGGGCGGACTGGACAAGGCGGTGGAACTGGTGAAGTTCAAAGCGGCGCTGGGGACGGACGAGACGGTGCGGCTGGTCGTGTACCCGCAGCGCCGGTCGATTCTGGATGAGCTGCTGCGGCCGGCGACATCGGAAGATGCGGGCGGGCCGTCGGCGGAGGCGTCGATCCTGGCGCGGCACCTGCCGAAGGGCGTGGCGCCGTGGCTGGCGGGGGGCACACTGCGGGTGATGCCGTTCCAGTTGACGATTCAGTAAGCGGCGGGCCTCAGAAGGCGTGGCTGGAGGAGATGCCGTTGGACTGCAGGACGACGGCCATCTTTTCGAGGGCGGACTTGTGGATCTGGGAGACGCGGCTCTCGTTGATGCCGAGGAGGCCGCCGATTTCCTTCATGGTCATCTCGTTGTTGTAGTAGAGGTTGACCACTTTCTTGTAGCGCTCGGGGAGGACGCTCATGGCGATGTCGAGCTTTTCCTTCATCTGCTCGCGGGCGCACATGGAGTCCGGCTGGGTTTCGGGGCGGCTGGGGAACTCGGGGGCGGGGAGGTCTTCGTTTTCGGGGGCGCGGCTGGAGGCGGAGACGAGGCCGACGTTGCGGAGATCGATGGCCATCTGGCGCCAGCGTGTGACGTCGACGCCGAGCTTGGCGGCGAGTTCCTCTTCGGTAGGCTGGCGCTGCAGGGTGGTGAAGAGGTCGCGGGTGACCTGCTCGACCTGCTTGTGGCGGCGGCGGAGGTCGCGGGAAGCCCAATCGAGCTGGCGGAGGCTATCGAGGATGGCGCCCTTGATGCGGTGCTTGGCGTAGCTCGAGAAGACCACCTGCTTGTCGGGGTTGTATTTCGTTGCGGCGTCGAAGAGGCCGAGGATGCCGGCGTGGACGAGGTCGTCGATCTCGACATGGACCGGGAGGCTCTCGTGGACTCGCAGGGCGATGGCCTTGACGAGGGGGAGGTTTTCCATGACCACGCGGTCCCGCCGTTCGAGGCGCGATTCCTTGCGGGGGGTTTCCGGGAGTTGCCGGGGCTGACTCGCCGGCAGGGAGGAGGTTTCACTTTGGGGAGGCGCTTTGCGAAGCGCCTGCCGGCGGGAGTCCACCGGAACTCTCCGGAGAACCCGCTGGGACTGATCCTCGACCATCGCTACTGCTGTCGCTCTTGCCGCCATGACCGCATCCTCTTCTTCTTCGAGAAATTCGACCCCACGCCGCCCTCTCTAGCGGAGAGCTTTGCGTACTGATCCGGGGCCGCCGGGTTTGTCCGATTCAGGAGCTGTTCACCCGACACTGCCTTAAAGGCAATCGGGGGACCAATCTGGTGGGGCCTCAGGTGTTGGCCTGAAGTATTCCATTTATCGGCGGCAACTGACAGATTCTTTAGGGTCTTCTGCAAGCTGCTGTGAAAATCACGTCGAGCCCGGAGACTGGCTTTCGCGTGCGAGCCGGAGGCACTTTCCCGAT
>DAHVTI010000409.1 GCA_027324255.1 Bryobacterales bacterium | reverse complement strand
AGGATGTGGAGGTGGGACTCGCCGACGAGGCCGGCGGCAAGGGTGCGGGTGCGGCGGGCGGCGCAGCCGGGCTGGGGATACAGCGGCAGATGACAGGCGGGGCCATTCGGGAGATGATGTATGGATACTCGGGATGGTGGGCGGGCGGGGCAGGGGCGGAATTCAATCCAGGAGAGAGCAATGGTCCTGACAAAAGAAGAACTGATCGAGTGCCTGCAGAAGGAGGCGCGGATTCTGACGCACCTGTGCGGGAAGGTGAGGCCGGAGATGCTGGATTACCGGCCGACGGGAAAGCAGCGGAGCATGCTGGAACTGCTGCGGTACCTGACGGTGATGGGGCGGGTGCTGGTGCGGTCAGTGAAGGCGGGGCGGTTCCTGGTGGAGGAGTGGAACGCGGCGGAGGCGAAGGCGGCGGGGATGGAGTTCCGGGCCGTGGCCGAAGACCTGGAAGCGCTGGCGGCGGAATACGCGGCGATGGTGGGCGCGTTTACGGAAGAGGAATTGAGGGGCGAGGTGGAGCTGTTCGGGTCGAGGCAGAGGCGGGGGCCGATGCTGGTGGACATCGTCGTGTGCGGGCACGCGGCGTACCGGGCCCAGTTGTTCTGCTACTTAAAGTCGTGCGGGCGGGAGGAGTTGAACACGATGAATCTGTGGGCGGGGGTGGATGGGGCGATGTAGGGGCTGGCTGGCTCCGGGGAAGAGCGGGGCGGCGAGGACGAGGATTTTCCCGGATGCGCGGAGGAAGACCGGGGCGCGGCAGGATCCGGCCGGGATTGGGCGGCGACCGGGGTGCGGGGCAGGCCGCCGTGGGGGAGGCCATCCACGCGGCGCCGCCGGCAGCGGGGAGAGTGGCCCGGGATTACTGGCGCAGGTGCTGGCGGAGGAAGCGGATGTAGATGTCGTAGTCGGTGGGGACGGTGCCGTGGCCGCCGTCGTGCATGAAGTAGGCGAGGTCGTGGAGAACGGGCTCGCCGGCTTTCGGGAACGTGGTGGCGCCGAGGCCCTTTTTGCCCAGGAGCTGGTAGACGGGCTCGACGGCGACGGCGGCGAGGAATTCGCCGTAGGGGTCGGACCACTTGTCGGTGTTGCCGGTCTGGAGGAGCAGGGGGCGGGGGGCGATCAAGGCGAGGAGCATGTTGGCGTCCACGGGCCACTGGGCGACGTTGGCGGCGAATTGGGCGTAGTTGGGGGCGAACTGATAGGGGTAGCGGGAGGAGGCGGCCATGTGGGCGAGGGTTTCGCCGTAGTTGCGGCGGGCGATGGCGGCGCCGCCTTCTCCGGAGCAACTGGCGACGACCAGGGCGAAGCGGGTGTCGGCGGCGCCGGCCCAGAGGGCGGTTTTGCCGAGGCGGGAGACGCCGTGGATGGCGACGCGCCTGGGGTCCACGGCGCGGTCGGTTTCGAGGTAGTCGAGGGCGCGGCTGGCGCCCCAGGCCCAGGCGGCAATGGCGCCCCATTCGCCGCCGCCGGGTTTGGACTGGCCGGGCTTGAGGTAGAGCGCCTTGACGCCGAGGGCCTCGCTGCCGACGAAGTCCGGGGCGAGGTCGTCCTTGTTGAAAGTGGCAACCGCGATGCCCTGGTCGAGGAACCGTTGCACGGGGAAGCCGGGGAAGCGGCGGGCGCCGGCGGGCGGGGGGGCAGCGGGCACCTGGGCCAGCTTTTCGCGGTCCCAACGGCGGCCGGCCTTGACGCCGGGGTCGGCGACGCCGATGTTGTTGGCAAAGAAGCTCATGTTGAGGAAGAGCGGCACGGGGCCCTGGGCGTTGGCCGGGAGGTAGAGCAGGAGGTCCATGCGGGGGCCGCTGCGATCCTTCGTGAAGTAGATGACGACCTGGCGGCGGACGGCCTTGCCTTCCAAGGCGGGGGCGGATTGCTCGACGACCTCGAAGGACATGTCTTTGGGACGGCCGGGGGCGCGGCCGAACCAGTTGTCCTCGACCAGGCGGAGGATCTCCGGGCGGCGCTTTTGCAGCCAGGTTTTGGCGTCCCTGACCTGCTGCCCGGAGCTGAGCAGGAGGGGATCGGGGAGAGTGTAGGCGCCGGCCTTGGCCTCGGTGTAGTTGACGGGGATGCCGGCGACGACGGCAGGGCCGGAGTCGGCGATTTGAGCGGAGGCGGCGGACGCCAGCAGCCAGAGCAGGAGAGTCCGGAGCGGGGGCATGCCGCCATGGTATCCCAGGCGGGGGCGAGGGAGGCGGCGGGCTCCGATGGGATCATTTTTCGAGAATGGGGAACGAGGGCGCGACGGCGGGCAGGAAATGGCGAGGGGCGGCGGCGGTGCGCGAGTGCGTGCTGGCGATGGGGGAGGGGCGGGCGTAGATGTGGGAGAGACTGACGGCGGGGGGCTGGGGTGGCTGGCGCGGGACGGGGAACTGGTGAACCGGCGGATGCTGGAGAGGGTGGCGGCGCTGACGGGGCACGGATCAGAGGAGTGGACGTGGCGCTTTGCGGGGAGCGCGGGACGGGGAGCGCTGCTGACGAGCGAGGCGCCGCGAGTAGCGCTGATCGGGGGCAGGGCGGAGGGTCTGGAGGAGGCGCTAGCGGAGTGCGGGTACTGGCTCCGGAGGCGGCGGAGGGGGGAGTATTACCGCTGGCGCGCGCTGGTGTTCCAGCGGCTGCTGCGGCTGGCGGCAAGGCACGGGCGGAGGACGCCGGGGCGGCTGTTGAAGGAGCACGTGGCGGAGGAGGGGTAGCGGGGGCGCTCTCCTTTCTAGGAAGTTCGACGGAGGGGGAGAAAACAGCGATCGTTTAGTACCTGGGGAAAGGTTGCGTAGGACCGTGATGGCGGCGGGGGATGGGGGCGATGGAGGGGATAGCGCGCGGTCTCGGGCGCGGCAACGGTCAAACAGAGAGAGGTTGCTTCCATGAAGATCCGACGAATGATGCTTTGTGCAGCGATAGCTGCGCTAGTGACGGCGGGGATTTGTTCCGGCGAGCCGGGGGAGGCGTCGGCGACGGGATCGGGGATGTTCAAGACGCGGGGGGCGGACGGGCAGCCGGCGTACCGGACGTTCACGTTCCAGGCGGTGACGCACCAGGACGGCACGACGACGGGGACGGCGGAGATCCACAACCGCGAGCAAGGCTACACGACGCAGATCAGGATCGACTGCCTGGAGGTGGAGGACGGCAAGGTAGCGCGGATGAGCGGAAGGGTGGAGCGGAGCACGAACCCGGAGTGGGAGGGGCTGGCGGCGTGGTTCAAGGTGGCGGACAACGGGGAGGGGTCGAAGGCGGAGCCGGACGGGATCACGCTGGTGGGGTTTTTCTGGTGGGACGCGCCGAGGTGCACGGACAGGTGGTACGACGATCTCACGCGGCCGATTGAGGCGGGGAACGTACAGGTGAGGTAACGCCTCCCGCGGCGGCTTTGGCGGGCGGCAGGGGTCAACTCTGAGGGGTGCGCCAGGCTTGGCCGAGGGTTTCGGGGGCAGGGCGGCGGGGGTTTTTGCGCTTGTTTTCGGCGAGGCGGCGGGCGGCGGTGCCGACGGCGTGGCAGCACATGTCGTCTTCGGAGTAGGTGAAGGCGCGGCCGGGGTCGTCCTCGGCGAGGCGATCGAGGATAGAGCGGCAGAGGAGGGGGAGTTCCTGGAGGCGGATGCCGTAGCGGCGGGCGAGGGCGAGATCGGCGCGAACGGTATAGGGCCGGCGCTCGCGGCCGGTGCAGACGCCTTCAAAGGCAAAGATGCGGAAGCCGAGGGACTCGCTGAATCCGGTGAGAACGTACTGCATTTTCTGGTCCTTCAAAGCTTTTTCCCTTCCGAGTGAAGTTGGCGTGGAGCGGGCGGATCAGGGACGCTGGCGCCGCTGGAGGTTGGCGGCGGGCGAGTATTCCTGAATGAGGCGCTGCCGGCGGGCGGAGCGCAAGGCGGGGCCGCAGACTTCGAAGACGAAGCCGGAGGGGCGGGTGTCAGCGGCTGTGGAGGTGGAATCGCGGCAGTAGGCGAGGAGAGATTCCTGGATATTGCCGGATTCACCGATGTAGAGCCAGCGGGCGGAGTTGGAGAGGCCGTAGACGCCGGAGAGGGCGGGGGCGTAGGCCCGGATGGCAGGCTCGGTGAAGGATCGGGGGAAGAGCTGGTCAAACGGCATGGCGCTGATTTGAGGGTTGGCGGCCGGAGGAGTCGGCGGAGAGGTGATGGAGGCGCGCGAGGAGGGACTTACCGAGGCTGAGCTGGGCGGAGTCCGCGCGGTGGCCGGGCATTTTGGGATCGATGAACTCGCGGCGGAAGAGCTGGTCGGCGGCGAGGGAGGTGAGCAGCTCCAGCTCGTTCATGGTGAGCTTTAGGGTCACGAAGGTCATGGATTCACTCCTGGGTTGGCGCAAAGTTTTCGACTCCTTTCGTCCGGCTGGAGGCCGGGCGGCTGCTGGTTATTCTGCGAGGGTGGGCAGGGTGAGGCTGGAATACCTTTTCCAGGCCAGCCAAGCCAGGCCCAGGCACGAGACGCTGGCCGAGGCCAGAAGAAAAGCGGCGAAGGTCCCGATGGGGCGGGCGAGGGCGAGCAAAGCGGGACAGAAGACCAGCGCCATGACGAGCAGGGTCACGGTGGTGGTGTAGCAGGTCCCGGTGGATTTCTGGTTTGCGAGAAACACGGAGGGCTCCTAACGGCTGCCTGCTAAGGGGGGAGGGGCGGAACAGCCGGCTTAGCCCGATGGGTCCGCAGAGGAGACTGGAGTGTCGCTCCTTAACTATTTTCTGTCAACCATCTTTACTTGTCAAGCAAACGCGGCCAGACTACAGGCTGGAGCTTAACCATTTCTGGTAAGCCGGAGGAACGGAAGGCATGGATCTGGCTTTTCTGATCAGGCGGCGGTTGAACGAGATGGGGCTGGAGCAGCGGGACCTGGCGGTGGCGGCAGAGGTGACGGAGTCCTACATTTCGCAGCTCCTGGGGGGGAAGAAGGCGCCGCCGGCGCCGGAGCGGACGGACATCTACGGACGGCTGGAGGGGCGGCTGGGGATGGGAGCGGGGGATCTGTCGCGGGTGGCGGCGGCGCAGCGGGCGGCGGAGCGGAAGAAGCGGCTGGAGGAGCCGCCGACGCCGCTGTTCCGGGAGTTCCGGGAGCTGATTCTGCGAAAGTGCGAAGCGGGGAAGAGCCGGCAGATGCGGGAGATTTTCGGCAAGGAGCCGTTCGGGGAGTTCGAGCGGCTGATCACGCAGAAGCTGCTGGACGTGGCGAAGGACGTAGCGCGGGAGGAACTGAAGAGCGAGAACTGGGTGCAACTGGTGGGGCGGCTGAGCGGGAAGAGTTACGAAGAGGCGAGGGTGACGATTCTGGAGTTCCTGGACACGGACGTGTTCCACGTGTCGCTGGACAACTGCGTGTCGTTCATGGATCCGCTGATCGAGAGCTGGGACATCGACCTGGAGACGTTCGGGGTGGAGGTGGTGTTGAACCGGCGGCTGACGCCGGGACATTTCCTGAAGCGGTTCGCGTACGTGGAGAAGGAGCCGGAGGGGGCGCCGCTGCTGGCGGCGGGGTTTGAGGCGTTTTTGCGGGACGAGCGGATGAGCGGCGGGGCGACGGAGGAAGAGATCGAGTTTTTGCGGCGGCTGAGGTTCCGGGGACGGCGGCCGACGGCTTATTACTATTACAGGGAGCTGCAGAATCTGAGGGACGGGCTGAGTTTTGAGGACTCAGGGGATGGAGAGTGAGGAGAGGCGGCGAGACGGGACTGGGGTGGGAGCGCCGGGGCTGAGGCTGCGGGGCTCGGGTAGCAGGGGGAGGGCAGAGCGGCTCTGTCGAAAGACGAGCGCGGGGCCGGCCTGGAGGCCGGCCGCAGGCCTGGAGTCCTGCCCCACTCAGTTGGCGGTGAGGATTTTGAAGGTGTAGGCGAATTTGCAGGGGCGCTGGGGGGGAACCGTGATCGTCAGGCCGGTGGGGGACTGCGTGAACTTCACGGGGCCTTGGCCCAGGAGTTCCACGGACTGGACTTTGTGGCTGGTTAGGGATTTCAGGGTGAAGGTGGGGTCTTCGGGCCATTCGAGAGCGATGGCGTAGACGGCATTGGCTTTGCGGGTGAAGCGGAAGTCTCCCTCCTTGTAAGTGGTGAAGGGGCGGGAGGCGTAGATGGCATCGCCGTTGACTTTGAGCCAGGCGCCGGTTTCGAGCAGGACGTTCCGCATGACTTCGGGGATGGTGCCGTCGGCGCGGGGGCCGATGTTGATGAGGAGGTTGCCGTTTTTGCTGACGACGTCGGCGAGGTAATCGACCAACTGGTTGGCGGTCATGTAGCCGCCTTCGGGGAGGATGCGGGAGTAGCCCCAGGAGAAGGGGTCGAGGGAGTCGCAGAGCTCCCATTTCTCGGGCTGGATGGCGTTGAGGTTGCGGCGTTCGGGGGTGGAGAAGTCGCCGAGGCGGGAGCCGTCGGCCTCGAGGCCCCAACGATCGTTGGTGAGGACTTCGGCGGGGTCCTTGGAGTGGTTGTAGAGGTAGGCGATGACTTCCTTGGAGTTCCAGTAGTCGGAGGGGACGGGGCGGCCCTGGGTGTCGCGGATGGGGCCTTCGCGGACGTCGCCCCAGATGATGGAGGGCTGGTATTTATCGACGAGCTCCTTGATGGTGGCGTTCATGTACTCGACCCAATCGCGGCCGGGGTAGCGTTTGTCGTAGAAGGTATAAGTGGTGTTGTGGTAGAGGCCGTACTTCAGGCCCTGGGCGCGGACGGTTTTGGCGAGGTCGCCGACGATGTCGCGTTTGGGGCCGGTGGCGCCGGCGTTGCGGGGGGTGAGCTTGGTGGGCCACATGGCGAACTCGTCGCCGTGCTTGGCGGTGAGGACGACGTAGCGGGCGCCGGCGGCCTGGAAGAGCCTGGCCCAGGCATCGGGGTCGAACTTTTCGGCCTTGAACATGGGGAGGAAGTCGTCGTAGGAGACATTGGGGCCGAAGTTATCAAGGTGGTATTTGCGGGCGCGCCCGGCGACGGAACCGGGGGGATAGCGGAGCTTCATGACGGCGTCGGAGAGGTTGCCCTGGGCGGGGGTGAAGGGGGGACCGCCGAGGAGGAAGCCGTAGCCGGCATGGGGGCTCATCCAGGCGACGTACCATTCGTGGAAGGCGGGGACGGCGTAAGGGCCCCAGTGGATGAAGATGCCGAACTTGGCGTCCTCGAACCATTGGGGGACTTTGTGGGTGCGAAGAGAGGCGGCGGTGGGCTGATAGGGGGCCTGGGCGGCGATGGGTAGGGAGAGGGCGGCGAGCAGGAGGGCGGTGCGCATGGGGACCTCGTCGGAAATGGCGTTCGGGATGAGTATATCCGGAAAGGGAGCCGGGGCGAAGCCGCAGAGTCAGGGGGTGTGGGTGGAGGTCTGGCAGAGAGCGGCCTCTTCAGCGGCGTTGAAGGGGTGGTCGAGGCGGCCCTCGATTTCGAGGCGGCGGTGGAGGTCCTGGAAGGCATCGGAGGCCCAACAGCGGCGGGGGGAGAGGTCGCGGTTCATTTCGTGGAAGACCTCATAGGGCATTTCGTCGATCAGTTCGGCAACGGTAACGAGGTGGCCATCGGCGAGGATGGCGAGGCCGGTGACGCGGTTGGCGCGGCTAAAGAGGCGATTGACACAACTGCGGACGAACTGGATTTCGGGCTCGCCGCGGAGGGAGACGTTGCCGTCTGAGGAGACAATGCGGAATTGGTGGACTTCGGCGGCGCGGGAGCGCGAGCATTCGCCGCCGAGGAGGATGAGATCGCCGGAGACGGCGATCTGGTCGAGGCGCCCGCCGTGCTGGTAGCGGGTGAGGATGCGGCCATCGGAAGAGATGAGGTGGAAGGTGCCCTCATGGCGGGGCAGGCCGCAGAAATGAACAAGGATGGCGCGCTGGCGCGGGCCGGCAGGGATAGTGCGGAGGATGGTGACCAGCTCGGGGTGGTCGTGGACGCGCTGGGGGTAGCTCCAGCGGACCTTGCCCTGAGCGTCGAGGACGTGGAGGCGGTGGGGGGAGCCGACGGCGGTGGGGACTTCGACGAGGACGACCTCGCGGGCGCCATCGCCGTCGAGGTCCTCGACGATCCAGCGGGGGCTGAGGCCGACGCTGGAGCCGGCGTAGGCGCGGACATCCAGAGGCTCGTCGAACTCCGCGCGCCAGAGTTCGTGGCGCTGATCGTCGAGGGCGGAGACGATGCGGCCGTTGATGAGGAGGCTGGCGACCTGGGCGTGGCTGAAGAGACCGTGATGCTCGGTGAGGTCGTGGGCGAGGAGGGTGAGGAGGATGAGAGGGACAATCCAGAAGAGCGCATCGCGGAGCCTGGGGTTGCGCCACCAGGGGGCGCGTCTTTCCCGCGAGGCGGCCCACCGGAGGAGTTCCTGGGGGTCAGCCGTGACCTGGCCGTGCTCGCCGGGGGGGCGGCGGACGGGCAGGCCCGCGCGGCGTTCCCACATTTGAGCGGCGCGGACGCTGGCATCGAGGTAGGAGGCGATCTGCTTCCAGGTGTGGAGGGTGCGGCCGTTGGGAGGTGAAGACGGCATAAGTCTCCGGTCCGGCGTAGGAAGCCACCCTTATTAATACATTAAAAGATGTTAATGTCAATATCCCTATCTGGATACAGGTGGCCGGATCGCAGCCCAAGGCGGATCAGGCTGCGCAAAGGGGCGCATGTGGGGCTTTGCGCTTGGCTGCGCTGGGAAAGGCAGTTAAGAAGGACGACCGGCTGGCCGGTGGCACTGACGGCTCCGGTCGTGTGGCTTGCCTACTCGGTGAACCGCATGCAACGCCTTTCCGGGCAGCCTCGGTGATATCAGGTAGAGATCACATGAGCGTGATAGCATGCGTTTGAAGATCGGTATGATCAGCTTCCTTCCGTTCATGACGAGCTACGATCCGCCCGGAACGAACGAGGGCACACTCGATCCGCTGGGGCTATATCAGATCGCAGACCAGTTGGCCATACAACTGGTGCCGGCGGTACGCGAACGCATGCAGCGGATCAGGTTTTTCACAGCCATGGCAGTAGGCTCACTGGCTGCCGAAGGCCTGGAACACGACCCGCAGCAGCGGGATGTGTCGCCCTATCTGGTATGGGAGTGGTTGGTCGTCGAGGCGATCATTCGCAAACTGGGCGATCATCCCTTGATTTGGGGGGTGCCGGGGACCCTTGTGGTCCGGCGCGCGCTCAGCCAGCACGGCTACCTCGACGCTCGAAGTTATCTGAAGACGCCACGGATTTTCGGGTTCCACGGGGTCTACAAACGGCTTGCAGTTCACCTCGGACTGGTGGATGTTCACCTGGCGCCCGGGCCGAATGCAAGCGGCTTGGCGGATGCCTGGGCGAGAGGGTTGGGGCTTGCGGGGCTCGCGGGAGCCAAGACATTGCTTTCAAAATGGTCGGCGGCAATCCGACGAAGCCTTGACGAAAAACCAGCACGAACGAGGCCCGGCTGGAATGACGAATCGTGGTCGGAATTGGCGGAGGCGTTTGCCCCCCACGCGAGCAAGAGTCGCGAAAGGCGTTTTATCCGCGATCTACTACATGGCACGGACGAACGGCGATTGGGTGCTCTGCCAACAATCTGGAAGCTCCAGCGTGAATTCAACGATGACGCTTTTCGCGAAGAGGCATTGCACGATCGACTGCAGGAAGAAGACCGAAGCCTTCAGCCGCTGCTCGAAGCGATTCGCGCCTATGAGTCGTTTGCGCGCAGTCTCCACGATGCCTTCGACGTTCTCAAAAGCGAGGCGACGCGTTTCGATACCCAAGGGTTCGACGTTACCCAGATTGCCCGTGATGAAGACTTTAAGCTGAGCGTGCAGGGACTGCACATGCGGTTTGAGGCTGCCCACCGGGCTTTGGGCGAGGCGAGCGTCATGAACGCCTCCTTGCAAAACCTGTTCGACCGGAGGTTCGGCGGATTTGCCGAGCCGATGGACGCGGGTGAGTGCGCCCGGAGGATCTGCATTCGCCATGAAGCCGTGCAGCGGGCGAAATCCGCCGACGGAAAAAGGCGGTGGTTCGACGGTATTGGCACGGACAGAATATACGTGCGACACCAGTACCGGGAAGAGCGTCGCGACATCATGCCTGGATGCTACGTGCACGACTACAGAGGATGGCCGATCCGCCGGTTTTACGGCGACCTGTCATGAAGAATCGCAAGCGATCCTCCAACCTCAGCCCGATGCTCGATCTGTGGCGTCCGCCGGAGGGAGCGGGCGAGCCAGTGGGCTGCTTGGCGACTACATATACGTTCGCGCCGGGGCTGTTCGAAGAGCACTGCCTGGCGCGGTTTCTGGAGATCGAATCCGAGCCAAACCGAGAGGACCTGGCGCATTGCCTCGAGCGTGAAAGCCGGATGGGGGGAGTCTATGCCGGGGTGCTGGTCGACCACACTCAAGCCGGAGTGGAGCACTCGCTGCGCTGGGACGTGTTGCCAGTGCGGGTGAGAGGGGGTAAGCAGCACGCAAAACTGAGTTTGCTGGCTTGGAGCCATCACCTACGGATCATAGTGTCTTCGGCGAATCTATCCGAACCCGGGTACAGATCGAACCAAGAAGTGGCTGCCGCGGTCGATTTGACTCCCATGGACGCCAACACTGCCGTGCTGGCGGATGCCATCGGCTTCCTTCGACGACTCGTCAGGCTTGTGCCCGGGGCAGCGGAACATTCTCCTGAGACGGAACGGTTGGAGGCGTTCTTGTCCTATGTAGAGCGTCATGCGCAGGAGTGGAAGCAGAACGTACGCCGAGGTCCAGTCAGACAGCAATTGGTGTTCACGCTGCCCGCCGCGGCGGAAAGTGAATCTGCCCGCAGCAGCCTGGAGGAGGTGGTAGGTGCGTGCCGCCGCCGCGGGGGATCACCGTTCGATGCATGGATCGCATCACCGTTCTTCGATGACGACCATCCTTCGAGCAGAGTGACCGTGGCGTTGTGCAAGCTGATGGCGCGAGGCAGAGAGCGCAGGATCTTGTTTTGCGTACCAGCCATGGGAGACAACTCCGGCGCCGTTCCGCGTCTCGGTGCGCCCAAAGTACTTCTGGAAACGTGCCGGGGCTATAGAGGCGATGTGAAGGTGAAGATGCTCCCCGAGTTTGACACCGACAAGAATCGCCGCCCGTGGCATGCAAAACTGCTGGCTCTTCGAGCAGACGAGTATTCGGCGCTGATGATCGGCTCATCGAATTACACTTGCGCCGGGCTGGGAGTAGGAAAGAGCAGAAACGCCGAGGCGAACCTGCTCACAATCGCAGATTTCGAGACATATGGGCGCGACACCGGCCGATTGGAGGCAGTGTGGCCCGAAATGGAGGATGTTGTCGATCCAGAATCCGCGGAGTGGCTCGGCGCGCGAACAGACCAAGAGGAGGAGGAGCAGGCAGGGGGGCAACCGTTGCCGGAAGGATTCCTTTCGGCAACATACCGGGCTGGGGCAGCGCGAGGTCTCCTGCTGAGACTCCAGCCGGAGCAACTGCCGGTGAGCTGGCAAATTCATGCATGCGGCTCAAACGCGCGGGTGCTCCTCGCAGCCGCCGAATGGCACGACCAAGGGCGTTCCCCGGCAGTCGAACTAGTCTGGGAGGCTCTGCGGCCGCCGGAGAGGCTTCTGGTGCGATGGGCTGACCATGAGGCATTCTGGCCTCTCAACGTCGAAGACAGCCGTGAGCTGCCGCCCCCGCCTCAACTGGAAGGCATGTCAGCCGATGAAATGCTCTGGATCATGGCGTCGCCCGACCCAAGTTCAGCTTTCAGGACCTGGGTGGGCCGGCAACAGCCCGTCGAGTCCTTCGATTCCGACCTCGACTCGGCCACGCCGATCGACTTGGACCCGCTAAGAACCTACGACCTGCAATCCACGTTTCTACACCGAATCCGACGCCGCGCACGCATTCTCGCGCAGCTCCGCACAAATCTCGAGCGGCCGGTTCCGGGGCGCCAATCGCTTGAATGGCGGCTGCGAGGGATCGTCGGTGTCGAGTCTCTCGCAGATCGGCTGCTGCGTGAGTTCGAAAGCGTTGACAGGACGGCTGACGAGCTGCTGCTGAACATCGCCGATTTGATGATCGTGCTGCATGAAGTGGATTACCTACCTAGTGACGGCTGCCTGTCCAAGCATGAGTTCGAGGGGGTGTTCAGCACTTTTCTGAAGGAGCTGGCGGGGAAACTCGGGCAGAAGATTGATACCCAGCGCCACCGCCTGTCTGAAGACGTCCTGCTGTTCTGGAAGCGGGTGGAGGCAAGATGCCAAGCATGACGACGAACTACGAGTGTCCGCCCGAGCTAGTGCTTGGAAAGAAGTTCAACGCTCGTGTGCCAGAAGCAGACCAGATACGCCAACTCGCAGAGGTGACGGGGATCCTCCGGCGGTTGCGCAACCAGCCCGGTGTGATCCTGGCCGACGAGGTGGGCATGGGGAAAACATTCGTGGCGCTATCGGTTGCTTATAGCGTAGCGGTGCAGAGCAAGCGCGGCCCGGCGATTGTGATGGCCCCGGCCAACCTAGTGGATAAGTGGGAGCAAGACCTCAAGAGTTTCTGCGAATTGTACCTGGTGGATCGGCATCCTGTGCGTAAAGATCGGGCTGATCGCAAGGAGTTGACCTCACCGACAACGGTTCGCTACGGAGTGGCCCGGCACAGCGTCGAGCTGATGAAGATGCTCGACGATCCGGCGAGTGAGCGGTGCCACATGATATTCGTGCCTCACGGAGCCATGGCTCGCCGGCAGACCGACAAATGGATCAGGCTGGCGCTGATTGCGGAGGCCCTGCGCGTTCACGGACGGGGCCGGGCCAACCGGCTTATTCAGGTGAAGAGGCAGATCCATCGATTTCTCGCCGAGTTACTGTGGGCGATCGGCGAGCAGCGGGCGCACGATTGGGGGGAGGATCTCTGGCAGAACCTGCTGCAGAACCCCACGGAGGCATGGAAGAGCATCTACAACGAGTCCGTGAAGGATTCGCGACGACGAATGGCTGATGACCCAGTTCCGAAGTCCGTATCAAGGGCGCTGAACCGAATCGATCTGGCTCCCCTGGCCGCAGCACTGAAGCAGATGCCGGTTCGAGCGCGCGGAGGCGAGGCGCGGGTTGCCGAGCGCATCAGAGATGCCCGTGGCGCCCTGCGACAAGTTGAGGAGGTGTTGTGGAAGGACCTGCTGGCGCAGACTCGCTGGCGATCGCCGCTGCTCGTGATGGACGAAGCGCATCATCTCAAGAACCCGGGCACCTCCCTGGCTAGACAGCTCCAATCCCCAGATTCGCAGGAAGATCTGCGGACGGGAGACGGCGCTATGGCCCGGGCTTTCGACCGGATGTTGTTCCTGACGGCCACGCCGTTCCAGCTTGGACACCATGAGCTGCTGAACGTCCTGTGCCGATTTGGAGACGTGAGGTGGGAGACGGCCGGACTGGGAAGCCCGGAGAGCTACCGGCAACAGTTGTCGGATCTCGGCGACCGGCTGGACGACAGCCAGCGCACAGCTGTGGCTTTTCAGCGCAGCTGGGGCCGCCTGCGCCCCGAGGACTGCGAAGGCGATGTCGAGGCGTGGTGGAATCGCATCGTCAGAACTTCCCGCGAATCTCTCAATGCCCATCAGCGGGCCGTTGTCGATGCCTACGGCGCTGCCCGACGAAGCCGGGACGCCGCCCAGACGGCGCTGCAGCCCTGGCTGGTTCGTCACAACAAAGGCGCCATGTGGGCCGGCACCACCATCTGCCGAAGGCAGCGCATCGAAGGCGCGGCCGTCGCCGGACATGGGTGTGCGAATGGGCTTTCGATACCCCCCGAGCAACTGCTGCCCTTCTTCCTGGCGGCCCGGAGTGCCGTCATCCCGGGGAAGGACCTGCTGGGTGAGGCATTGTGTTCCTCCTACGAGGCCTTCCGTTTGACGAGGCAGAATCGCGCATGGGAGAAAGATGAGCAGGATGAGTCACAAGAGGATGGCGCCGATCTAACCCATTCGCGGTGGTATCTGGAAGAGTTCGACGTCGCGCTTGCGCGGCGCAGCGGGGCGACGCATCCGAAGGTCTTCACGACAATCGGCAAGGTGGTCGACCTGTGGGAAACGGGCGAAAAGGTGCTTGTGTTCGCGTTTTACAGAAAGACCTGTCGCGCCCTGCGGATTCATATCAGCAGGGAAATCGAGCGCCGGATCATGACGGCAGGGAAAGAGAAGCTTCGAGAGGCGGGCCTCGAAAGCAGCGACGAAGAGATCGAAAGGCTGTTGAAACGTATACAGAAGCGCTACTTTGGCGGTGCCGCATCTCCCGAGCGAGTGGCGATCGACGACGCGTTGGGCGAAATCCTGCGGGCCCGGGCGATACCGCTGGATCGGGCAGAGATGTCCGCGGAGCAGCTTGGGGATCTGATGGACGTGATGCGGAAATTCCTGCGTGTGCCCACTACAATTATCCGGTGTTTTCCGATGGCAGAGTTGGATTCACTCAAGCCGCAGGAGGCGGTGACGAGAACCCTGAACAGCGTCGACGGTTCGGGGGTGTCGTGGCGGCACAAGTTTGAAGGGTTCCTCGATTTCCTGACCGAGCGATGCTCCAGCGAAGAGCGGAGACTGTGTCTCGATGCGGCGAAACACACGCAGACGGGCGGGATTCGGGTGGAGAGCAATGAGGAGGAGGACCTGGACGCCGAGGCGGCTACGGTCACGCTCGCGAACGTACAGGTGGCCACCGGAACGACTCGCCGAGACAAACGTGCCCGCCTGATGCGCGCCTTCAATACTCCGTTCTTTCCAGACATCCTGATTTGCAGTGAGGTCATGGGAGAGGGCGTTGACCTTCAACGATTCTGCCGCCATGTCATTCATCATGATCTGGATTGGAATCCCAGCAGAATCGAGCAACGGACTGGTCGAGTCGACCGACTGGGGTGCAAGGCCGAAGGTTACCATCCGATCGAGGTTTATATCCCATACCTCTCCGGTGCCGCCGACGAGCGCCAATTTAAGGTGATGTCCGACCGGGAGCAATGGTTTCGCGTTGTGATGGGGCAGCATGATGTCGCACGTCTAATAACGCCCCAATCCGAAACCTCATTTCCCCTTCCCAGCGCCATAGCGGACGAGCTTAGTTTCAAGCTTGAGCTGGAGCCTTGAATCACTGGTTTTCCCAGTGTCACTGGGCAGAAAAACACCCTTTGTTTGACTTGGAAAGGCAGATGGCGAGGACGGAGGCGCCGGGAATGGATGCCGGCCCTCGGGGAGAAGCCCGGCGGGCGGAGGTTTTGCGGACGTCAAGGTGGAGGGCGATGGGGGTGACTTCCGTGAGGGGGCCGGAGACGCGGGCCCCGTCCGCGAGGGGGAGCCAGACCTGGCTGCCGGCGGTGGCGGGAGAGAGTTCAGACCGGCGGAGATGGCGGGTTTCGGCGGGGTGGAGCGGAGGGGGCGGGTCAGGGCTCGCGGCGGCGGAAGCGGTCGAGGTCGCGGCGGTCGCGCTTGGAGGGGCGGCCGGGCCAGAAGCCTTCGAAGCGGGGGGCGGCTTTGCGCTCCTCGGCGGCTTTGCGGCGAAGCTCGATGCCGGCTTCGGTTTCGCGATAGAGGGTCTGGGCGAAGGCGGCGGGGCCGCGCTGCTCAGAGAGGGCGAGGACTTCGACTTCGTATTCGTTGGCGCCGGTATTGATGCGGAGGAGGTCTCCG
>DAHVTI010000397.1 GCA_027324255.1 Bryobacterales bacterium | reverse complement strand
ACGGTGTTGGTGGCGGTGAAGCCGCTCTTGTTGCCCCAGGGGACGCCGGACCAGCCGTTGGGGATGCGGGTGCCGTAGAAGATGCCGTAGCCGCCGCGGACGGTCATCTTCCAGCTTTCGGGCAACTGGTAGGCGAAGCCGAAGCGAGGGCCCCAGGTGGTGTTGAGGTCGTTGGGGTAGAACGTGCGCTTGCCGTTGCGGCCTTCACCGCTGCCGGCGAACTCCACGGCGCCGAGGATGCCGTACTTGGGATCCATGAGGGTGGTGTTGAAGCTGTGGAGGCGGTCGTACTTCTCGGTGCCCTGGGGCTGGAAGTCCCAGCGGAGGCCGATGTTGACGGTGAGGTTGCGGCGGACCTTCCAGTCGTCCTGGACGAACCAGGAGTACATGGGGTATTGGGAGCCGGTGGGGGTGTCGATGTTGACGCTGGCGCTGGTGACCTGGCCGAGCAACATGCTGGCGAAGCCGTGGCCGGTCTGGTTGAAGCCGGGCAGACCGGTGACGTCGCTGCTGAAGGTGAACTGGCCGGGGCCGGAGTTATTGCGCCAGTTGAGGCCGTTCCAGCGATAGTCGAAGCCGAACTTGAGGGAGTGGTTGCCCTTCATCCAGCTAAAGGTGTCGATGAACTGGTAGGCGGTGCCGGCGCCGATGTCATTGGCCTGGTAGCCGAGGGTGGGGAAGCCGACGCGGTCTCCAGTGAGGCCGTTGATCTCGGGATAGTTCATATCCTGGACGATGCCCTTAATGCCGAGCGCAGCCGCACCAGATTCGCCGACGTGCTTGGAGGTGGAGGGGTTGATTTGGCGGCCGTAGGCTGCCACGACGTGGTTCAGCATGGTGGGGGTGATGGTCCAGTCGTGGGCGAGGCGGACGTAGTGGGAGGAGACGTACTGGAGGCGGGCGCGGGAGAGGGGGCCGCCGTTGGGGTCGTCGAAGTTCCAGACGCCGCCCTGGTCAAGGAGGTTGCGGGGGCGGTCCACCCAGACGAAGCTGCCGCTGAGGCGCTGGTTGGAGTTGATCTGGAAGTCGGACTTGGTGGAGAACTGGGTCTGGTTGAAGCCGGCCTGGTTGGAGACGGGGAAGCGCGAGTTGTTGAGCAGCGTGGGCAATTCCGGCTTGTAGTACTGGCCGAGGATCTTGGTCAGGTTCTGCGAGACGGAGGAGATGCGGCTGGAGGGGATGATGTTCGAGGGGAACATGTCGCGGACGACTTTATTGTCAACGAGGCGGGTGGTGGTGGGGTCGTAGATGGCGCCGCGGAAGACGTCGCGGCCGAGGGGGTCGGTGCCGATCTTCTCGCCGGTGAGGTAGTTGCCGAAGTTGCCGGCGAGCCAGTCTGCCTGGGGCACGGTACGGATGGGCGAGCCTCCGCCGGCGAAGCTCTCGTTGTATTTTTCGTAGGCGGTGTAGAAGAACCAGCGGTCCTTGCCGTTGATGATTTTGGGGATGGAGACGGGGCCGCCGAGGGAGAGGGCCCAATTGTCGCGGCGGTCGCGGCGGCGGTTGTAGCCGTAGTAGTTGTTGGCGAAGGTATTGGCGTCAAAGCTCTCGTTGTGCCACTGGTACATGCCGCTGCCGTGGTACTGATTGGTGCCGGACTTCATGACGAAGTTGAAGACGCCGCCGGCGGTGCGGGTGAACTCGGCGCTCATGCCGCTGGTCTGGACTTTGAACTCTTCCAGGGCCTCCATGGAGGGGCTGGATTCGCCCATGTGTCCGCTGATGTAGATGGTGGCGGAGGCGCCGTCGAGGACGACTTCCTTGGAGAAGGAAGGGGCGCCGTTGATGTGGCTCTCCCAGTTGTTGCCGCCGACGCCGGGAGCGAGCTTGAAGGCGAAGTTTTCGGCATAGCGGCCGCCGCTGAAGCCGAGCGGCATGTCGATGACCTGCTTGGTGCCGAGCAGGGTGCCGACCTCCGGGGTATCGGTCTTGAGCAGCGAGGCTTCGGCGGTGACTGTGAGCGTTTCGGAGGTGGAGCCGACCTCGAGATTGCCGTCCACGCGGAGGATGTCCTGAATGCTGAGACGGATGCCTTCGCGGACGGCGGTCTTGAAGCCCTGGGCCTCGAAGGCGACTCTGTAATCGCCGATGGGGAGGTTGGGGACTCTGTACTGGCCGTCAGCGTTGGTGGTGGTTTCCTGCGTCAGGTTGGTGGTGACCTGAGTGATCGTCACTTTCACGCCAGGGACGACGGCCCCGGTGGGATCGTAGACGGTGCCCACGATGGTGCCGCGGTCCTGCTGAGCGTAGATGCACGATACTGCCAGTGTGCAAAGAATGACGAGCCGGATTAGGTCCTTTGCCATGACTAACCTCTTTCCCTGTAGTAACCTTCTTCCGTTCCGGGCGGCGGCGCCTAGCCGCCCGGCCAAGCGGCGCGAAGCGGCATTAGGACGCACATCCGTCGAGACATTTATATCCTGTTGTCTCAAGATTGCGATGTCAACCCCGGAAAGCGGAACCGGCAGCGGGAGAACGGGCGCCGCAAGCACAGTGAAGGCGGGCGATTTTCCAAGGCATTGCCGAATCCGCGTATACCGCGGGAATGCTGGTTTCCACTCTTCTTTCCTCGCGACCCGATCGATTCGGGGCGGCGGCGCCGGGCCAGGGAGGGGCGGTTGTCCGAATGTAGTGCCGTGCCGCTGTGCGTGCGCTGCCCTCGCGGGCGGCGCTGGGGCGGACTTCCACGTCCGGCAGCAACGGGGTGGTGAGGGATCCTGCGGGCGCGGTGATTCACGGAGCGCGGGTGACAGCCACGGATGGGGGTCTGTCGTTTTAGAGGAGAGCCGGGGGCGGGACGTTGACGCGGGCGGCGGCTTTGACGAGCTCGCTCCAGTTGCCATCGGCGATGGGGATTCCGGCGGCGCGGCGCTCGGCTTCGATGCGCCATTCGGGGTCGCCGGCCACCAGCACTTCGTCGTAGCCGGGGGCGGGCTGGACGGCCTTGATGATGCCGACCAGCTTTTCCATGCGCGCCGTAAATTCATCGAGGGGCATGAAGCGGGCGACGTCGATGGCGATGAAGGTCTGGCTGACGCGGACCTTGCGGCCGCGGAAGCGAATGGCGCCGACTTCATTGGCCATGGCGCCGCCGCCAAGCACGGCGCAGAGGATCTCGACCATCATCGCCAGGCCGCTGCCCTTGTAGCCGCCGAGGGGCATGAGCATGCCCTTGTAGGCGGCCTGGGTGTCGGTGGTGGGAACGCCTTCCGAGTCGAACGCCCAGCCGGCGGGGATCTCGGGCTGGTGGTTGAGGAAGGCCTTGAAGATGCGGCCGGCGGCCACGGTGGTGGTGGCCATGTCAAGCAGCCAGGGGCCGGGCACCGACATGCAGATGGGGTTGGTGCCGACGCGGCCTTCCTTGCCCTGCCACGGGGGAACGATGGGGGAAGCGTTGCACATGACGATGCCGATGTGGCCGGCGGCGCGCATCTTCTGGGCCCACCAGGCGGCGGCGCCGAAGTGGTTGGACTCGCGCGCCACCACCAGTGCGAGGCCGTGGGCCCGCGCGATGCGGACGGCATGGCGGCAGCAGGTGTCGGCCACCCACTGGCCGAGGCTGTTTTGAGCGTCGAAGACGAGGCAGGAGCCGGATTCGGAGACGACGGCGCCGTCGGCGGCGGCATCCATTTCGCCGGCCAGCAATTGGTCGACATAGAACGGCAGGAGCTGGATGCCGTGGGAATCGACGCCGCGCAGGTTGCCGGCGATGAGGCTTTCAGCGGCGATGCGGGCCTTGTGGGCGGGCACTCCGGCGCTGGCGAGGATCTGCTCGGCGAACTGCTCGAGGACTTCAGCTTTCAGGACGGGCATGCATCCACAGGTTACTAAGAAGCCTGGCTGCGCCGCGCCTGCTGCTCCTGGAGGAAGCGGCGGTTGAACTCCTCGGACTGGCCGCGGGGGATGCTCAAGGACTGCCACGCGGAGCCGCGGAAATGTTTGGCGAGCATCATGAGCTGCCCGATGTGGCAGGCGTAGTGGGCCACCTGGCGGTGGATGGCCTGCATGACGGAATGCGTTTCGCCGCGGATGACGACGGGGCGGGCGAGGTCGCTGTCGCTGAGCGGTTCGAGGGCGGCGAAGACGAGGCTCCAGCCTTCCTCCCACATCGCCATGAGTTCGGCGCGGGTGGCGGGCGGATTTTCAAACTCGGTGTCGCGCCGGCGGTCCGGCTTTTCGCCGTCGGTGGTGAGGAAGGCGGTCCAGCGGGAGCGCATGTTGCCGGCCAGGTGTTTGACGAGGACGGCGATGGAGTTCATCTCCTCATCGAGGGCGAGGGTGAGCTGCTCGTCGGAGAGCTGGGCGATGGCGCGCTCAGCCATGGTCTTGTAAGACCGGAAGAGGGTGAGCGAGTCCTCGAGATAAGAGGTGGTGAACTGAGTGGCCATGCGACAATTCTGCACCGCGGCGGCGGCGGGGGGCAATGGCTGCGGCGTCCGGCGCCTCGCTCCGAAACGGAACACGCTTGAGATACGCTGGTGGCGGGCTTCACGCCTCGTCATGAAAACCACTTTTGCCCTTGTCTTGGTGGCCGCCGCACTGCGCGGCCAGACGGCTGAGCCGGTGCCACCGGGCGGCGCGCTGGCCGGGGAACGGCCGCGGGTGCTGGTTTCGAGCGACATCGGCGGAACGGATCCGGACGACTTTCAATCGATGGTGCACCTGCTGTTGTATGCCGACGTGCTGGACCTGGAAGGGATTGTGTCCTCGCCTTACGGCCCGGGGCGCCGGGAGCACATCCTGCAGGTGATCGACCTGTACGAAAAGGACTACCCGAACCTGAAAGCGCACGCGGCGGGGTACCCCGCGCCGGATGCGCTGCGGGCCATCGCGAAGCAGGGGGCGGAGAAGGATCCGGGCGCGGCGGGCTTCGCCGGGCCGACGGAGGGCTCGCGCTGGATTATCGAATGCGCGCGGCGGCCGGACCCGCGTCCGCTGCACGTGCTGGTGTGGGGTGGGCTGGAAGACCTGGCGCAGGCGCTGCACGACGACCCCGGCATTCTGCCGCGGCTGCGCGTGTACTTTATTGGCGGGCCGAACAAGATGTGGAGCGTGAACGCCTACAACTACATCGAGCAGAATCATCCCAAGCTGTGGTTCATCGAAGCGAATTCGACTTACCGGGGGTGGTTCGTGGGGGGCAACCAGGCGGCGCCGTGGGGCAACGCATCGTTCGTCGCGGCAAACGTGGCCGGGCGCGGGGCGCTGGGCGGGTTTTTCGCGTCGCTGCTGAAGGGGTCGATGAAGATGGGCGACAGCCCGTCGGTGGCGTGGCTGCTGCGGGGAGACGCGGCGCGGCCGGAGTCGGCCGGCTGGGGCGGCAGATTCGTGCGGGTGTGGGACGGCCGCAAGACGCGCTTCACGCGCGCGGCCACAGCGGCGGACATGATAGAGCTGTTCGGCGTGGCGGAGTTTTCGCTGCCACTGCCGGAGGGGATGCGGAAAGACGCGCAGGTGGAGGTGCTGCTGGACGGGCGGGTGCGGACCCAGGCGCGGAACGACGGGCGGTGGTTGTTGTTCCGCTTCGCGCCGCGGGATGCGAAGCCGTGGACCTACAGCCTGCACAGCGGGGGCGTGAAGCTGGACGCGCTTGCGGGACGTTTCACGGCCGCTCCGCCGCCGACAGAGCGCACGGCGAAGCCTTCGGCGGCGCATCCGAACTGGTGGACGGACGATCCGTCGCCGGCCGCGGCGGAGGGCATCCACGCCGGAGCGCGCCACGTGAGCCGGCGGCGCGAGCAGTTTCTGGCGGACTTCGCCGCACGGCTGGAGCGCTGCCGGCCGGCAGCGCGCTGAGTTTCGCCTTGGATTATACTGCGGGTGCGAAAGGAGTCCTCATCATGACGCGACGCGAAATTCTCGGAGTGCTCGGTGCGGTGCCGGCGGCGGGAGTCCTCGGCCCCGGCCCGCTCTTCGCGCAGGCGGCGAACACGTTTCCCAAGCGGCTTCTCGGGCGCACCGGACGCACGGTGCTACCGCTGGCGCTGGGCGGCCAGGCGTCGCTGCAGTGGACCAGGCCGGGCATCGATCCGGCCGATATCATCGTGCGGGCCGTACAGCTCGGGCTCAACTATCTGGACACGGCCAATGCATACGGGCCCAGCCAGATGAACTACGGCGAAGCGTTCCGCCGCCTGCACCTGACGCCCTCCGACGCGCACTACGACGCGGCGCTGCGGCAGAGGCTCTACGTGGCGACGAAGACGGGGCGCCGCTTCGCGCTCGATCCCGCCGGCAAAGGCCCCACCGCCGTCGAGGAACTGAAACGCTCGCTGACGCAGATCTTCGGCGACGGGAAGGGCTTCATCCCCGAGGGCGCCTACCTGGACTCCATCCAGATCCACAACCTGACCACGATGGAGCAGGTGGACCAGGCCTACGAGGGCTTCGCGGAGCGCGGCTCGAAACGCCCCGAGCGCATCGGCGCCCTGGCCGGGCTGCTGGACTACCGCGACGGCACCAATTACACGGGCCTGAATCCGGAGCACAAGCATTACGTGCGGCACATCGGCGTGACCGGACACCAGAGCTCGCCGGTGCTGATGCACGCCATCCGGCGCGATTCGGAAAACGCGATCGACACCGTGCTGGTGGCCCTGAACGCCAACGACCGCCTGTGCAGCTCGCATCAGAACAACGTCCTGCCGCTGGCGATTGCGCGCGGCCTCGGCGTGATCGCGATGAAGGTTTTCGCCGACGGCGCTTACTACGGCAAGCAGCCGCGCTTCTCGCGCACGCCCGACGACGTCATTCTGTCGGTGGGCAAGCCCGAGGCGGCGTCCTGTTCAGACCTGGTCCGCTATCCGCTGTCGCTGGCCGGGGTCTCCTGCGCCATCATCGGCACGGGCATGATCAACCGCGACAAGCCCGAGGCCGACCAGATGGTGGCCAACCTCACAGCGGCCGTGAAAGACATGCCGTCCGAGATTGAGCGCGTCCGCATCGAGAAGGACTCGGAGGCACGGCACGGGGCCGCCACCAACTACTTCCAGGAGAAGACCAACAGGCTGGTGCAGCCGGCCACGGTGAACGTGAAGCGGGATGGGGAGCGAGTGATCGTCGAATGGACCACCGCGCTGGCTGGGCGCGAACCGCTGCGCTCCTACGAAATCCGGGCCGGCGCCAAGGTGCTGGCTTCGCTGCCGTTCCGTCCGCAGCTTTACCAGGCGCCGCTGTCCGTCTCGATACCGGGTTCCTCCATAGGAGAGGGCGCGGTCACCGTGGTGGCTTCAGAGGCGCTGCCGCGGACCATCGCGTAGGCGGGCGCTACCGGCTCTAAACCGCTGACCGCCAGAAGATATTCCTCAGGACATTTTCTATCGGAAATGTTCTGATCTAAACTTTGGGTATGGCGCGCCCCCCCAAGTCCCTCCACTTGAAGGCTCAGGACTAGCCGGCCTTCTTGCTGCTCGTCCGCCGGGGCTTCGGCTTGCTCTTGATGCTGAGATTGAGCGCCACGGCAGCGCGGATCAGGTCCTGCAAGGCCGCCTCATCGATCTTGTCACCTTCGTGGATGTCGATGGCGCGCCTGACATTCCCGTCGAGGCTGGAGTTGAACAGACCTGAGGGGTCCTTCAACGCAGCTCCTTTGGCAAAGGTCATCTTGACGACGTTCTTGTACGTCTCTCCCGTGCAGACGATGCCGCCGTGGGACCAGACGGGAGTCCCCATCCACTTCCACTCTTCCACGATCTCAGGGTCTGCCTGGTGAATGAGTCCGCGCACTTTCGCCAGCGTCTCCCCGCGCCAGTCCCCAAGTTCCTTGATCTTCCCGTCGATTGATTCGGAGGCAGATGCCATCCCACACATTCTAGCTGCGCTCAGCGCAGACGGGGCGCTTCGATCGTGGAGGCTTGTGCCGGGGGCGTGAGGGTTTACTCTCGATGAATCGGTCACTTGGAGTGAACGCAATGGCCGGCAAGACGTCCAAGAAGCCGGCGGAGGCCGTAAAGAAGGCCCCCGCCAAGCGGGTCGCGGCGGAGCCGATGCTCCTCGCAGGCGGCGACCCTCAGATCGCGAGGGCCGACGGCGAC
>DAHVTI010000231.1 GCA_027324255.1 Bryobacterales bacterium | reverse complement strand
GGCGCCGACAATAAGCTGCACCGCCCGGTGATGATCCACCGCGCGCCGTTCGGCAGCATGGAGCGTTTTGTCGGTGTGCTGATCGAGCACTTCGCCGGAGCGTTCCCGGTGTGGCTGGCTCCAGTGCAGGCGGTGGTGCTGCCGATCGCGGACCGGCACACGGAGTACGCGAAGCAGGTGGAGGAGAAGCTGAAGGCGGCGGGGTTGCGCGCGGAACTGGACGCCCGCGGCGAGAAGGTGAACTACAAGATCCGCGAAGCCCAGTTGCAGAAGATTCCCTTCATGCTGGTGGTCGGCGACCGCGAAGCCGCCGGCGGCGAAGTGGCCGTCCGCACCCGCAAGGGCGGAGACCAGGGCGCCAGGCCTGTGGACGAAGTGGTGGCCTCCATCGCGGAACTGGTGCGCTCGCGCTCGTCCGCCGAGTAGCCGGCGCGCATGTCCTGGCTGCTCACCGTCCTGCTGGGCTGCCTGGTGGCAGGAGCGTGGGTGTACTGCGTGCTCACGATCGCCGCCGCCCGGCGCTATCGCGCTGCCCGGCCGCCGGAACTCGTCCAGGCTGAGCCCGTCTCCATCCTGAAACCCCTGCACGGCCTGGACGAAGGGCTGGAGGAGAACCTCCGCTCCTTCTTCGAACAGGACTACCCCGCCTTCGAGCTGCTGTTCGCGGCGCGCGAGGCGTCCGACCCGGCACTGGCCCTGGTGGAGCGCCTGCGCGGCTCCTACCCCGGCGTGCCGGTCCGCACTTTCGTCACCGGCGAGCCGCCCTACCCCAACGCCAAGGTCTGGAGCCTGGAGACGATGATGCGCGAGGCGGCGCATGACCTGCTGGTCATGAGCGACAGCGACATCCGCGTGACGCCCGGAATGTTGAAAGTGATTGCGGCCGAGTTCCAGGATGCCGCGCTCGGCGTGGCCACCTGCCCTTACCGCGCCGTGGCCGGCGCCAGCCTCTGGTCGCGGCTGGAAGCTGCCGGCATGAACACCGAGTTCTGGGGCGGCTGCCTGACCGCCCGGCTGGTGGAAGGAGGAGTGCACTTCGCCGTCGGGCCTACCATCGCCGCCCGCAGGCGCGTGATCGAAGAGCTCGGCGGCTGGTCCACGCTCAGCCGGTTCCTGGCGGAGGACTTCGTCCTGGGCCAGTTCGCCTCCGCGCTCGGGCATGGCGTCATCCTTTCTTCCTACGTCGTGGAGCACCGCATCGGCGCGCAGGCGCTGGCTCCGAACTTCGCCCACCGCCTGCGGTGGAACCGCTCCACCCGGCGCTCGCGGCCGGCCGGCTACGTCGGCCAGGTTTTCACCAATCCGCTGCCGCCGGCGGCGCTGCTGGTAGCCGTTCAGCCTCAGTGGTGGCCTGTCCTGGCGCTGACCGCGGTACTGCGGGCCATCTCGGCCTCCGAGGTCAGCGCCGGAGTTCTGAAGCAGGGAATCGGCCCGCGCAACTGGTGGCTGATCCCGGCGCAGGACCTGCTGAGCTTCGGCTTCTGGCTGGCCGGCTTCTTCGGCAACACCATCGTCTGGCGAGGACGCCGCTACCGTCTGGAGCGCGATGGACGTTTCCTGCTCCTCGGCTAGACTTGCGGGCCGGGCCGGAATCGTGGAAGATCAGCATAGGGAATCACGGCTGCGGCCCAATTCCATGTCCTTTCTGCAAAAAAACCGATCTCTGCAGGCGATCACCGACAATCTGCTCGAGGCTCCGCCTCGCACGGTGCTGCCGCTGGCTCTTGCCCTCGTGCTGGCTATCGCCACGCTCGACCACGAGATCGTTACCAACATCTCCATCGGGCTGCTGTACACCATCCCGATCCTGATCAGCGCGCTCTGCCTCAATTGGTGGCAGTTGCTCCTGGCCAGCTTGGCCTGTGCTGTTCTGCGGGAGCACTTCGCGCCGTTCAGTTGGGAATCGCATGCCGTCACGCGCGTGCTGTCGGCCCTGGCCACCTTCGGGGGTACGGGCCTGCTCGCCGCCGGACTCGTCAGGGGGAGGCGGATGGCCCTCCAGTACGGCCGGGAGCTGAATGAGCAGAACGAGCGGCGCGTCGAGGCGGAGAACCAGGTGCGCATGCTGGTGGAGTCGAGCCCGGCCGCCATCATCACGCTCGACGCACAGGGCAAGGTCGATCTGGCGAACCAGGCTGCCCACGAGATGCTCGAACTGCCCCTGGGGACTCTTCACGGCCGCTCCATCAGCGAATACCTGCCGACCGTGGCGAACCTGCTCCAGGCTGCCGACAGTGATCTCCCCTACCGCAGCGCCACCAACTGCCGCGGCCGCCGGGCGAACGGCGAGACATTCCTGGCGTGCATCTGGTTCGCCACTTACCCGACGGCCGCGGGCCGGCGCATGGCCGCCATCATTACCGATACGAGCGAGGACCTGAGGGATTGGCAGGAGACCAGCCTGCAGAGCCTGCTGCGCAGCTCGCGCGTGCTGGTCGGCTCCGTGTCTCACGAAATCCGCAATATGTGCGCGGCGATATCCGTGGTTCATGCCAACCTGGGGCGCATCCCCGGAGTTGCCGAGACCGAAGACTATGCCGCGCTCGCCACTCTGGCCCAGGCGCTGGCGCGCCTCACCACGGTGGAACTCCAGTCCGTCACCGAGCAGCCCATGGAACGGGTCAGCCTGGACCATCTGCTCGATGAATTCCGAATTGTCGTATCCCCCTCGCTCGAACTGGCGGAAGTGGATCTGCGGATCCTGGACCATGAGGGGATGCCCCCGGTGCAGGGCGACCGCCACGGCCTCTTGCAGGTTCTGCTCAACCTGAGCCGCAACAGCACGAGAGCCATGGAGGGATGCCAGCCGAAGCGGATCACACTCCAGGTGGAGTCCGGCGCGGACGCCGTCCTCATGCGCTTCACCGATAGCGGCCCGGGCGTGGCGAACCCGGCCAAGCTGTTCCAGCCTTTTCAGCCCGGCGCCGAGGCAGTCGGCTTGGGGCTGTTCGTCTCGCGCGCGATTGTGCGCGCCTGCGGCGGAGAGCTCTATCACGAGCCTTCCGCCCGCGGCTGCACCATCTGCATCCGATTGATTCCGTTTTCTACCGGCGAATGTCAGACTGAAGTTCGAAGTACGGAGATTACCGCATGATCAGGATTCTGTTAGTCGACGACCACGCGCTGTTCCGCGAGGGCCTGGCACGCCTCCTGGGCAATGTGCCCGACCTGCAGATCGCCGGCCAGTGCTCCACCGTGGAAGAGGCCCTGCTGTTGATGAGCAAGAACTGCTATGACCTCGTCCTCCTCGATTACGAACTGGGCGACCGGCGCGGCAACGAAGTGGTGGCCGCCGCCCGGGAACGCCAGTTCGCCGGCAAGATCCTGGTGGTCACCGTGGGCGTGACGAGGGCCGAGCTGCGCCAGCTCATGAACCAGGGCGCCAGCGGGGTGTTCCTCAAGAACAACCCGCCGGAGACCCTGGAGCGCGCCATTGTCGCCGTCGCCAATGGCGAGACCTGGATCGACCCCAAATACCTGGCTTCTCCGTCCGAGGGCGGGCCGTCCGAACTGGCTCGCCGCGCCCGCTTCACCGAGCGCGACCGCATCGTCCTGCGCGGCGTCTTCGAGGGGCTGGCCAACAAGGAAATCGCCGAGAGGCTTCACGTCAGCGAGAGCGCCATCAAAGCTTCGCTCCAGCAACTGTTCGGCAAAACCGGCGTACGGACCCGCAGCCAGTTGGTCCGCGTCGCCCTGGAGCATTACCGGCGCGAACTCCTGTAGGCTGACGCTAGTCGGCCGCCGGCCTGGCGTCGAGGCTGTCCCCTTCTCCGGGCGCCAGGAAGAGGTTCATCTCCAGTCCGTGCTGGCGCGTGTAAAGGTCGTAATAGCGGCCGCGGGCATCATATAACTCCGCGTGCGTGCCGCGCTCCACAATCAGGCCGTCCTCCATCACCAGGATCTGGTCGGCGCGCCGGATGGTGGAGAGCCGGTGCGCGATCACAAAGGTGGTTCGCCCCTTCATCAGGTAGGCCAGTCCCTGCTGGATCATGGCTTCCGTCTCGCTGTCCAGGCTGGAGGTGGCCTCGTCCAGGATCAGGATGCGCGGGTCGGCCAGGATGGCGCGCGCGATCGACACGCGCTGCTTCTGCCCGCCGCTCAGCTTCACCCCGCGCTCGCCCACCACGGTTTCGTAACGCTCCGGGAACCGCCCGGCAAACTCGTCCACGCGCGCAATGCGGCAGGCTTCGAGAATCTCCTGTTCCAGAGCGTCCGGCCGAGCGAACGCCACATTCTCGCGGATCGTGCCGTCGAAGAGAAACGTCTCCTGCAGGACGACGCCCAGTTGGGTGCGGAAACTTGCCAGTTGGACGCCGGCGAGGTCCTCGCCGTCCACCAGCACGCGGCCCGATGCCGGCGTGTGGAAGGCGGAAATAAGCCCGATGGTCGTCGACTTGCCCGATCCCGAGGAACCCACCAGGGCCGTCACCGTGCCGGGCGAGGCGTGGAAGCTGATGCCGTGCAGCACCTCCTTGCCGGCTTCATACGAGAATGCGACGTCCTCGAAGCGCACATCTCCGCGCAGCGGGCCCAGCGTTCCCGTGCGGCCCGGTTGGGCGTCTTCAGCCTGCTCGTTCAGCACCTCGCGCGTCCGCTCCAAACCGGCCACCGCCTCGGTCAACTGCGTTCCGATGCCCACCACCTGGAAAACCGGTGCCACCAGGAACCCGAGGAAGGCCGTGAACGTCACAAAGCCGCCCAGCGTCAGGCTCCCCGCCAGGATCTGCCGGCCGCCGACGTACATCACCAGCGCCCCCACCAGGCCCAGCAGTAGCGTCGCCGAAAGGCTCAGCACGCTGACGCCCGTCAGCGATTTCAGCACGTTCTCCAGAATCCGGTTCGCGCCCGCCTGGAACACCCTCTCCTCCCGCGCTTCGGCGTGGTAGCCCTTGATCACCCGGATCCCGCCCAGGCTCTCCGTCAGCCGGCCGGTCACCTCGGCCGTGAGCTTGCCCCGCTCGCGGAAGATGGGGCGAAGAGTGTTGAAGGCGCGCCGCAGCACCAGCGAGAATGCCAGCACCACCCCCAAGGCCATGCCGGTGAGCATGGGGCTGATGCGGAGCAGGACAAAGAAAGAGAGAATCGCGGTGAGAATCCCGCCCAGGAACTCCACCAGCCCGGTCCCCACCAGGTTCCGCACCCCCTCCACGTCGTTCATGATGCGCGAAACCAGTTGCCCGCTCTTGTTGGCGTCGAAGTAGGTGACCGGCAGCCGTCCGACGTGGGCCTGCACCTTGCAGCGCAGCTCCGCAATCAGTTTCTGGGCCGACTTGGAGAGCAGTTGCGTCAGCCAGAAGCTGGTACCCGCCTGCAGGACCGTGGCCCCCAGCACCGCCAGGATCAGCGGGGTGAGCAACTCGCTGCGGTGCTTGGCCAGGATGTCGTCCACCAGGAACTTCGTGGAGGCGGGCAGCACCAGGCCGGACGTACGGCTGATGACGATGAGCCCGAGGCCGAGCAGCAGTTGCTTGCGGCGCGGGCGGATGAGCTCCCGGACGTCGGGCCATATGGCCTTCCAGTCGGCGGGCTTCTTCGAGAGGTCGCCTCTGTGGCGTCCCGGCATTCGTTCGGCGTGGGCTGATCCGCGGGGTAACATAAGGGAATGAGGACTCTTCTATTGTCGATGCTCGGGGCGGCGCTGTGGGCTCAGGCTCCCGCTGCCCGCCCGGCGGCGTCCAAGGCCGCGGCCGCGCCCGCCGCCGCGAAACCGGCTCAGGCCAAGGCCGCCGCCGCTGCCGTCCCGGCCTCCAAGACCGCCGCCAAGACCGCCGCCAAGCCGGGCGCACCGGCGGCTGCCGCCAAATCCGCCGCTGCCGCCCCCGCCGCGCCGGCCGCCGACCCGGTCGTCTTTGCCGCCGGATCGAAGAAGATGACCCGCTCCGAGTTCGAAGACCTCATGCAGAACCTGCCCGAGAACCTGAAGACGCAGATGGGCGGCGACACGCCGGAGTCCCGGCGCCGCCTGGCCGTGCAACTCGGCGAGATCATGACCTACGCCGACGAGGCTCGCAAGCTCCACCTCGCCGACAAGCCCTCGGTGAAGGTCCAACTGTTCCTCCAACAGGAAAGCACCCTTGCCTCGCTGCTCTACCAGCACCTCGCGGAGACCAAAATGCCGGCTGAGGCGGATGTCGCCGCCTGGTACGATGCGCACAAGAGCGAGTATGAAAACGCCAAGGCCCGCCACATCCTCATCCGCTTCCAGGGCTCGCGGGTGCCGCTCAAGACCGGCCAGAAGGACCTCACCGAAGCCGAGGCCCTGGCCAAGACCCAGGCGCTCCGCGAGCGGATTGCCAAGGGCGAGGACTTTGCCGCGGTAGCCAAGGCCGAGTCCGACGACACCGGCTCCGGCGCCCAGGGCGGCGACCTCGGCTCCTTCGGCCGCGGCCGCATGGTGCCGGTCTTCGAGCAGGCTGCTTTCTCGCTGCCCGTGGGCGAGCTGAGCCAGCCCGTCAAAAGCCCCTTCGGCTACCATCTGATCCAGGTGCAGGAGCGGAGCGCGAAGCCGCTGGCGGAGGTCAAGGCGGATATCGTGAAAAAGCTGACGACGGAAAACGCCCAGAAGGCGATGGAATCGTACAAGCAAGCCGCCAAGGCCACCCTCGACGAAGCCTACTTCGGCGCGCCCTCGGCGGCGCCCTCGGCGGCGCCGGCCAAGGCGCCTCAGCAATAGCACCTAGTGGTCTGTCCAACAAATAACTAGACAGACCCAAGCGAGGCGCTGTATCCTGAAGCATGGGGAAATCGTGTCAGCTTTCCGAAGTGGAGCGAGAGAAACTCCAGCAGTGGACCGCAGCGCACGGCACTCCACAACAGGTGGCTTTGCGCTGCCGGATCGTTCTGGCGGCCGCCGCGGGCGACTCTGATGTGACAATTGCGAAGCGGCTTTCGGTAAATCGAAACACGGTGATTCTTTGGCGAAAGCGCTTTGGTGACGAGGGGCTGGACGGTCTATGGGACATCGCTCCCGGCCGAGGCAGAAAGCCCACCTATCAAGTCGACAAGATCGCCGCCATCGTAGACGCGACCCTACGGACCAAACCCACCGGGATGACCCACTGGAGTTGCCGGACTATGGCGCAGAGCCAGGGCATCAGCAAGTCCACCGTCAACAATATCTGGCGCGCCCACAATCTCCAACCCCATCGCACCGAGACTTTTAAGCTCTCTCGTGATCCGAAGTTTCTGGAAAAGATGACCGATGTGGTGGGCCTGTACCTGAATCCGCCACAACAGGCGATTATTCTCTGCGTAGACGAAAAGAGCCAGATCCAAGCCTTGGATCGTACACAGCCAGGGTTGCCGATCAAGAAGGGGCGATGCGGCACGATGACCCACGATTACAAGCGCAACGGCACAACCACCCTGTTCGCCGCCCTGGACACCTTACAGGGCAAGGTCGTCGGCGAATGCCACGAGAGGCATCGCCATCAGGAGTTCTTGAGATTCTTACGCCGCATCAACGTCGAGTTTCCCGGCGATGTCCCGTTGCATTTGGTCATGGACAACTACGGGACACACAAGCACGCCAAAGTGCAGGCCTGGCTCAAACGTAACCCGCGGTTCGTGTCTCACTTCGTCCCCACGAGTTCGAGCTGGCTGAATCTTGTCGAGCGATGGTTCGGCCACCTGGATAACAAGGCCATCCGTCGTGGGGTCTTCCTCAGCGTACCCGACCTGAAGGCGTCCATCGAAGCATTTATAACGGCTTGGAATCAGAATCCCAAACCGTTCGTGTGGACCGCGACCGTCGCATCCATACAGGAAAAACTCAGCCGGTGTCGCCGCACCCTGGAGCAGATCAAGCCCGGCTGCACCAGCCCCAAAACCAGAAAGCGCAAATGACGGCTTGCCTAGTTATTTCGCGGACACTACACTAGGGTCTTCTGCTTGTCGGTGCGGATGTATTTAAAACCGCAGCCAGAAAGGTGAGTACTCTATCGGCTGGTGCCGCGGGGCAAAGGCATGCCACTTGGCAATAAGTGGTCACGAAGAATTGTGACGAGACGCGACGGTGCGACCATTATTTCGGGTGCTGCCCTTGAGCTTTGGTCGCTAGGAAGCATCTTGATCCTTATGATGGCTTCCCTTTCAGGTTGTCGTCCTGAACACGGCGTTCAACAGATTCGAAAACAGGGCGGACTATACGGCCTCCAGGAATTCGCATCACATCTCGAACTCCCTATATACCCAGCTAAGTCAATCCTGGCAGGGAGATCTGGTCTTGCAGTAGCCGAAGTGTCAATAGACGGGCGCGGTACAATTCGAGGGCTGACGGTTTTAGAGGCACCGGA
>DAHVTI010000374.1 GCA_027324255.1 Bryobacterales bacterium | reverse complement strand
GGCATCGACCTGGTTGTAGTAAGCGTTGACGGCGGCGCCGATGACCTGGATGGTTTCGCTGTCTATGTCCTGGATCTGCTCGAGTTCCTCAGGGGTCATGCCGCCGAGCCTTTCGACGGTGCCGACGCCGCCCTTGAGGAGGGCCTCGAGGACCATCTCCTGCACGCCGTGGTCGAGCAGGGCGCTGAGAGGCGTACCCATGGAGAGGGCGGCCATGTGGGCTTCGACCTCCTGGCGTTTCTCCTCTTCAGTTTTGATGTCGACGCGCCAGCCGATGAGCTTGGCGGCGAGGCGGACGTTCTGGCCCTTCTTGCCGATGGCGAGGGAGAGCTGGGAGTCCTCGACGATGACCTCCATGTGCTTTTCGGCGGAGTCGACGATGGCGACGCGGGAGATCTTGGCGGGGCTGAGGGCATGGGTGGCGAAGACGACGGCATCCTCGCTGAATTCGATGATGTCGATTTTCTCGCCGCGAAGCTCGCGAATGATGGATTGGACGCGCATGCCCTTCATGCCGACGCAGGCGCCGACGCAGTCGACGTCGCGGTCGCGGCTAAGGACGGCGATTTTGGTGCGCTCGCCGGCCTCGCGGGCGCAGCCGCGGATGATGACGGTGCTGTCGTAGATTTCGGGCACCTCCTGTTCGAAGAGGCGCATGACGAGTTCGGGGGCGGCGCGGGAGACGAGGACGCCGGCGTTCTTGCCGGTTTTTTCTACGCTCTTGATGATGCAGCGGACGCGCTCGCCGACGGAGAAGTTTTCGAGGCGGGACTGCTCTTTCTTGGGGAGGCGGGCTTCGGTCTTGCCGAGGTCGACGACGAGATCGGGGCCTTCGACGCGCTTGACGGTGCAGTTGACGAGTTCGCCGACGCGGCCGGAGAACTCGGCGTGGATGTTTTCGCGCTCGGCCTCGCGGACCTTCTGAAGGATGACCTGCTTGGCGGTCTGGGCGGAGATGCGGCCGAGGGCCTCAGTGGGCTTGGGGATGCGGATCTGATCGCCGACGACGGCCTCCTTGTTGTACTTGGAGGCTTCGGAGAGGGAGAGTTCGAGGGCCGGATCGGAGACGGGATCGGCGACGGTTTTGACGACGAAGATGGCGATATTGCCGGTGCGGTCATCGAAGTCGGCGATGAGCTCTTCATTGGCCTTGAACTGCTTGCGGGCGGCCACGAGCAGGGCGTCCTTGACGGCGTCGAGGAGGATCTGGGGGTCGATGCCCTTCTCCTTGGCCAGGATTTCGATGGACTGATAAATAGATGCCAAGCGATTCGCTCCTGTTCACTAAGGGTTGCGACCCTGGAGGGGCCGGCTCACCACTCGAATTTCAGATTTGCCTTTTCGATTTCTTCCATCCTGGGCCGGATGGTTTGGCCTGCCTCGGTTTCCAGGATCACGCATCCTGAATCGAGGCCGCCGAGGAGGCCCTCCCAGCGGCGCCGGTTGTCGACGGGTTCGCGGAGGGTAAGGAGGATCCTGCTGCCCTTGTACCGTTCGAAGTGCTCGGGGCGGAGGAGCTTGCGCTCGACTCCGGGGGAACTGACCTCGAGGTGGTAGCGTTCGCCGGGCATAACGTTTTCGACGTCGAGGACGGTGCCGACCTGGTTGGAGATGAGCTCGCAGTCGGCGTGGGAGACGCCCTCGGGCCGGTCGATGAAGATCCGGAGCACACGGGCGCGGCCGGAACCGGCGAGCTCGACGTCCCACACTTCGATCCCCTCGCGCGCGGCGGCGCGGTGGGCGATCTCGGTGATGCGTTCGATCAGCGTCTGTCTGGCTGTGCCGGGCATTGCAAAATCCGGGAGGATTCCAGTGTGTTGCGGCCAACAAAAAAGTGGGCTTTCGCCCACTTCCATGGTTCGTCCCCTTCAGTATACAACAGGTGGCAATGGAGGGAGGGGCCGGGGCGGAGGCGGATGTTGAGGTGGGGTCGGCGGCCGGAATGGAGAGAGGGGGTAGCGGCGCGGGGAGGGGGACTGAAGAGCCGGGCGCGGAGGGGGCGGAGGCGGCCAGGGTTTTGGGGTGGTACGTGGAATCAATAAGATGCGGGTTCGTTTGTTCACTTTTGTGGCGGAGTTGGCGGCGGCGTTGCTCGACGCGGCGCTCTGCCGCTGAGGAGAGGCGCTCGATGCGGGCGAGGGCGCGGTTGTAGGACGACAGGGCGGGGCACCCGGTGAGAAGGGCGAGGGCGGTGCGGCGGGGGTCGCGGGCGCAGGCGTCATAGCAGGCGGTGTAGAAGTCAGTGTAGAGGGCGGAGAGATACAGGCGCCGGACGCCGCAATGGACGGCCTGGGCGACGAGGGGGCGGAGGAGGGGATCGGCTACGGGGGCGGAGATTTCGGCGGCGCGGCGTGTGGCGTAGTCCTGCCAATCCGGCGGCAGGCGGCGGAGGGCGGAGGAGAAGCCCCAGGTGAAAGAGTTGGCGGAGGAGCGGGCCTTGCCTTCGGGCGAGACGGGGCCGCGCGAACGGGCGCCGTTGGCGCGGGAAGCGGCGATGCGGGCGGGGGTCATGCGCACGAGGGCCATGGGGTCAGGGCCTCGGCTTGCGGGTGGAGGCGTCGAGGAGGCGGTGGAGGCGCAGGAAGCGATTGAAGGCGCGGTCCTCGATCCGGAGGAGAGCCTGGTAAGAGGAACGAAGGCCGAGGCCGGAGCAGGCGAAGGCGTTGCGGCTGAGGGGGTCGATTTCCTCGTACTTTTTGACGATGGCGGGCTCTTCCTGATCGATCTCGGCGGTGCGGATGGTGGTGATCTGGTCCGTGGTGCGGCAAAGTTCCCAGGACTGGCCGGCAGCGAGGCCGGCCAGGAAAGAGTTGTAAGGGGTGGATGGCCGGAATTGCTGAAGGACCGCCTGGCGGTGGGCATCGAAAGCCTGGGGATCCTCGCCGGGGAGGAGGACCTGAAAGGGGAGATCGGGTGCCTGCGCCGGCGAGGGAGGCTCGGGCGGGCGGCGGCGGCGGCGGCGCGGCGCCTGAGTGCCGGGATTGAGAGCGGAGTTTTCCATACGCGCGAAATTGAAGCACAGGGGAACAAGGGATTTCGGCACAATTGCGCGGAAGTGGTTGAGGAATGGGGAAAAATAAACCGGCGAAACGAGAACCGGGGTGGAGGATGAGGGCAAAAAGGAGCAATGCCGGAGGAGACGGGCTGAAGGATTGAAAGGAACGGCTTGACGCGGGCGGCGGCGGCGTTATGCTGTGTGTGCAGTTGGACGAGAGGCGGCTTTCCGGCGGGCGCAGCGCCGTGCGCGGGCAGGCCGCGTGGGAGGGCATCCATGAGCAAGTTCCTGACGGTGGTGGTGGTTGTGGCGGGCTTTTTCATCCTTTACGGGGTGGGGCGGATGTGGAATCTGAAGCCGGAGACGAAGTACAGCCACACGCTGCACCGGGGAGAGACGGCGGTGCTGACGGCGGAGACGGGGAACGAGGTGTGGCTGGCTCGGAAGGGGAAGGACAGCTACCAGGCGCAGGTGGCGATGGGGAAGAACGACATCGACTGGCTGAAGAGCGCGGCGGTGGCGGTGCCGGCGGGGACGATGGTGAAAGTGCTGCACGAGACGGAGAGCCGGAGAGAGGTGGAGGTGATGGAAGGGCCGCAGGCCGGGCAGAGGGGGTGGGTGGAGCAGGAGTTTGTGCGGCCGCGGAGGCAGGGGGAGATCCGGTAGGGGGCGGAGAGCGGGGAGGGTGCCGGGCTCGGCGCGGGCCGCGCAGTTGGCGCCGGGCGCCAATGCTGAAAGACTAACGCGCGGGCTTCAGGTAGCCGAGGGAAACGAGGAAGGCGTCGGTTTTCGCGAGGGTATCCTGGAAGGCCTTGTTGCCGCCACGCCCGTAGTTGAAGAAGCCGTGGTTTTCGCCTTCAAAGCCGTGGAGGTCGCAGCGGTTGCCGAATTCCGCCATGCGTTTCGCGAAGGCTTCGACGGTGGAGTAGGGGACGGTGGTGTCGGCCTGGCCGTGGAAGATCACGGTGGGCGGCGCGCCTTTGGCGATGTGGTGGTAGGGGGAGATTTGCTCCAGGGGGAGGCCCATGCGCTTTTCCATGTCCGCGGGGCTGCGCCCATTGGGCAGACCGGGCACGGGGGCGAGGACGGCGGCGGGGTTGAAGAGCACGAGGGCGTCGGGGCGGGAGCTGATCTGCGTGTCCCCGGTGGTTTCGTCGAGGCCCGGGATGAGGGCGGCGGCGGCAGCGAGGTGGCCTCCGGCGGAGCCTCCGCCGGCGGCGATGCGGTGGGGATCGACGCCGAGGCGGGAGGCGTTCTGGCGGACCCAGCGGATGGCGGACTTGGCGTCGCGGACGCAGTCGACGGCCTTGACGCGGTGACGGCTCGAGACGCGGTAATCGGCCGAGATGGCGACCATGCCGCGGGAGGCGAGATGGCGGCATTGCTGCTCGAACTGCTTGGGGCTGCCGGAGGTCCAGCCGCCGCCGAAGAAGAAGACGATGGCGGGTCTCTTGTCGTTGGCGTGGAAGCCGGGCGGGTTGAAGACGTAGAGATTCAGGTGGACGCCGCCCGCGGCCTTGTATTCCATTTCGACGGCGCCCTGCATTTGGGGCGGATAGGGGAAGCCGCCCTGGGCGAGGGCGGGCAGGAGGGCAAACGCGCTCAAGATTCCCAGCCGGAGAGGTGTTTTCTGTGCCACGGCGATGCTCCTTCAGGAATGATATGGGATCCGGACACGCCGCGATGCACGTTTTCTGAGAAGACCGGCGGGCCGGGCGCACAAGCTCGACGGATGTCTCGATACAAACGAATCGTCGTCAGTGATTGCGCACACCACATCACGCAACGTGGAAACCATCAGAAGACGGTCTTCGACTGCGACCAGGATCGGGAGGTGTACCTGGAACTGGTGCAGGAGAATGCAGAGCTGTGCGGTGTCGCCGTTCTGGGCTATTGTCTGATGCCGAACCACGTGCACTGGATTGCGACGCCGCGCGACGAGGACGGACTGGCGGAGGCATTTGGCCGCGCGCATTGCCGGTACTCGCACTACTTTCAGGCGAAGCTGGGCACGACGGGACACCTGTGGCAGAACCGGTTCTACAGTTGCGTGCTGGAATTGGATCACCTGGTGCGGGCGATGCGGTACGTGGAGCAGAACCCGGTGAGGGGCGGGCTGGTGCGGCGGGCCGAGGAGTACGCCTGGTCGAGCGCGCGAGCGCATGTGGAGGGAGCGGACCGCCGGGGGATGCTGGATCTGTGCGCCTGGGAAAGGCTGGCACCGCGGGAGGAGTGGCGGGAGATCCTGCAGGCGGTGGCGGAACGGCAGGAGTGGCACGAGTTGGAGCGGGCGACGTCCACCGGCAAGCCGTACGGGGACGAGGAGTTCCGGCGGGTGATTGGACTGCGGGCCGGCCGGGACCTGACGTTGCGAGGACCTGGGCGGCCACGCAGGGACGCGGATGCGGTGGCTGCAAAAAGGTGAAATTGGTGACAGTCACCATTTCTAGGGGGTGCGGATGGGCCATTCGGGGTCGTCGCGGCGGGCATCGCGGAGGATGGCGGTGAGTTTGGCGACGACGTCGGGGTGAGCGGCGGCGATGTTGTTGCGCTCGGCGAGGTCGGTGGCGAGGTCGTAGAGCTCGAGGGGGGCTTCGGGGCCTTTGCGGATGCCTTTCCAGTTGCCGGCGCGGACGGCCTGGTGGAAGCCGCGCTCGTGGAACTCCCAGTAGAAGTAGTCGTGGGGCCGCTGCTTCTGGCCCATCAGGGTGGGGACGATGGAGGTCCCGTCGATGCCGGCGGGGACGGAGGCGCCGGCGAGCTCGGCGGCGGTGGGGAGGAAGTCCCAGAAGGCCCAGGGATGGTCGTTGACCTGGCCGGGGCGGATGCGGCCGGCCCAGCGGGCGAGGGAGGGGACGCGGATGCCGCCCTCGGTCATGGAGCGCTTGATGCCGGTGAGGGGGCCGGAGCTTTCAAAGAACTTGGGGCTGTGGCCGCCTTCGGCGTGGGGGCCGTTGTCGGAGGTGAAGATGACAAGGGTGTTGTTGTCGAGGCCCTTGGCCTGGAGGGTGGACATGATCCGGCCGACGGAAGAGTCGAGGTGGGTGACCATGGCGGCGAAGTTCTTTTCGACCTGGGGCCAGGGTTGAGAAGAGTAGGGGGCGTCGGAGGGGATCTCCATGCCGTTGCCGGTATCGCGGCCCATTTCATTGTTGGCGTGGGGCGAGGTGAAGCAGGTATGGAGGAAGAAGGGTTGAGAGGCGGACTGCTTCTCCAGAAAGGCCAGGGCGCGGCTGGTGAAGAGGTCGGGAGCGTAGTTCTTGCGCTGGGTGCCCATGTTGCCGCGGCAGAGGTAATCGGTGTCGCCCGAGAGGAGGTGTTCGGGGTAATAGTTATGGGCGTGGACCTGGGAGAAGAAGCCGAACCACTCGTCCCAGCCGCGGCGGGTGGGATAGCCGGTGGAGCCGAGTTGGCCGAGGGACAACTTGCCGAACAGGCCGGTGCGATAGCCGGCGCCTTTGAGGATTTCGGCGACGGTGAGGTCAGTGGGGCGCAAGGGGAGGTCAGGGGATTTGTTGCCGCGGGTGCGGGCGTGGCCGGTATGGTAGCCGGTCATGAGGCAGCAGCGGGAGGGGGCGCAGACGGTGGAGCCGGCGTAGGCGGAGGTGAAACGGATGCCTTCGGCGGCGAGGCGGTCGATGTTGGGGGTCTGGATACGGGTCTGGCCGTAGCAGCCGAGATCGCCGTAGCCGAGGTCGTCGGCGAGGATGAAGACGATATTGGGGCGGGCGGGGGCGGCGGCCGCGAGGGAGCGCGCCAGCAGGGGCGCGCCGGCGGTGGTGTGGAAGAAGCGGCGGCGATTCATGATGTGATCCTATCTAGAATACGTACTTGAGGGCGAACTGAATGCGGCGCGGGTCTTCAGCGGCGGTGATTTTGCCGGCGTTGACGCCCCCGACGCCGGCGTTGGGGGCGCCGAAGTTGGCGGTATTGGTGAAGTTGAAGGACTCGAAGCGGAACTGGACCTGGTGGCCCTCCCAAGGCATGGGGAAGTTGCGGGCCATCATGAAGTCGAGGTTGGTGCGGCCCGGGGCGCGGACGAGGTTGCGGCCGGCGTTGGAGATGACGCCGGGGGCGGAGGCGGTGACGAAACCGGTGTCAAACCAGTGGTCGATGGTGCGCTGGGAGGCGGGGAGTTCGGGGCTGCGGACCCAATCGCCGCGGACGGCGCCGCCCAGGTTTTCGTTGTTGACGTTGATGGTGTGGGGCACGGGCATGCCGGTGTAGCGGGAGAAGAGGCCGCCGACCTGCCAGCCGCCGAAGATGGCGCTGCCGAGGCCGGAGGTGAAGTAGGAGTGGCCTTTGCCGAGGGGGATTTCGTAGACGGCGCTGAGCATGTAGCCGAGGCGGCGGTCGAGCGAGGAGCTGGCGCGTTCGCGGGACATGTCCCAGGGGGTGACGGTGCCGCCGCCGGCGTCGAAGAGGTCCTCATTGCCCTGGTCGATGTTGTGGGCCCAGGTGAAGGAGGTGAGGAGGGTGAGGCCCTTGGAGAAGCGCTTTTCGAGCTTGGCGGTCATGGCGTTGTAGCTCGAATTGAGGCTGTTCTCGTGGAGGCTGACGTTGCTGAACTGGGGGCGGAAGAGGCGCTGGTTGGCGGCGACGGTGGCGCTGGGGGTGATGGGCTGGTTGATGTTGCGGATGTTGTGGATGTTGGTTCCCTTGGTGCCGATGTAGCCGACGGTGAGCAGGGTATCCCAGGGGAGGGTGCGCTGGAGGTCGAAGTACCACTGGCCGACGTAAAGGGTGGGGCGGAAGTCGGGGAAGACGTAGACGGTGACGCCCTTCTGGACGACGGTGTTGCTGAAGGCGGGGAAGCCGTCCTTCATGAAGTAAGTGGTTTTTTCAGGGGTGGTCTGGATGGCGATGTCGGCGCTCTTGGGCGGCCCGGAGCGGAAGTTGGCGTTCTCGGTGCTGAGGCTGTTGGCCTCGCCGAAGAAGAGGCCTGCGCCGGCGCGGAGAACGGTCTTGGGGGTGATGGAGTAAGCGAGGCCGATGCGGGGGGCCCAGTTGTTGAGGTCGTTGGAGCAGCCGCAGTCCTTGTCGGCGGAGGGGTAGACGAACTTCTCGCCGGCGGCGGTAGGGACGTTGATGCCCGCGTAAAGGTAGCGGCTGACGCTCTGGTTGGCGACGCCGGGATAGGTGGCCTTGCGGAAGACTTCGTAGCGGAGACCGAGGTTGAGGGTGAGGCGGGAGGAGAGCTTGAAGTCGTCCTGGACGAAGAAGGCATAGTACCAGTTGTCGATGTCCTCGCCCTGGTTGTTACCGTAATTGCCGCCGCTAATGTAGCCGAGGAGCATGTCGGCGAGGCCGTTGCCGGTATTGGAGCGGCTGGCGCCGTTGTTGGGGAACTCGGAGGTGAAGGCGCCGCTGAAGTTCCAGACGCCGCGGCGGTAGCGGGCGGCGTCGCGGTAGACGTTGGAGCGGCGTATTTCGCCGCCGAACTTGAGGGTGTGCTTGCCCTTCTGCCAGACGAGCGAGTCCTGGATCATGTAGTTGGTGAGGTTGTTGACATTGGGCCAGAAGCCACGCGGGCCGAGTTGGGCGAAGCCGCTGGGCGAGTTGAGGGTCCAGCCATGGTCGAGGCCATCACCGAATTTGTCGCCCGGGGCGTTTTTGATGCCGAACTGGGAGTTCATGTTCTCCGTGAAGGGGATGTCGAAGCGGGTGTCGAATTCGGAGAAGCCGTAGCGGAGCTCGTTGAAGAGGGTGGGGGTGAGAACGCTGGAGAGGGCACTGGCGATGTTGTGGGCCTTGAGGTCGACGGTCTGGCCCTGGCCGCCCATGACGGGGTAGGGGAGAGTGCCGTTCTGGTTGCGGAACTGGTCGCGGAGGGAGTAGCGGGCAAAGAAGCGGTGCTTGTCGCTGAAGGAGTGGTCGGCGCGGAAGTCGTACTGATCGGCGTCGTCGGAATCGCTGGGTCCGTAGTAGTGATTGTTGGCGGCGTTTTCATCGACGCCGGAGACGTTGGCGCGGGGGTAGAGGTTGATGAGGGTTTTGGCGATGGGCTCCCAGCGGCTTTGGGGAATGATGTTGCCGGGGAACTGGGTGCGTTTGGCGGAGGCGCCGGTGCCGGTCTGGGTGAGGGGATCGAAGATATTGCGGCGAACGGCGGGCTGTTTGGAGAAGTCGCCGCGGAGGACGATGTCGGAACTGGGGACAGTGGAGATGTAGCTCTGGCCGGTGCGGATGCGGGTGCCTTGGTAGGAGCCGAAGAAGAAGGTGCGATTTTTGATGACGGGGCCGCCGAGGGTGGCGCCGTACTGGTTCTGGCGGTAGGTGGGCTTCCTGGCGCCGGAGCGGTTGGCGAAGAAGTTGGTGCCGTCGAGTTTCTCGTTGCGGAGGAACTCGTAGGCGGAGCCGTGGAAGTCGTTGGAGCCGGACTTGGTGGAGACGATGACCTTGGCGCCTGAGCGGTAGCCGTACTCGGCGCTCATATTGTTGGTGACGACCTTGAACTCGGCGACGGCGTCGACGGGGGGCTTGACCTGCTGGGCTTCGAAGCCGAGGGGGCCGCCGGAGGTGCGGGAGGAGTTGTCGTTGCCGTCGAGGAGGACATTGTTCTGGGCCATCTGGAGGCCGACGGCGGAGAACTGGCCTTCGTCGCGGCCGCGGGCGCCGGTGCCGATGCCGCCACCGGGTTGGACGCCGGCGGTGAAGAGGGCGAGTTGGAGGTAGTTGCGGCCGTTGAGGGGCATTTCGAGGATGCGCTTGGAGTCGATGACCTGGCCGACCTCGCTGGTTTCGGAGTTAATGAGGATGGCGGAGGCGGAGACGTTGATGGTTTCGACGAGGGCGCCGGGCTTCAACTCGAAGTCGAGGCGGGCGGTCTGTCCGACCTCGAGCCGGACTTCGGGCATCTGCTGGGAGGCGAAGCCCTGGGCGGAGCATTCGACCTTGAAGCGGCCGGGGTTGAGGAGAGGGAAGAGGTAGAGGCCCTGGGTGTTGGTGGTGGCGCGGGAAGCCACGGCAGTGTCGAGGTTCGTGATGGTGACGGTGGCGTTGGGGACGACGGAGCTCGACGCGTCGGTGACGACGCCCTGGATGGCGGAGTTCTGGGCGGGCAGCAGGGCCGCGCCGAGGACGAGGGGGAGGAGGAGTCTGGCAAGAGTCATTGCTGAAGGACCTCTGATGGGTGCCGGGACGGGCCGGCATTGGCGAGCAGCGCGCAAAGCGGCAGACCCCGAGCTAGAGCAAGGGTGCGCCTGGAGGGGCGTGGCGTCCAGAAAACTTACCTAAAATTTGGTGAGAAGAGATAAAATTGCCGGGAAGTCATTTGGATGCCAAGGCTTTTCAGATGTGGGCCGCTGGAGGCCGATCCCACGTTACGGACAGTGACGAAGCACGGGAAAGCCGTAGTCGTAACACCCAAGGTATTTGAAGCGCTGGTGTTGTTTATGAGGAGCGGCAACCGGGTGGTGAGCCGGGAGGAGCTGTCGGGCGCATTGTGGCCGGGGCAGGTGGTGACGGAAGCGAACCTGAACCAGCACGTGTCGATGCTGAGGAAGGCGGTGGGCGACGGGGCGGCGGGGGAGCGGTATCTACTGACTGTGCCGGGCAAGGGATACCAGTGGGTGGCGCCGGTGGAGGAGAAAGAGGCGCGGGGACGGGAGCGAAGGTGGGAAGCCTGGGTGGCGGGCGCGGCGGCGGTGGCGGTGTTGGGTTGGGCAGGCTGGTGGCTGGCGAGGCGGACGGAGCCGGGCACTTTGCGCTATGTGCCGGTGACGCGGCTGCAGGGGAGCGAGTTCCAGCCGGCGATTTCGGCGGACGGGACGAGGGTGGCATTTGCGTGGGACGAGGAGGGGCACGGGGGCTCACAGATCTATGTGAAGGAGAAGGGCAGCCACCAGCAGAAGAGGGCGAGCGGGGGAAGCGGGTCGTGCCGGAGCCCGGTATGGTCGCCGGACGGGAGGCGGCTGGCTTATGTGTGCACGATGCAGGAGCGGGCCGAGGTGCTGATCAGCGAGCCGGGCGGGGCAACAGAGAGGATCGGGGAACTGCATCCGCCGGCGTACGGACTGGCGGCGCGGCAGTTGGACTGGTCGCCGGACGGGACGCGGCTGGCGGTGGTGGACAAAAAGGAAGAGCGGGCGCCGTTCCAGTTGTACGAGATCGAGCTGGCGACGAAGCGGCGGCGGGCGCTGACGTCGCCGCCGGCGCAGGACGTGGGGGACCTGGAGCCGAGGTATTCGCCGGACGGGCGGTGGCTGGCGTTCGCGCGGCAGAAGATCCGGTTCCGGCACGAGCTGATGGTGGTGGCGCCGGGCGGGGGCGAGCCGGTGACGGTGTACGCGGAGAACACGGAGATTGGAGGGCTGGACTGGGGCAGCAGCGGGAAGGATCTGTTCTACAGCTCGAATCGGCACGGCGAGTTCCGGGTGTGGCGAGTGGCGTGGAAGGGGTCAGGGGGCGGAACACCGGCGGCGACGGAGCTACATGGGGAGCATCCGATCCAGTTTTCGATGGCGCGGCGGGCGGAGGAGGCGGTGTATTCGATGTTCCACCAGGACCTGGACATCTGGCGCCTGACGCTGGGTGAGGGCGGGCAAGGGGGGGAGGATTGGCGGCGGCTGGTGGCGTCAACGGCGGACGACAGCATGCCGCAGTATTCGCCGGACGGCAAGCGCATCTGTTTCCGGTCGAACCGGTCAGGGGAGGAGCAGTTGTGGGTGAGCGACGCGGAGGGGGAGGACGCGGTGCAGATGACGCAGGGCAGCCTGTGGCCGACGCTGGGGCGTTGGTCGCCGGACGGGAAGAGAGTGGTCTTCAACCAGTACGGGATGCAGACGAGCTACGTGGTGTGGCCGGATGAGGCGGGGAGGGCGCCGCTGAAGCTGGCCGAAATGGAGCACCCGTCATTTGGGGCGGACGGGAACTCGATCCTGTACGAGGTGGGAGGAGTGGTGCAGCGGCGCCGGATGGAGGGCGGCGGCGGAGCGCGAATCGTGCTGCACGTAAACGGGGGATATCCGACGGCGTCTTCGCCGGACGGCCGGTATGTGTACTACACGGGCGGGCGGACGGACCCGAGCATCTGGCGGGCGGAGATCCAGACGGGGAAAGAGGAGAAGCTGCTGGAAGGGCTGCTGCCGGGCTGCTGGGCGTGCTGGGCGCTGGGCAAGAAAGGGCTGTACTACATCGGGGCGAGCACGGCGACGGGGGCGGACGCGAAGCTGATGGTTTTCGACCTGACGAGCGGAAAGGCAAGACCCCTGGCGGAGATTCCGCCGCCGATGCCGCCGCTGGGGACGGGCGCGCTGTCGGTTTCGCCGGACGGGCGGCGGTTTCTGATGGTGCGGGTGAACCGGCCGAACGCGGACGTGATCCGGGTGGAGGGGTTCCGGTAGGGGATGTTCAATTCCGGCGGTGCTGCTCGCGGAGGACGTTGGGGTCGTCCATGCGGGGGCCGGGCTCGGGGTCGGCGGGGTCCTTGGCTTTCTCGGGGACGAAGATTTCGGGTTCGGGGCGGATGGCGGTGATGGGGGTGAAGTCGGGGATGGAGGTGAAGCAGCCGGAGAGGTCGGCGGCGGTGGCGTCGTAGAGGTTGAGGGGGGGGATGCCGAGGAGGCGGAAGGCGGTTTTCAGTAGCGCCGGAAAGCTGGCGTTGGCGCGGGAGGCGTAGTTACGGCGGGCGAAGGGGGAGGCGAGGAGGAAGACGGTGCGGTGGGAGTCGGCGTGGTCGACGCCGCCCTGGGCATCGTCCTCGGTGATGAGGACGGCCATGTTGCGCCACCATTTGGACTTGGAGAGATACTCCATGATGCGGCCGAGGGCGTAGTCGTTATCGGCCATGTAGGAGGCTCCGAAGGGGTAGCCGTCGCCGGGACGGGGCTTGGCGCCGTGGTCGTTGGGGAGGTGGATGAAGATGAGGCGGGGGAGGTCCTTGCCGGGCTTGACGTAGAGGTCGTCGATTTCGCGAATGAAGGCGCCGGCGCGGTACTGATCGGGGATGTTGGTGTTGTATTGGGGGTACTGGCGGGAGGTGTTTTCCCAGAGGGGATGGGGCATGGGGACGTTGGTGAGGTAGCGGGCGCCGGTGGGCATTTCGCCGGGCTCCTCGACGACGCCGGCGAGCTCGAAGCCCTCGCCGAAATTGCGGAAGGTGATGCCGTTGCGTTCGAGGTGGTGCCAGAGGGCGCCGGCTTCGAGCTGTTCTTCGGGGTGGACGCTGGAGTTGGACTGGGCGACGCTGAGGCGGCCGGGGGCGGTGGTGGGGAAGCGGAAGTCCTTCTGGCCGCCATAGGAGGCCATGAGGGAGCTTTCGGTCCAGGCGTTGGGGTAGGAGCCGACGATCCAGTGATGGCCGTCGACGCTGACCTCGCTGTCGGCGTAGAAGTTGTCGCTGAAGGCGAAGCGCTGGGCGAGGGCGTGGTGGTTGGGGGAGATGTTGTAGAAGCGCTTTTCGAGGCGGGTGCGGAGAGAGTCGCGATCGATCTGGACCCAGCCGCGGCGGCCGAAGCGGGCGAGTTCCGGGGCGCCGCGGAGGGTGCCGGTGGAATCGGATTCGATGTCGCCGAGGACTTCGTCGTAAGTGCGGTTTTCCTTGACGATGATGACGACGTGGCGGAGTTCGGGGGGGAGAGGGCGCGGCTTGGAAGAGGAGGGGAGGAAGCCGTTGTAGGCCATGACGCGCTCGGTGTAGATAGGGAGGAGGCGGCTGAGGGGGGTGGGGTAGACGCTGAGGAGGCCGGAACGGAGTTCGGCCTGGAAGGAGCGCTCGAGGGGTGCGGTGCGGGTGGCGTTGGGACCGGTTCCGAGGCCTTTGGCGCTCGAGACGAACATCTGGCCGCGATCGGCGAGGACGGCGGTGGGGAACCAGCCGGCGGGGAGGTGGGCGGTGAGCGTGTTGGTGGAAAGATCGACGATGCCGATGGCGTTGATGCCGGCCTCGGCGACGAGGAGGCGGTTGGTGGGGATGTCGAGGGAGAGGCCGATGGGGAGAATGCCGCGATAGGATTCGAGGCCGGGGATGCGGAGAGGGATGGTGGCGCGGGCGAGGAGGGTGACGGCATCGATGACGGTGATGGTGTCCTGGTTGCCGTTGGAGACGTAGATGGTGGAGGCGAGGGCGGCGACGCCGGAGGGGCTGGAGCCGCCGAGCGAGCGGGGGCCGAAGGGCTCGCCGGTGCGGACGAACTTGACGACGCGGGGCTGGGCGGGATCGGCGACATCGATGACGCAGAGGGAGTTGGAGAGATCGGAGTTGGGGTCGCCGAGGCCGGGGACATCGACGGGGCCGGCGGCAGTATCGCGGCGGGCGCCTTTGACGGCCTCTTCGGAAGGGAAGCCGAAGGCGGGGAAGGGGAGGCCGGTGCGGGCGGCGTCCTTGGCGTCGGCGCCGGGGACGGGCTGGTATTCGAACATGCCGATGTTGGTGACATAGAGGCGGCGGCGGTCGGGGGAGAGGGCGGCCTTGAAGGGGAGGCGGCCGGTGCGAACGGAGGCGAGGAGCTTGCGGGTGCGGGCGTCGAAGACGGCGACGCGGAAGTTGGCCTGATCGACAGCGTAGAGGATCTGGCGGCCGGGGTCGTAGGCGAGGTCGCCGGAGTAGGAGTCGCGCCACTCGCCCTGGTTGAGTTGGAAGAGCTTTTCGACGCGGCCGGAGGGGAGGGAGATTTCGCGAATGCGGCCGGAGTTGCCTTCGGAGGCGAGGAGGCGGCGGTCGCCGGTGAAGGCGAGGCCCATGAAGACGCCGCGCCAATCGTCTTCCTCGGAAGCCGCTTCTTCGTCGCGGGGTTTGGTGGCGAGGTGGCTGAGCTTCCAGGGCTCGGAGGACATGTCGAGGACGGAGATGGAGTAGCGGTTGGGTCCGCCGTTGGCGGTGACGGCGAGCTTGCCGTCGGGGCTGAGGGCGAGGCCGAAGGAGCCGGGGCCGAGGTTGAACTGGCGGCCGAGGGGGGCGACGAGGCGGCCGCCGGGGAGGACGGTTTCGGCGCCGGGGCGGCGGGCGGCGGGGCGGATGCCGGCGGGGGGGGCGAAATCGGCGGCCATGAGGGGGGCGAGCACGGCAAGGGTCAGAAGGAGGCGCATGCGGGTTTCATCTGATAGGCTGACAAAGCGGGAGGCAGCATGCAACGCCGTGAGTTTTTTCAAGCGACGGGAGCGACGATGATGAGCGGGACGATTTCGGCCGGAGCGGCGGCGGGCGCGGCTCCGAAATATTTTCTGCTGGAGCAGTTTTATTTGAAGAACGGCGGGCAGGGGGCGCGGATGACGAGCTACCTGCAGGCGGGGGTGATAGAGGCGTCGAAGCGGCTGAAGATTCCGGGGCCGGCGGCGGTGATGGAGGCGCTGGTGGCGCCGCACATGCCGCAGGTGGCGTGCGTCACGGCTTACGCGTCGTTGGAGGAGATGACGGAGGCGCGGAAGAAGCGGGCGGCGGACGGGCAGTACCAGGCGGCGCTGGCGGAGTGGGAGAAGGGGGACGAAGCGCCGTACGAACATTATTCAGAGGTTTTGTTGGAGGCGGCGGCGTATCAGCCGGCGCTGCCAGCGGCGCTGCCGGCGCAGGAGCAGCCGCGGGTGTTCGAGCTGCGGATGTACCATTCGCCGACGGAGAGGCAGTTGAAGGCGCTGCACGAGCGGTTCGCGGGGCCGGAGATCCAGATTTTTCGCAGGTGCGGGATCCGGCCGGTGCTGTACTCGTCGACGCTGATCGGGCCGGGCAAGCCGAACCTGGTGTACCTGACGCCGTTCGGGAGCCTGGCGGCAAGAGAGAAGGCGTGGGCGGCATTCGGGGCGGATCCGGAGTGGGTGAAGGTGCGGGCGGAGTCGATCGCGAAGGACGGGCAGGTATCGAGCGTGATTCAGATTGCGCTGTACAAGGCGGCGGGGTATTCGCCGCTGAGGTAGGGGGCCGGATCGGGGCTGAAGTTGCCGCACTTAAGGCGTCAGCCAGGGCGAGGTTGGGTCGGGGAGATGGAATGCGGCGAGGAG
>DAHVTI010000330.1 GCA_027324255.1 Bryobacterales bacterium | reverse complement strand
GCGGCGGGGACGTACCGGAGGCTGAGCGTGGAGCTGGCGGGAGAGGCGCGGCGGCGGTATCCGAAGGCGGAAGTGAGGGCGAGAGCGGGGTACTTCATGCCATGAGATGGGGGGTCCTGCCGCTGAGCGTGATGCTGCCGGAGCAGACGCTGCCGGGGGGGAGGCGGAGACGCTGACGGGGCGGAGAGTGTCGCGGCCGGGGTCGTTCGGGGGGCAGCCGGCGGTCGTGGTGTGGAGCTTCAGCCGGGAGGCGGGGGAGGGGGTGAAGGCATGGATGGCGGGGATCGAGAAAGAAGGCGTTCAGGCGTGGGGCGCGGCGATGCTGGATTCGGCGCCGCGGCTGATCCGGCCACTGATCCGGAGCGGGATGAGGGAGCAGGCAGGGGGGCAGGCGGAGAGGTGGCGGCGCCTGTGCAGAGGGGAGAAGGAATGGCGGGCGGCTCTGGGAGTGACGGACGACAGGGCACCGGTGGCGGTGGTGGTGGACGGGCAGGGGCGGATGGCGTGGAGGCGGGCGGGGCGGTTCGACGGCGGGGCGGCGGCGGTGCGGCAGCAGATGAAGGAACTGAAATAGCGGAGGCCGGGGGGGGTACCAGCCGGAATGGAACGGCCGTGGCCGGCAGCGGTGAAGAAGCGGAGGGGAGGACGAACAAATAGCGTCTATAGGGAGTATAATCGCACTTTTTACCGCTTTATTCCGGTATTATTTACCGGATGGTTGGTACTGTACCATGCTGATCGCCGTACCTAATGGTCTAAGCGTACTGATTCTAATGGGAGGGCCGGATGGCATGGCAACTGCAAGGGATGAAGCGTGGACTGGCCAAGCCGGAGCATGAATCCTGTGCGAACTTGCCGAAGCCGGTCCGCAGCTCGAGAAGGGCGCGAACCGGGTCCGGCCCGCCAGAGTGCGAACGGCACCGAAGGGCGGGGCGGAGCGAGACGGCGGCCGTCAAGATGGAGAAGCGCTCATCCACGTTGCAGGGGGGACCGACGATCAGGTAACGAGTGACATCGAAGCAGTGCAGGAAAACCGCTGAAAGACAGAGACGCCGGCGCAGTACAACTTCCCGCCCGAATCCCAGCCTGAATCAGGCCGCAGGCTGGTGACCCCTCCCGATGAACGGCCAACGCATCCGCCAGACGAGCCACGATACGTGAAGTGTACCCGAGGGTCTGCGGAGCGTGTGCAAGAAGCCGGCCGCAAGGCCCACAGTCCTTCTCCCCGAAATCGAATTCCGAATTAAGGCGCGGACCTCATCCAGGCGCATGACAGCCCGCCGATAGGTGCAGTAGTGCGGCAATCGGCCGAGGCTGACATCCGGAAGAATCCGGCGAAGAAAAGCGGCGACCGTAGCTCAGAAACACGACACATCGCGCGCTGCCTGGAAGAAGAGGACAAGAGCACCTGCAGCAGGCGCCGCTTTCAGCCCTCGGAGTAGTGAAAATGCCCCGCCGCGAGGCGGCGGGCAAGAGATGAGTTAGTGCTGGCTACAGCGCGATGGCCCGCCTCTCCCAGGAATCGAGGATCCCTGGGAGAGGCGGAGAAAAAACCGAAGGTAATTCGTGAAATATCTGATTCTTTCCAGGCCACTTCATCTCGGGTTGGCGATTCTTGCGGGCGCTCTGACGATGAACGCCGCGACGTACTATGTAGCAACGACGGGGAACGACTCGAACTCGGGGTCGTCGTCGTCGCCGTTCCTGACTGTGCAGCGCGGGGTAAACGCGGCGTCCGCGGGCGATACGGTGTATCTTCGCGGCGGCACGTACAACCAGACGGTGAGCATCAGCAAGTCCGGGTCGTCAGGCAGTCCGATCACCATCTCCGGCTATCCGGGAGAGACCGCCATCATCGACGGACAGAAGACGATCCCCGCCGATTCGAACACCGCGCTTTTCTATGTGTGGGCCAACTATGTGACCTTGCAGGACCTGACCATCCAGAACAGCCACGCGGCGGGCCTGTACCTGTTCGGCAACAACAACCAGGCGCTGCGGGTGAAGAGCTACCGCAACTACGGCTCGGGCATTATGGTCAGCGCCGGCGGCTACAGCCTGGTGTCGGATTGCGAAGTCTATTACAACAGCACGATCAATGAGTTCGGCTACACGCCAACGGGCTACTGGGGCGCCGGCCTGACGGTGGCGCGCAACAGCGTGCATCACGCCACGGTGCGGAGGAACAAGGTGTGGAACAACTGGGGCGAGGGCCTGTCCACCTTTGAATCGAGCTACACGACGGCGGAAGACAACATCGTCTGGGACAACTGGTCCACGAACCTTTACATTTCCGACACCACGTACTCGATCTTCCGGCGGAACCTGGTGTACATGTCGTCGAACAGCGCCATCGCCGCTTACGGTGGGGCGAAGTTCGGACTGCTGATGGGCGACGAAGTTTCGACTTCATCCAACAACACGGTGATCAACAACTTCGTGCTGGGAGGCGACCGCGCGTTTTCGTGCTGCTCCGGCGCGACCAACAATTTCATCGCGAACAACACGTTCGCCAACGGATGGACGGCCTCGGTGCAGATCTGGGACGGCGGCGTGTATACGAACTCGCAGTTCCTGAACAACGTGGTGTTGCAGGACAGCTCGGCGCCGGTGGCGTATTTCGGCTCCACGGTCACCGGGATGACGAAGGGCAACAACATGTGGTCGAAGACGCCGCCGTCAGCGGCTTCCGGCTCGGGGGACATCATCGCCGATCCGCAACTGCGGAGGACCGGGACGAACACCGCCGGGAATCTCACTGCCGAGTGGTTCAAGCTGCTTTCCGGCTCGCCGGCCGCTACCAAGGCGCGCTCCGTTGCGGCGGTGACCGAGGACTTCTTCAAGACGGCCAGGGGATCCACGCCGGACATCGGCGGCCACCAGTTGACGGGCACGAGCGGTTCCGACACGACCGCTCCGTTGGCACCGGCGGGGCTGACGGCCACGGCGGCCTCTTCGTCGCAGATCAACCTGGCGTGGAATGCCTCGACGGACAACGTTGCCGTGGCGGGTTACCGTGTCTACCGGGGCGGCGTGCAGGTCGCTTCGGTGACGGGGACCACGTATTCGGACACGGGCCTGAACGCTTCCACCTCGTACAGCTACGCAGTCGCGGCGTTTGACGCGGCAGGGAACCTGTCATCCCTCTCGGCGGCTGTGACTGCCACGACGAAGTCGGCCGCCGACACTACCGCGCCTTCGGTGCCGACGGGTCTGACGGCCACGCCGGTCTCTTCTTCGCAGATCACCCTGACGTGGAACGTGTCCACGGACAACGTGGGCGTGGCCGGCTACCGGGTGTATCGGAACGGAACGCAGATCGCTTCGGTAACGACGACGTCCTATTCGAGCACTGGGCTAAGCGCCTCCACGACGTACTCCTACACGGTGGCGGCGTATGACGCGGCCGGCAACACGTCGGCGCAGTCCGCGGCGGTGTCGGCCACGACGTCGGCGGCGGGGGACACCACTGCGCCTTCGGTGCCGACGGGCCTGACGGCGACGCCAGTCTCCTCGTCGCAGATCAACCTGGCATGGAGCGCGTCGACGGACAACGTGGCAGTGGCGGGCTACAAGGTATACCGGAACGGGACGCAGATCGCGAACGTGACGGGCACGGCCTATTCGAACACGGGGCTGAGCGCCTCCACGACTTACGCCTACACGGTGGCGGCATATGACGCGGCCGGCAACACGTCGGCGCAGTCCGCCCGTGTTTCCGCGACGACGCCGTCCGCGACGACGTCCGTGGCAACCTACTATGTGGCGCCGGGCGGGAACGACGCGAATGCCGGTTCGCCGCTGGCGCCATTCGCCACGCTGAATAAGGCGGTTTCAGTGGCGTCCGCCGGGGACACGGTCTACCTGCGGGGCGGCACGTACGTTCAGATGGCGAGCATCACGAACAGCGGCACCTCAGCGAAGCCGATCACGATTTCCGGCTATCCGGGTGAGACGGCGATCATCGACGGGCAGCTGTCGCAGCCCACCGACCAGAACTCCGCCCTGATCTCGGTCAAGGCCGACTACATAACGCTGCAGGACCTGACAGTTCAGAACAGCAACGGAGTCGGCGTCAATATCGCCGGCAACGGCAACCAGGCCTTGCGCCTGAAGGTCCAGAAGAGCTTTGGAACGGGCATCTTCGTGACCGGCGGCGGCAACAACGTCGTGGCGAACTGCGAAGTGTACTACAACTCGCGCTACAACGAATTCGGCAAACAGGCCGGGTGGGCGACCGGGCTGGCGGTGGGCCGCAACGGGGTCCACCACACCGCAGTGCGCGGCAACAAGGTCTGGAACAACTGGGGTGAGGGACTCTCCACGTTCGAGTCGCAGTACTCCACGATCGAAGACAACACGGTGTACGACAACTGGGCCAACAACCTGTACGTCTCCGATTCTCAGTACACGCTGGTGCAGCGCAACCTGGTGTACCAGACGGCGCAAAGCCCGGTTAGCGGCTCCGGCGGCGCGCAGGTGGGGATCATCCTGACCGACCTCACCGCGGTGTCCAGCGACAACCAGATCGTCAACAACTTCGTGCGGAACAACGACGGCCGCTATGCCTTCTCCATGGGCGGCGGAGCGGCGAACGACCTGATCGCGAATAACACCTTCGCGGGTGGGTTGACGGCGACGGTGAAGAACTACGCGGGCGGCACGACGACCAACGCGCGGTTCATGAACAACATCATCCTGCAGGAGAGCACGGCAGCCATCGGCGAGACGCTCATCTCCGCAATCTACAGCAACAACCTGTGGTCGAAGACGCCTCCGACCGGCGGCTCCGGCTCCGGCGACATTGTGGCGAATCCGCAGCTCTCGAAGAGCGGCACCACGGCGGCGGGCAGCCTCTCCGGCAACTGGTTCAAGCTGCTGTCCACTTCTCCGGCCATCACCAAGGCGCAAAGCCTGGCGCAGGTGACCGAGGACTATTTCCGCACGGCCCGGAACAGCACGCCGGACATCGGCGGGCACCAGTACGGCGGAACGGTCTCCGGCGACACGACCGCACCTTCGACTCCGACCGGGCTGACGGCCACGGCTGCGTCGTCGACGCAGATCAACCTGAGCTGGAACGCCGCCACGGACAATGTCGGGGTGGCGGGCTACAGGGTGTACCGCAACGGGGCGCTGGTGACATCGGTGGCGGGCACGTCCTACTCCGACTCGGGCCTGGCGGCGGGGACCAGCTACACGTACACGGTCGCCGCCTATGACGCGGCCGGCAATGCCTCGACGCAGTCTACGGCGGTGACGGAGACGACCCTGGCGAGCACCGATCTGACGATCAGCGCGACGACAGATTACCCGTCGTCAAACCTCCCGGCGAACACGATTGTGACGCTGACCGCGCAGGCGTCGGGCGGCAGCGGGCCCCTCGACATGGTGTGGACGGTAAACGGGGTGGCGCTGCCCACAACCGTGACAACCGCCAACGGAATCACGACCGGCCAGGCCACCTGGACCTCCGGCCCGTCCAAGAGCATGTACGTGCTGACCGCGACGGCGACCGACGCGAGCGGGGCCACCGCTTCAGCCAGGATGAAAGTGCGAGTCCGGTAGAAAGAGGAAACGGGCCGCGCGCAGACCCAACGGTTTGCGCGCGGCCCGTTCTTTTTTTGGGGGGGATGGCAAAGGCCGCGAGGCCTCAAGATCAGGCCTCGTGGGCGCCGTGCATGAGGAAGACGCCGGCCTGGCCAGCCGCGACCAGGTGGCCGGAATCATCGCAGGTCAGGACAGGCTCCTGCGCCATCACGGGGCAAAGCACCTGCCTGAGAACCTGCGCGCTCGGATTGTATTCGGGCACGAGAGCCTTGATCTCAAGGATCAGGCCCTGCGCATCGCGGATGGTGCAGAGCCGGTGGAGGGTCTCGATGTGCGTCATCATGCCGTCCCTGGGGGCGCCGTTGCCGACGAAGACTTTCACTTTCTGGTGCGAAGTCGGCAGTGAGCTTTCTTCGATCGTGCTGAGCTCCTCGGAGAGTTTTTCTCCCGGCCTAATGCCCACGTAGTCGATGCGGATGTCCTCGCCGGGGCGCAGGCCCGAAAGCAGGATGAGGCGGCGGGCCAGATCGACGATGCGGACGGGCTCGCCCATGTCGAGCACGAACACCTCTCCGCCCCGACCGAGCGTGGAGGACTGCAGCACGAGCTGCGCGGCTTCTGGGATGGTCATGAAGTAGCGGCGCATTTCCGGATGGGTGATGGTGACGGGGCCGCCGGCCTCAATCTGGCGCTTGAAGACCGGGACCACGCTGCCGTTGCTCCCGAGGACGTTGCCAAACCGGACAGAGACAAACGTGGTGGTGCGGCCGGAGAGGGAGTTCACGACGAGCTCGGCGATGCGCTTGGTTACGCCCATGATGCTGGTTGGGCGCACGGCCTTGTCCGAGGAAATCATGACGAAGTCGGCCACGCCCAAAGCCGAGGCGGCGAGGGCGAGGCGGTACGTGCCGAGGACGTTGTTTTCCACGGCCTCGAAGAGGTGCTTCTCCATGAGCGGGACATGCTTGTAGGCGGCGGCGTGATAGAGGACGGCGGGTGCGTGCATGTGGAGAACATCCTGGACGCGCTGCGAGTTCTGAATGCTACCGATTTCGGAGACGAATCGGACGCGGGGGAAGGAATCGCGCAATTCGGCCTCGATCAGGAACAGGCCCGTTTCGGAGATGTCGAAGCCGATGATGCAGGCCGGCTCGAAGCGGGCGATCTGCCGACAGAGCTCGGAGCCGATGGACCCCGCCGCTCCGGTGACCATGATGGAGCGGCCGCGAAGCTTGGCGCGGATGCGCTGCTCTTCGAGGTGCACGGCATTGCGGCCCAGGAGGTCATCGAGCGAAACGTCGCGAATCTGTTTGGCGAGCTCCTTCCCCTCGATGTAATCGGAGAGGCTTGGGATGGTCCGGAAGCGGACGCCGGCGGCGTGGCAGCGTTCGAGGATGGTGGCGGTCTGGGCGCCCGTTGCGGACGGGATGGCGATGAGGACGAGGGTGGCGTGGAGACGCCGGACGAGGACCGGCAGCGAGTCGCCGGTGCCGAGGACGCGGAGGCCCTGAATGTAGGTTCCGACCTTGGCGCGATCATCATCGACGAAGCCGACGACGGAGTAACAGTTGTGGGGGTTCTGGCTGCACTCGCGGACCAGCAGGGCGCCGACGAAGCCGGCGCCATAGATGATGGTGCGCTGAGTGAGGTGCTGCCGCTGATGCCGCGCGGCTTCGTATGCCATGCGGACGGCAACCCTGGCGCTCAGCGTGAGAAGCAGGGCGATGGCGAGGTCGAGGAGATAGAGGGAGCGAGGGTAGCCTGGCGGCAGGACAGCGAGGATCGCGGCACCGCCGAGGATGGCGCCGGCGATGGTCGCGCCCACGATCCTGCCGAGGTCCGGCGTGGAGATGAAGCGCCAGGCGCCCCGTCCCAGTCCGAAGAGCTCGAAGGCTACGAGCTTCGATATCGCCCCGATGGGGACCGCGAGGCCGTAGAGGCTCCAGAAGCCTGGCGGGGCGAAGAAGTCAAAGCGCAGCAGGACCGCCAGGACGCCGGACAGCACAAAGACCGACAGTTGGAGAGCGCGGACTGCCGCGCTGCTGACCCAGTGATGAAATACCCAACGAGACAGTTGCATGACCGTGTGCCTTCCCCTGAGCGTGGATCGAACAGCCAGCATCGAGACCGTCCACACGAGACCGTCTCAGCCGCGCGGCCGGCCGGGAATATTGTGGGAGTAATCCTGAACTTGCGGCGTTAAGATATAGGGCGTCATGGACCGGAAGCCGAGATGGAAGCCCTTCTCTTTGCTCCACTCTTTTGTTTCCTGGGGCAAGTCAGCGGGATGGAGAAGCGCCCTGACTCTGGCCTCGCTGCGGGTGAGAACGGGCCTCGGGTTTCCGGAGCCGAGGGTGATCCGCATCAAGCCGCGCCGGGCCCGGTACGCGGTGATCGCGCGCCTGGGGAATTCGAGCGACATGGGAGTGTTCCATCAGATCTTCCGGGACGATGAGTACGCGTGCCTGAGAGACATTTCAGCGCCGCGGTTCATCGTGGATCTGGGCGCGAACACCGGCTACGCGAGTGCGTACTTTCTGAGCTGCTTTGCGGAGGCGACTGTGCTGGCGGTTGAACCCGATGCAGCCACGTTCAAGATCCTGCGCAGGAATCTTGCCCCGTACGGGAACCGGGGGACGGCGTTGCTGGGGGCCGCGTGGTCGCACAATGCAAGACTCCGCTTGACCGCCGGAGCTGGCGGGGATACGCGCGAGTGGGCCAACCAGGTGGTGGAGGCAGAAGGCGATGAGGGACGGGTTGAGGGTTTCGACATGCCGACGCTGCTGCGCATGAGCCAGGCGGAAGTCATCGATTTGCTGAAAGTCGACATCGAAGGAAGCGAAGTGGAAGTATTCAACCACACGGCCGCCGGGTGGCTGTCCCGGGTGCGTAACATCTGCATCGAGCTTCATGGGGATGAGTGCCGGGCAGTTTTCCTGAAAGCGCTGGACGACTACAGCTACGAACTGGGGACGTCGGGCGAGCTAACGATCTGCCGGAACCTGCGGGCGAGAGCCTAGGAGCGTGTCCGAGTAATCAACTTTCGGTGCGAACAGACACTGCCTGTTGTGGTCGCCGAAGCACGCGACCGCAATAGGTGGCTAGTCAAGGCAACACTCGGACAGGCTCCTAGAGGTGGTGTTCCATGACGAGGCGCTTGCGCCCATCCTTGGTGACGAACTCCTGCACCAATCTGGCCCCCATGTAGCGGTGGATCAGTTCGACCTTCCGGTTGGAGCGGTCGACCTCGAGACTAACGACTGAAACCGACCGTTCCTTGAGCTTCCGCAGCATTTCCAAAAAGAGCTGCGTGGACAGGCCGGCGGACGGATAGCAAGGCGACCAGCCCCAAAAGGACAGCCGGGGGCCATGTCCGACGACAAAGCCTTCGCCGGCGTTACCCGGCCGGAGCGAGACCATGCGCAGGCGGACGGCGGCGATGAGGCTGGGCTGGCGGAGGATGGCGGGCAGAGCGGCCAGCAGGAGGCGGTAGCGGCCGCGGCGGAGAGCCTCCAGTTCTTCGCCGACCTCCAGGCAGGCGGAAACCAGGCCGACGAGCCCGTCCTCGCCCGAGTCGGCACAAACGACCAAAGTGCTCGGGTTGCGGAGAAGAATCCGGTAGTAGGCGGCGAGGAACGGGCGGCCGAGCAGATGCAGGAAGCCGTCCGGTTGTTCGCGGGAGCACAAGTGGTGGAGGGAAGCGAGGGCTTCCGCGTCGGCGAGGGTCGCAATCCGGAAGCGCACTCCGGCGCCGGCGGGGGATGCCGCGGATACGGCCGGGTGGTCTTTGCACAAACAGTGGGGTCGGGTTTCAGACATGAGTAACTCTCCCGGATAGCGACAGTGGAACAGATCAGGCGCAGGCGTCGGCGCTAGCGGCAGCGCCGGTGGCGGCCCGGCCGGCCGTCATGCGGCGCTTTCTGCAGCGGGAAACGACATCCTGAACGGTTTCGATCACGCGACCGACCTCGGAATCGGTCATGCGCGCGTAGAGGGGAAGCGAGACCAGCCGCTGATATTCGGAGAGGGCGCGCTGGCAGGGATCCCTCAGAGTCAGCGCGCGGCTGTAGTAGCTGAGCAGGGGGATGGGAATGAAGTGAACGCTGCAGCCGATGCCGCGGGACTTGAGCTGATCAATGAACTCATCACGGCCGATGGCGAGCTTGTCGAGGTTCAAGCGGAGCACATAGAGATGCCAGGAGTGGCCGACGCCTTGGGGCGGGGTCTGCAATTCGGGCGACGCGGCGAAAGCCTCCGTGTAGGCAGCGGCGATGGCGCGGCGGCGATGGGTCATCGACTCGAGGCGCTGCAACTGCACGCGGCCGAGGGCGGCGGCGATGTCGCTCATGTTGTACTTGAATCCGCATTCGACGACGTCGTAGGCCCAGGTGCCTTTGTCGGAGTAACGGTTCCAGGCGTGGTGGTCCATGCCGTGGAGGCAGAGGATGCGCATGCGTTCGTCTAGCTCTCGGGACGGAGTAGTGACCATGCCGCCTTCTCCGGTGGTCATGTTCTTGGTGGCGTAGAAGCTGAAAGCCACGGCATCGCTCGCGCCGGCGCCGACCGGCGCGCCGGCGCAGAACGAGCCCACTGCGTGGGCCGCGTCCTCGACAACAGCCAGGCGATGGCGCCGGGCGATGGCGCCCAGACGTGTGATATCGCAGGGCAGGCCGGCGAAGTGGACGGGCAGGATGGCGCGCGTGGCGGGCGTCAAGGCCGCCTCAACGTGCGCGGGGTCGAGGTTAAGCGTATCGTCGATGTCGGCGAGGACCGGGGTCGCGCAAACGTGGAGGATGGCGTTGACGGTGGCGCAAAATGTGAGCGGTGTGGTGATCACCTCGGCGCCGGGGCCGATGTCCAGCGCGGCGAGGGCGAGGTGCAGGGCGGCGGTGGCCGAATTGACGGCCAGCGCGTGGCGCGCCCGGACATAGTCCCGGAACTCGCTCTCAAAGCGAGCCACGGCCGGTCCGGTGGTGAGCCATCCGGATTGGAGGACCTCGGCGACGGCTGCGACTTCCTCGGCGCCGAGCAGCGGGCGATGGAAGGGGATGGGTGCGGGATCAGGCATATGGTGGGTTCCTCCAACGGCTTTGTGAGTCTGGGGCCAGAGTTTCAGAGGGAGGCGGCAGTGGCCTGCCGGATCAATCCCTCGCAGCGCTTGACGAGAGACAAGCGACAGTAACGTTCGCAGACGGCGGTACGACCCTGGCGGCCCAGCTCGGCGCGGCCTTGCGAGCCCAGATGGACAAAGCTGCGCAGTGCGTCGGCGAGGCTGCGCGGGTCGCCGGGATGGCAGGTGAGTCCGGCATGCGCCTCGCGGACGACGTCGGCGGCATCGCCTTCGATGGCCGCCAGGATGGGTTTGCCCATGGCCATGTAGGTGAAGGTCTTGTGCGGGATGGTGATGCGGAACAGAGGATCGTCACGCAACTGCACGAGAAGCACATCGGCACTGTCCATCAACTGCGAGACCGAGTCCTCGGGGAGCCAGCCGGTGAAGCGGACGTTGGTGAGCGAGCGGGCGCGGGCCTCGTTTTCGAGCCTTTTGAGCTCCGTGCCGTCGCCGGCGATGGTGAAGGTGATGTCTTTCGATTCGCGCACCAGCTCGGCGGCGGCGAGGAGGGTGTCAAGGTCCTGAGCCGGGCCGATGGTGCCGGCATAGACGACGTGGAGAGACGGCTGGGGCGACGCGGCCTGAGACGCGGACGCGGCATGGGAGCGGAACACGTCAGGATCGACCCAGTTCGAGATGACTTCGATGCGCCCGGCAGGAATGCCGCGCGCCATCAGGCTGCGCCTGAAGCCTTCCGAGATGACGCGGACCCTCACGCTGCTGCGGAGCACCCAGTTGTTCAGCCACTGCACCACGCGGAGCAGCGCCGAACTGGAGACGAAGCCCGTGGCCTGCAGAGTTTCAGGCCAGAGGTCCTGCACCTCAGTGACGAGCGGGACGCGCCAGATGGATTTGAGGAAGAGGGCGGACAGGCCCGCCGGGATCGGCTGGATGGCATACACGACGTCGGGTTTTCGCGCCAGGAACGGGCTGAGGACGGCCGCAGCCAGGCTGAATGAGCAGCAATTGACGGCGCGGCGGAACGCGCTGCGGCTGTGGTCGGGGTACAGCGGCACACGGATGACGCTGACGCCGTCGATTGTCTCGCGCTGCCAGGGTCTGACTCTGTAGCCCGGGTACACTTCGCCCTGCGGCCAGTTCGGGAAGCCGGTGACGATGGTGACCTCGTGCCCGAACTCGCGCAAAGTGGCGGCCAGTTCCCTGACCGGCTTGCGAGGCTCCGGATGGTACCAGAGCGAGATGAGCAGAATGCGCATGTGCAGGGTTCCTGCAGAGGGCGGGTGGTTACGGCTTTTGCCACACCGTCCGGTTGACGTAATCCGTGTAGCTCAGAATGATGCGAACCACTTTTTCCGAGACGTTGGGGACGGCGTAATCCGGTACGAGCCTGGCAGCGGGGGCGCCCGACTGCTGCTGCCGCTCAAGGAGCCGCAGACCCTCCATCACGCGCTCTTCCCGCAGACCGGTCATGACGACAGTGCCCTCTTCCATGCCTTCGGGGCGCTCGTGCGCTTCGCGGATATTGAGCGCGCGGAGGTTGAGGATGGAGGTCTCCTCGGTGATGGTGCCACTATCGGAGAGGACGGCCCTGGCGCGCGTCATGAGGTGCACGTAGTCGCACATCGCTAGCGGCTTCAAGAGCCGGATCTGCTCGGAGAAGACGGCGCCCGACTTCTGGATGCGGTTGCGAGTGCGCGGGTGGACGGTGACGACGACGGGGATTCCATAGACTTCCGCCAGCCGCCGCAAGACGGTGGTGAGGCGGGCGAACTGCTCCTCGGATTCGATGTTCTCTTCGCGGTGGCAGCTGACGACGAAGAAGCCGCCTTCGATGAGCCCGAGGCGGTCCATGGCGCGGGAGAGCTCGATCTTCTGGCGGTAATGCGTGAGGACTTCGAACATGGGGCTACCGGTTTTGATGACGCGGTCGGGCGCGATCCCCTCGCGCAGAAGGTACTCGCGGGCGATTGAGCTGTAAGGCATGTTGATGTCGCTGATGTGATCGACGATGCGGCGGTTGATCTCTTCGGGAACGCGCTCATCGAAACAGCGGTTGCCGGCCTCCATGTGAAAGAGGGGGATCTTGAGCCGCTTGGCAGAGATGGCGGCGAGGCAGCTGTTGGTGTCGCCGAGGATGAGGACGGCGTCGGGTTTGAGCTCGGCCAGGGCCTCGTCGCTGCGGGCGATGAGCTGGCCGATGGTTTCGGCCGCCGTGTCTCCGGCCGCATTCAGATAGCGGTCCGGTCTTCTCAATTCGAGGTCCTCGAAGAAGACCCCGTTCAGCTCGTAGTCGTAGTTCTGACCGGTGTGGATGATGGTGTGCTCCACGTAGCGGTCCAGAGCAGGCATGACGCGCGAGAGGCGGATGATCTCGGGCCGTGTGCCAAGGATGGTTGCCACTCTCATACCAAGTGCTCCTCCATCTGGTCGACTGGGCAGGCGTAGGTGTCGGGCCGCTGCGGGTCGAAGACCTCGCTGGCCCAGAAGAGCGTCACCATTTCGGACCTGCCGAGGTTCTGGATCGAGTGGGTGAAGCCGGGCGGAATGTCGACCACCTGAAAGTTGCCGCCGTGCAGGCGGTACTCGACGACCTCGTCGCCATCCACCTGCCGCATGCGCAGGAGTCCTTCGCCTTCGACGACCAGGAACTTCTCGGTCTTGGTGTGGTGGTAGTGGTTGCCGCGGGTGACTCCCGGCGCCGTGCGAGACACGAAGACCTGGCCGCCGGAGGGAGACTTGATGAATTCGACCAGGGCGCCGCGGGTATCGCGCTTCGCGGGCAGCGCGACTTCACGGGCGGCAGCGGGCACATGGCTCAGGTACGTGGCATAGAGGCGGCGGTTGAATTCGTCGCAGAAGTCGGGCAACTGCTGGCGGAGCCGCATGGCATGAAACGAGCGGATCCTTTCGGCCAGCTCGCCCACGGTGACGGACACCGAGGGGATGGCCGTTGCCGAAACAAGACCGCTCTCACGCGGGGCATCGGGGGGCAACTCGAGGAGAAACGCATCCACCACGTCGTCCACGTAGGTGAGCTCCAGCCGGTGCTCGGGCTCCTCGATGCGCAGGGGAAGCCCGTTGGCGACGTTGTAGCAGAACGTGGCGGTGACGGAGTTGTAATTGGGCCGGCACCATTTCCCGAACAGGTTCTTCAGGCGGTAGATGCGCACGGCCGCGCCGGCATCGGCGGCGAATTCGAGCAGTGCGGTCTCGGCGCGGAGCTTGCTGACGCCGTAGGGATTGTCGAGGGCGGCCTGCACCGATGACGAAAAGACGACTCGCGGCCGTCGGCCCGCCTGGCGCAGGAGGTTGCAGAGTTGCAGCGTGAAGCCCGTGTTGCCGCTCTCGTACTCACGGACGTCGCGAGGCCGGTTGACGCCAGCGAGGTGGTAGATGACATCGGCGCGGGCGAGCAGGGCGGGGAGCTTGGCGGGGTGGTCGTCGAGGTCGAAGACGAGGGGTTCCCACTCGCTGACAGCGTGCAGGCGCGCGGCCAGGTTGCGGCCGAGGAATCCGCGGCCGCCGGTGATGAGGATGGAGTTCATGCGAGCACCGTCCGTCCGGCCATGGCGTCCTGCACGCAGGGCAGCGTGGCGAGGAGGCGCATCATGGCCTGCAGGTCGAGCAGTTCGGCGTTGTGGGAGTTGTAGTCGCGGGAAACGGAGACGCCGGGCGTGCCTTCGCTGAAGTAGCTGGAGTAGTTGAGGTCGCGGACGTCGGCGGGGACGCGGTAGTAAGCGCCGAGGTCTTCGGCGCGGGCCATCTCCTCGCGGCTGAGGAGGGTCTCGAAGAGCTTTTCCCCGTGGCGCGTGCCGATGACGCGGATCTCGTTGTCGGCATCGATGAGGCGGCGCAGGGCCTCGGCGAGGGTGCCGATGGTGGCGGAGGGAGCCTTCTGGACGAAGATGTCGCCGGGGCGGCCGTGGGCGAAGGCGTAGAGGACGAGGTCGACGGCGCCGTCGATGGTCATCATGAAGCGGGTCATGTGGGGATCGGTGACGGTGATGGGCTGGCCGTTCTGAATCTGGTGGAGGAAGAGGGGGATGACGGAACCGCGGGAGGCCATGACGTTGCCGTATCGGGTGCCGCAGAAGACGGTGGAGCTGTCGCCATACATGCGGGCCTTGGCGACCATGCACTTTTCCATGAGGGCCTTGGACATGCCCATGGCGTTGACGGGATAGACGGCCTTGTCGGTGCTGAGGACGATGACCATGGCGACGTTGCAGGCGAGGGCGGCCTTCATGACGTTTTCGGCGCCGAGGGTGTTGGTCTGGACGGCCTCGATGGGGAAGAACTCGCAGGAGGGCACCTGCTTGAGGGCGGCGGCGTGGAAGACGCAGTCGACGCCCTGCATGACCTGGTGGACGCTGTCGTAGCTGCGGACGTCGCCGAGGTAGAAGCGGACGGAGTTGTTCCTGAGGCGGGCGCGCATGTCGTCCTGCTTCTTTTCATCCCGGCTGAAGATGCGGATCTGGCCGAAGCCGGCGCGGGCGGCCATTTCGACGACGGCATTGCCGAAGGTGCCCGTGCCGCCGGTGATGAGGATAGTGCGGCCGGCGAAGAGCTGCGAGTCGGGTTGCATTGCCAAAGGCCTCCGAGGCGTCCGTTGGCGGCGGGCGAGGTCAGGGTAGCGAGGCGGTGCCGGCGCCGGAAGCGGGTTCGATGCGATAGACGGCGGTTCCGCGGGCAGGGAGCGGAACGATGACGGTGCCATCGGGTTCAAAGCCGAGGCGACTGCCGGAGAAGAAGTCGACGAGGGCGGCGGGGCGGTAGGAGAGGCCGTGGAGGGAGAGCGAGAGGCGGAGCGGCGCGGCGGAGTCGCTGGAGAGGATGAGGTGGCCGAGGCCGCGGTAATCGCGTGTCCCGACGGTGACGCTGGAAGAAGAGGCGACGGCTTCCCAGGAGGTCCAGGCAGCCTGGCGCAGGAGGAAGAGCAGCGCATCGAGCTCGGTCCTGAGTTCGGCGAAGGCCGGCCAGATGGGCATGGATTCGATGCCGCGTCCGTTCGAGAGAGGGTCGCGGTAGAAGGCGATGCCGCGCGCGCCGAGGGCGAGCTGCCGGTAAACCGCGGCACGGAGAACGGCGGGGTCGTCGGTTTCCGAGATGACGGCGAGGGCCCACGGCAGGCCCTGCTGCTCCAGGCGCTGCTGTAGGAAGTTGTCGACGGGAACGGAGTAGCTCATGGCCACATCCACCATGTCGTTGTACTGGCGGAGCATGCCGGGATTGCCCTGCAGCATCAGTATGGGGCGGATGCGACGGGTGCCGACGAGGCGGTCGCTGCGGCGGATGAGGTCGGTTACGGCCTGAGGCACGGCGTACTCGCTCCAGGCCTCGTTGTCCCAATAGAAAGCGAGAATGTTGGCAGCGAAGGGCGATTGGAGGAGGGTGGCGAGGTTGCGGGCGAGGCCTGAAAGGTCGTTGTAGGCCCATGCTCCGGGGGCGACGTACTGGGCGATTTCAATCATCGTCAGCATGCCGTAAGGGTTGAAGCGCGACACCGCCTTGCGGGCCTGTTCGACGAGGCTCATGCCGAACTGGTTGAACATGACGCAGTTGAAGCCCTGCGCGGAGTAGAGGGAGAGGTTCTTGCCCAACTGCTGATAGATGCAGAAGGGGAAGACGGGTTCATACAACCCGCGGCGCTTCAGTCCCCAGTTGCCGAGCTCGTCGACGCGGACGCGGATGCCGTCGAAGGGGCGCTTGGGCGAGGGCGGCTGCTCCAGGCTGCGGCCTTCGCCGAAGTAGCCATCGTCGAGCCAGATGGGGGAGGAAGGATTGGGGTTGTACGGGGGCTCGTGGCGCCCGCAGGCCAGCATCACTTTGGTTTCACCGGGCTGGGCCGTGTAGAAGTAGGTGAGCTCCTCCCATCTGTCCGCGCGTGAGACGGCGAAGAAGCCGCTGCCGGTGTTGCGAAGCCAGCGGCCCGAATCGTCGGTTGCCTGGGCGATGCAGTAGGCTAGCGATGGAACGGTCCGGGCCATCATGTAGATCGAAAACGTGTAGGTCTGGCCGGCCTTGACGGGCATGAGGCTGCTTACGATCGAAGTCCTTTCGCCGACCAGGCGGATGGAGCCGCTGCCAGCGCCGCGCGTCACGGTGGCGTCGTAGGTGACGCCCGCCACCAGCAGGTCCTTGTTGATGAAGGTCCAGCCAGCCACGCCGGAGAAACGGGGGTTGGCGAGGAGGTTGGGGGCGGTTCTGTTGAGCAGCGGGGGTTCAGCCTGCGTGGGGCTGCCCCAGCCGAGGAGGCACGCGAGCGGGATCGCGGCCGCCGGCCAACAATGCTGTTGAATGAGACTCATCAGGCGTGCACTTTCCGCTCGCAGAGAGATGGGCCGAGGAGGTGCTGATAGAGATCGAGGAGCTGCTCGGAACTCTCTAGAGAAGCTTGTGCGTCGGCGTTGCGCTGCGCGCCGGCGGCGGCGAGATTGGAGAGCGCAGCATCGAGCGCAGGCTGAGAGGCCGAGCGAAACAGGACGCAGCCGGGGGGACGGGGTACGCAATCGCTGGCGACGACGGACTTGCCGGCGGAGAGCGCTTCGCGGACGGCATTGGAGTCGCCGTCGTAAAGGGACGCGCGCACGTAGATGTCCGAGGCGGCCAGGATCTGGAGGAACCTCTCGTGCGGCACCTCCTGGTAGAAGAGGGCACGGGCGGGGTCGGGCAGAGTCGCGCGCACTTCGCGCTCGTATTCGGGTGCGGTGTCGCCGGACTGGACGACGACGAGGCCGGCCCGCACTCCATTGAGGGCGTGCAGAGCGCGCGCGACGCTGAGGATGCCCCAGTCGGGATGCATGAAGCCGCTGGTGAACAGGAGCACATCGCATTGAGCGCGCAGGCGCGCGAGGGCCTGGTCGGGGCTGGCAGGAGCCGCGGCAGGGACCGGGAAGAAGGCGGGGATGACGCGCACTTTGGCGGGGTGGATGCCGAGGGAGGAGAGTGCGTCGAGGATGTTGGGGTTCACGGCGATGATCCAGGTGAAGGCGTCGAGCGACCGCCGGTAGAGCAGGCGCCGCCAGGGCCGGGCGGAGGCGAGGGCGGCGGGGAAGAGTCCGCTGTGAATGGTGACGAGAGACGTGCGCAGAGGCATGGAGCGGGCGAACAGGGCGACCCACGGCAGCGCCTGCGCGCCGGCCGCGATGTGGACATGAATCGCGCGGGGGGCGAGCCGCCAAATTGCGCCCAGCATGGCCAGGAACTGGCGGCCGCGGCCGCCCGCGAAGCGCAGGACGCCGGGTTCGGAGGGCGCGCCGGCGGCCGCGGGGTTGAGGACGACGCAGGAGATGGAGCGGGCGCGCAGGCGCGCAGCGAGCTCCTGCACATGAATGGCGACACCGCCGTGCGGCGGCGGGTAGCCTCCGATCTGCAGCACATCGACATGTTCCAGCGGGCTGTTCATGGGCTGCCTTCCTCAACGGGTGGATCGAGGGGCGGGGAGGAACGAAGGGTGGGAGGGGCGCACATGCCAGCGCGAATGAAGAGGCGCGGAGCGCGGCGGCGCCGAGTATCCGGCGAACAGGCCAAGGATGAACCAGGTGGCCTTGGCGCCCTCCCAGGTGAGGCCGGCGATGCCGACGCCCCAGGCGGCCGCGGTGATGAGCCAGAGGTGGAAGGCGGCCGGGCCGGCGGAGCGCGTGATGAGGGTGATTGCCACTACGACGGACAGCAGCAGGAAGAGGCCGGGCGCGCCCTGTTCCGCGGCCACGGAGAGGTAGGTGTTGTGGGCGACATCGGGAAGGCCGCCGTGGCTGCCGGAGGCGGTCGGGAAAGCGCCGGCGCCGTGGCCGGTGAGCGGGCGGTCGGTGATCAGGTCGAAGGAGGTGCTCCACAGTTTCAGGCGGTTGGACATGGTGCCGGATTCGAGCTCGGATGGGATATCGGCGTAGCGGCGCACAAGAGTCTGGGGCAGGCTACCCATGCCGACGAGCACCATAGCGGAAGCGGCGAGGAGCCCGATGAAAGCCGCGCCGCGCACGCGGCCCGTCTTGAAGCAGAACGCGAGGGACACGGCGGCGCAGGCGGCCAGCGCCAGCATGGCGCCGCGGGAGCCGGTGAACGAAATGCCGACGAGCAGGAGCGGGATGGACAGAGCAGCCAGCGAGCGCGACAAGAGGCGTTGCGCCTTCGACGCGAGGTAGCCGGCGAGCGGCACGGCGAGAACCAGGCAGAGGCCGAGATCGTTGGGGTCAGAACCCGGGGCGCCGTAGCGGCGGTCGCTGGAAAGAGGATTTCCCTCGAGGTAGGCCTTGAGGACAAACACGGCGGCAATGGCGGCGCCGGCGACGTAGCTGGCCATGAGGGCGCGGCGGCGCACATCGGTCCTCGCTTGCTCGAACACGATCCAGACCAGCAGCAAGCTCTGGCCGTAGCGGGAGAGCTGGATACGGGTGGCCTCCGGATTGGGGCTCCAGAGGGCAGTGATGCAGTTCCAGAACACGTAGCAGAGCAGGATCCAGTGAGCGGGCGACAGCCGTCGCATGCGATTGCTGGAGATGCAGGCGAGCAAGGCCGAGCACACGGCGAGGCCGCCGAGGGCGCGCGTGAGGGTGCCGAGCTGATCGATGACCACGACCGTCTCACCGGGGATGGTGGCGATCATGGCCATGGCCGCCAGCAGGGCGAGCGTGGAGAAGGCGGACTGTACGGACGCGGGTTGTTGTGCGGGCGTCATCGGACCATCCATTGGCGGAGGGACAGGTAAGCGGAGACGGCCGGGCCGGGCAGGAGGCGCGCCGCGCCCAGCAGAACGGCCTTTCGAAGGCGATGGGCCAAGGTTTCCGGCCGGACCTCGGAAAGAAGAGCCACAGCGTCGGCGCAGGCGCCTTTGGCGATGCCGGCGGCGGCATACTTCATGGTGGCGGTGCAGACGTAGTTCCGCGCACTGGGCGCCATGGCTGCCGACACGCGGCCGCGGGACAACTGGGAACGCAGGTAGCGGATGGCGGGCGGCAGAAGCGGTTTCCAGCGGGCGATGGTAAGCGCGCTGTCGGCGACCCCGAAGCGATAGACGGCCGAGGGCCGCGGATCCAGAGCCACAGGGTACTGCAGAGCGACGCGGACGAAGAACTCGAGGTCGGCGCCGAGCGGCTCGCCGGCGAGGAATGGGCCAGTGTCGCCGATGACTGCGGCGCGCACGGCCGAGGAAGAGACGTGGAGGGGGAAGAGGCCGCGGGCCAGCAGTTCGATGTAGTCGATGCGGCCGACGCCGCGGGCTCCGCAGGATGCGGCCTGGCGGGGGCCATCCGGATAGTCGTAGAAGTAGCCCGTGGCCAGGAGGCCGGCCGCGGGATCGGCCGCTGCCAGGGCCAGGAGGGCGGAGAGGTGGCCGTCGAGGAAGAGGTCGTCGGCATCGAGAAAGGCGATGAGATCGGCGCGGGCCTCTGCGATGCCGCGATTGCGGGCAGCGCCTTCGCCGGCATTGGGCTGCCAGATGAGGCGAACGCCCGGAGCACTGGCCAGCTCTTCGAGCGCCTCGGCGCTGCCGTCGGTGGAGCCGTCGTCGACGATGATCAGTTCCACGCCGCGTGTGTCCTGGCGCAGGACGGATTCGACGGCGCGCCGCACCAGGGCGCGCTTGTTATAGAGCGGGATCACCACCGAGACAGCGGGCTTGTCAGATGAGCTCATGATTCGCTCCCGTTCCTGCGCGCCATCAGCGCACAGACGGCACAGGCCGCGGCGGCCGCGAGGGCGGAAACGGCGAGACCCGGCGCCATGAAGCAGCCGAGGACGCCAGCGCCGGCGATGGTGGCCGCGCCGGCCAGGAAGTTGAAGAAGATGCGGCCGGGGAGGCGGACGGCCAGGCGAGTCCTGCAGACGGTGAAGTAGGCCGAGGCATCCCAGCACATGGCCAGCAGGAATCCGGTCGGGAGGGCGTAAGGCCCGAGTACGGGGAACGCCGCGACAGTGACAATGAACCGCAGAGTGAGGCTCGCCACCTGGATCCAGACCCAGTAGCTGACGAGGCGGGCGCCGAGGACCCGTGCCGCCGCCGTCCAGGATGCCACCTGAACGTAGTTGGCCAGCAGCAGCAGGGGCAGGAACGCCGTGCCTGCCTGGAACTGAGGCGAGTAGAGAAGGGAGAAGGCCGGGCGAGAGAGAAGGGCCGTCATGGAGAGCGCCAGGGCGGCTACGGGCAGCACGACGTGGAGAAGGTCTTCCATGCGACCGCGGATCAGCTCCGGCTCGGTGTTGCTGCTCAAAGCCGCGAGGCCGAAGGTGGCCACACTGCCGAGAACGACGGCCGTGATCTGGGCCGAGACGGCGAGGGCCGCCTGGTAGAGGCCGTTTTCCGCGGCGCCGTAGGCGGAGATGAGGCGGGCGCGCAAGAGGGTTTCCACGGCGCTCTGGGAGAAAGAGATGAAGACGGAGGACGCGCCGAGAGAGGAGAGCAAGAGGACGGTGGCCTTGTCCCAGCCGCAGGAGAGCGGGCGGTAGCCGAGAGTCCGGCAGCGCTGGCCGAGCAGCAGCGCGGCGAGCAATGCGGCCGCGGCGCTATGGACGCAGGCACCGCCGGCGCCGAGGAAGGCGATGAGCGGCACGGCGAGCACGGTGCTCATGGCGATGGCCGCGCTGCGTTTGCCGCTCAGACCCTTCAAGTCGAGCAGGCCTTGGAGGAAGCTCTGGTAGTTGTTGCGCAGGACCTCCAGCGGAGCGACGAGAAGCAGGCCGCAGAGGAGCGCCTTCTGCATCCAGCCCGGATGGATTCCGAGCGCGGGCAGGATGAGGTCGGCGGCGGAGCTGAACAACAGGGGCAAGGCCACGGCGAGGCACGCGCCGGCCGCGAGCAGCGTCATGCCGTTGGCGGAGGACAACTGCTTCTGACGCTCGGCGGAATCGGAGGCAGCCGCCGTGTTTCGGGCCAGGCCGACGGCCATGCCGAACTGGGCGAGCAGATGGACGGAGGCGGCGATGCTGGTCAATTGCGTGAACTCCCCGAAGCCGTGCGGCTGGAGGTAGACGGCCATCAACTTGTTGCGGACTAGCGTGCCGAGCGAGATGGCCATCTGCATGAAGCCGAGCTGAGCCAAGGCGGCGAGAATGCGCGAACTGGAGATGCGCGGCGCCGAGCCGAGGCCGGTGACCGGCAGCGGGCGGGAGCGGGCGAGCAGGCCCGAGTCGGTTTTGATGAAGCCCAGGATGTCGTTGAGGATGAGCACTTGTGATGCTCCCTGTCGGGTGAGGAATGCGGACGGGCGTCAGGCGAGGACCTTCTCGTAGATCTCCGTCACTTTGCGCACGGCCGCCGACTGGCTCCAATCCCTTTCCACGACGTTCCGCAGTCTCCGGCCGAACTCGCTGCGGCGGGCGCGGTCGCGCAGCAGTTCGATGACCGCCTCCGCCATCGCATCCGAGTCTCCCGAATCCACCAGCTTTCCCGCCGATCCTCCTTCGAGGACTGCCGGGCAGTCGCCCACGCGCGTGCAGACCACGCCGAGGCTGGCGGCCCCGTACTCCAAAAGGGCCACCGGCAATCCTTCGAAGGTGGAGCTGAGCACGCCCACGGCGCACTCACTGAGGACCGCGCCCACATCTGGCCGGGAGCCGAGGAAGGTGACATGGCTGGCGAGGTTCAACTCCGAAGCCAGCCTGCGAACCGACTGCGCGTATGTGTCGTCGCCGCACTGGCCCGCCATCAAGAGGTGGGCCTGCGGCATCTCCGAGACGATGCGGGCCATCGCGCGCAGCATGGTGCCATGGTCTTTCGGCGGCCGCACGTTGGCCACTTGGACAATGCGGAAGCCCGGCTGGCCCGGCAGTTCCACGCCAGCGGGGCCGGAGCCCGGCGTGGCGAAATTGGGCACGAGCCAAACCCGGTTCTGTGGGAAGCCCAGCGTGCCGGTGGCCCACGACTGCAACCTGCGGTTCACCACGATGACGCCCCAGATGGCGGTCCGCAGCGCCCGATAGAGCGCGGCGGAGCGCGGATCTTCGTCCTCTCCGCCGTAGTGGTCATGCCAGATGACCGTCGTGCCGCGGGCCAGCAGGCTGACGGCTGCGGCCGCGAAAACGGACGTCGAATGAGCGTGGAGGATGCGTACATGGTTGCGGCGAACGTAGTCGCGGATGCGCAGCAGCGCGGCGAGATCGTAACGGCCCTTGCGTCCGGCGAGCATCAGCCGCACATGGAGGGCGATGCGCGCCTCGAGGGGGCCGCCTCTGCGGGTGGAGCAGAGGTGTACCTCGTAGCGCTCGCGCGGCAGGGCGTTGGCCAACTGCACGCACATGGTTTCGGCGCCGCCCGCGAGGAGGCTGTCGATCACGTGCATCACGCCGATCCTGGTCACTGTCCGGTCCTCCGATGCTCCAACCCGGTTCGGCCGTCCAGAGAAAGCCGGATGCCGTCCAGGACCGTCTCCACTCTCTCCAGGCGCTGGTTGGCGGGGGAAAGCCTGCGCAGCACGCGAGCGGCATGCATGGTGGCAGTGCTTGCCAGCCAGGGCTCCCAGGCGGATCTCACGTGAAACACCGAATTCTGGGGCCACAGCTCGTAGCCGTGCCGCAGCTTGAAAGTGTGCAGGCCCTCCCGTTGAATCAGCGGAAGGAGGCCGAGGCAGGCCGCCTCGATCGATTCGTCGTCCATGGCCATCTTAGTGACGGCGAAGGTCAGGGCGTGGTTCGGGAAGTCTTTGAGCTCATCCTGCCGGGACATCTGGTGGATCAGGTGAAACCAGTCGTCCTCGCGGCAGGCGACCACGTAGGCCGCGAGGCGCTCGCCGGCGAAGGCGCCGTAGGCCTCCATGGCAGGACACTCGCCGAGAGCCCGGACCAGTCTCCGCCAGCCTTCCTCCGTTCCGAACTCCGCGTCGAAGCGGCCCTGGCGGCTCATGGTGTCGAGGTTCAGTTGCAGTCCCTGAGCGAGGAGTTCGTCCACTGACGCTCTCCGCACGACGTAATGATTCAGGCCGTGCCGGATCCTGGTGCGGTACTTGCGGTGGACCGCGGAGAGATCGTAAGGCCTCGTCCGGCAGACGTAGAGCCCGCTGGGGCGGCCGGGCTCGATGAGTGAAGGATAACGGATGCCCGTGGCGCGGTGAGCCCGCAGGAACTGCTGCATCCTGTGCGGATCCACCTCGGGGCACAACTGGAAAGGGACACTCATGTAGAACGCGCCTTCCGTGCTGTACCAGAGCACTCCGTCGATTTCGGCCACATGGCGGCCCCGCAGTTCCATGAATCTAGATAGACTCTGCCCCACCGGCCGACCGTCCTTGGCGGACAAGGGGCTCACCCTACCCTTGCTGGCCTGCATATTGCCTCTCGATACTGCTTTTCGGATTTCCGGGCTCGTTATCGTTGACGGGAATCCTGGGCGCCGATGCCCAGGGATGCCTGGCTGCTCGCACCTGGCGTCGAGGTGAAGAGACACTGCACGCGTTCCGCGGAGTAGCCGGCGGGAAGAAAGGCGTACCGCACGGTGACCAGCAGCAGGAGCAGGTCGCTACGGAACGACCGGTCCCGCATGTACTGGCGGTTCCACTCGAGTTTCTTGGGGAGGATCCACTCCCGGTAGTGCGCCTCCGGATCGGCGACCCCGCGGAGCGATTCCGCCTCGTCCTTATAGAGGATGGAGGCGAGGTCCGTGATGCCCGGACGGACCGACAGCACTTCCCTCCAGAGGGGATGCATGAGATCCACAAACTTCGGCACTTCCGGCCGGGGACCGATGAGGGACATCTCGCCGCGGACGACATTCCAGAGCTGCGGCAATTCGTCGATCTTCAGGCGCCGCAGCCAACGGCCGAGCGGTGTGACGCGGTCGTCCTCATCCACGGTGATGAGGCTGTCCGGCGTGCGCCTGGTGCGCATGGTCCGGAACTTGGCGATGCGGAAAGGCGCGCCGCCTTTGCCCACGCGCTCCTGCCAGAAGAGCACGGGCCTGCCGTCGGCGATAAAGAGCGCCAGCGCCATGAACGCCAGCAGCGGGAAAAGCAGCACCAAGCCGAGGGCGGAAAGCGACAGGTCGGCCATGCGGCGCCAGAAGGGCTCCGCTGCCGCGATGCCGGCCGCGTTTTCCGATGGGATGGCAGGCACCATGTGAGTGTTCCTGTGCTGGCATCTACCGTTCCGGCGGCGGCTGCAATGGGAGTTGGGCGCCAGCCGTCTCGCCCTCCCGCACGGAGATGGACGTTCCCGACTTCTCGATGGCAGCCAGGACTTTGGATTCCATGTAGGCGACGTCTTCCAGGTCGGGCCAGGCGATGAGCTTGTAGGCACCGGGCGCCACGCCGCGAAAGACGAAGCGTCCGTTCTGGTCGGTGACGGCAGTCATGAACCTTTCGGCGATGGCCCGCTCCTGCGCGGCGGGCACCAGGAGGACGCCTGCTGCGCCGGGGTTCTTCTCGTCAGGTGTTACGGCTCCCTCCACCGTCCCGCCTGGCGCCAGAACCACTTCCAGATCGGAAATGGATCCGCCGCCGGAGGTGTTCACCCCGGAAGCTGCCAGGTTGACGCCGCCCGACAGGATGGACTTCACGTAGATGCCTTCGGCCAGCCTGGACGCGCGCGCGCGGTACAGGCCCGGAGGAACGCTCTTGAGGGCAAAGCGTCCATCCGGCAAAGCCCGGCCCAGGTAGGACCTCCTGGGAGGCTCCTGCGTTTCGAGGTGGAACTGCAGGCCTTCGAGCGGAGGGGCGGCATTGCCGCTGAAGACGAAGCGGCCCGAGATCTCGACCCCGGGGTAGACGGGGACCTCGAGATCCTGTAGTCCGCCATTGCCGACTTCGACGGTCCGGGCGGCGCTGTAATTCCTGATCCCGTCGGAGCAGGTGGCGAGCAGCGTGTAGGAGCCGGTGGGGATGTCGGGCACCTCGAAGGTGCCGTTCTCGCGGCTGGGGGCGGCGCGGGAATTGAGGATGCCCGACACGTAGCGGGGGGCGAGGGTGACGTTGAAGCGGGAGCAAGGACCGTCGCCCACCTTGACGATGCGGCCGGAGACCGGGCCGCCGGGGAGGCGGGCTGGAGCGAAGTCGAGGCCGGCCATCTGGGCGCCGGGCGTGACATCCAAGGGCGCGGCGGCGTTCACGTCGGGCACGCCGGGGTAATAGGTAAGCACGTAGAATTCCTGGCGGGCTTCGGGGGAGGCGGCGGGCCTGACGAGGGGGGTATCGGGCCGGTAGCGGACGGCGAGCCAGTAGCGGGCGGGGGAGAGATTGGGGAGGCGGTATTCGCCGAGGTCGTTGGTAGAAGTGCTGTCTGTGAGGATGGTTTCAAGCCGGCCGTCCTCGCGGGAGCGACGGAGGGTGTAGACCTCGGCGTTCTGGAGGGGTTCGCCGTTCTCGTCGAGGATGCGGCCAGAGAGGACGGCGGCGGGGGCCATGCTGAGATCGGCGCCGGAGAGGCGGGCGCCGACATCGACGGCGAGGATGCTGCCGGCGGAGGTCAAGGAGCGGGCGCCGAAGCGGGCTTCCACGTAGCCTTTGCGCTCGGCGGCGAGGTGGTATCTGCCGGGATCGACGCGGAGCAGGGAGAAGCTGCCGTCCTGGGAGGAGAGGGCGGCGGCGACTACGTTGCCGGTGGTGGCGCGAAGGGTGACGCGGGCCTGGGGGACGGGGTCGCCCGACAGGGCGTTACGCACCTTGCCGGAGATTTCGGA
>DAHVTI010000316.1 GCA_027324255.1 Bryobacterales bacterium | reverse complement strand
AACACCACTGTCGGTAGCACCACCACCGCCGCCGCAGTCCCCAGCACCAAAGCCCCATGCTCCGCCAGAAACGCCGTCGCGAAGGCCAGCCAGGCCCCCTTGTCGACGGCCGCAACGTACCGCACCCCCGCCTGGAACCACAACGACGTAGCCCCGAAGCAAGCCCCCAGCAGGCCCATCGCCGCCCCGAACGCAATCACCTGTGCCGCGGTAATCGGCCGCCCCGCCGCCTCCACGGCCTCCCGCCGAGCCCGCATGTGCGCTTGCCGCCATACCCGCCCCGCGTCCGGCAAGGCAACTTCCGCCAGCGCATCCTCCCGAGCCCCCTCGAACGCCAAAGCCGCCGCCGCCATGTCGCGGCACACCACGCATCCAGCCGCGTGCGCCCGCAGCGGCTCGTCGAGCCCCCCCGGATACCGTCCCTGCCGCACCGCCAGCAGCACATCGCCTTCGAATTCGCACTCGTATTGCTTCATCGCGCCCCTCCTTCCTCTCCCCGTCCCAGCAGCCTCGCCAGCTTCCGCCGCGCCCGGTACAGCAGCGCCTTGATGCTCGCCGGCCGCACGCCCACCGCCCCCGCAATCTCCTGGTGCGACGCCCCTTCCGCGTACGCCAGCCACAGCATCGCCCGCTCCCGCGGCTTCAGGCTCGCCAAGGCCCGCGTCAGGTCCGCCGACCGTTCCGCCGAGCCGGCCCCCGTTGTCCCCGCCACCTGCTCCACATCTTCGTGATGCGCGCTGAACGGCAGCCGCACCATCGCCCGCCGGTGCGCGTCCCGCGCCACGTTGGTCGCAATCCGGTACAGCGAGTTCCGCCGGTGCGCTTCGCTCTCGTGCTCCGCCCCCGCCCGCAGAAACCGGTAAAAGGTCTCCTGCAGCAGATCCTCCGCCTGTTGCCGGTCGCCCGTGATGCGCACCAGGTACGCCCACACGCCGCGGGCGTTCCGCTCGTAAAAGCCGCGGAACGCCTCTTCGTCCATCACCAGTCTCGCTGTGGCGTCGATGGCGTCGGCTCCGGTCAGGTCGTTGTAGGTCGAATCTCGAAACATAGGCGGACGTTCTGCCATCGCGCTCAGGCGGCCGGAGGCTCGGCCGGACCGCTCTGGATCAGCCCCAGCCGGCGCGACACTCCATAAGAAATGATCGCCGAAACCACGAACCCGATGCCGAGCGCCAACGCCAGCACCCCGATCGAATCAATCGCCTGCGCCGCCTCTCCGTCCGCCTGCCCGCTGACGATCCACAGTCCCACCCCCGCCGCCATCAGCACCACGCCGCCTTGGAGCGACCACAAGATGCGCGCCAGCGGCGCCCCCAGCGTCTTCGGCCCCGGGTCCAGCTTGATCGGCGACGACTCCAGGAACTTCGCTCCCGCCGGCGTTTGAATGTACGCCATCAGGTCCTCGGTCGAACTGAAGCGGTCCAGCAGCTTCGTGTGCACCTCCGTCTGCACCTTCGCCAGCCGGCTCCACCGCCGGTAGTCGATCAGCGTGCGGATGAGCCACGAGATCAGCCCGATCGCCAGGCCGACGCCCGTGAACGCCGCCAGCCCGCCCAGCACGTTTGACCACATGTCCATCACGCGGTCTTCCTTCCTGCGCGGCTCATCGTAGCCGCGGCCCAGATAGAACGACGGGTTCCGTGCCACCTCCGGGTGCGCGGACAAGTAAGCCGACAGAGCCGGATACGGCGCCAGGTACGCCTGGTTCGTCAGCAGCGAGTTGTCCAGCGCCAGCACGCTCCTCAGCGCCGGCGCATACCTCTCCAGCAGCGCGTGCAGTTCCTCTCGCGTCCGGTTCGCATCCGGCTGCATGTCCACCGGCGTCACCTGCGGCGGCAGCGCCGCCGCGCTCTGCCCCAGCGCCGCGGAGGGGACCCAGGAAACGCAGCAGGCGGCCAGCAATCCGCGCATCAAAATCCGCCGGAATGAATAGGTCACGATAGCAAAGCTCCTTCTGCCTGCTAGATACGCGCGAACACGCCGTGGGTGAACAGTCGGCGGCACAGGCTTTCCCGCTTTGCTCAGGTTCCTGCCGTGCTGCGCGGAATGGTTCGCGTCCCGCCGGCGCGGCCGCATCCCTCGTGGGCGCGCACAGCCGCCGCCACTCCTTCGCGAAAGAGTAGATCGAAATCGCCGCTCCCCGCCGCACTCGGGCAAGAGTCGCATTCTGAAGCGTGCGCGCGTCGAACAGCCCGCCCCGCACCACCGTTCCGCTCACGGGCGGCAGAAACGCCGCTTCGATGGGCGTTCGCGTCTTTGCTGACGGCGGCTCGAACAAGGCGATCGGCTGCTCCGCGCCGCCTTCGAAAATCCGGACGTGTTCCTGCCTCAGGTCGAGCACCGCCTGCCGGTCTTTCGCCACGGAGAAACCCACCAGCCGCGAATCCACCCGATATGCCAGCCAATCCATCTCCTGGACGCCCGCGGCGAGTAGCGCCGCGCCCAGGCCGAAAAGCGTCAGGCAGGCGTGCCGGGGCACAGCTCGCATCCCCCTTCTGTCGATTGGGCCGGGATTCTTATCCGCCGCACTGTCCGGTTTCCACGCCTGGTGCGACGACGATGCTACGCGGACGTGCCCCACGCGTGCGGCTCGCCTTCACTCCTCCACCGGCTGCCCGGCCGTCGAACCCCGGCCCGATCGGACCCTCGCCGCCGCGGCGCCGTCCCCCTCCCCGCGCTTCGCCCCGATCCAGGCATCCAGCGCGAACTTGCCCGGCCCGAAGATCAGCACCAGCAGCGATGCCACCAGGAACGTGTACGGCGCGGCGGCGTGGAACCGGTCCGGATCGGAGATCACCGAGAGCAGCGCCTCCCGGTCTGCCGTCACGTACGCCACCAGCATGTTGATGGTCAGCGGCAGGGCCGCCAGCCGCGAACCCAGGCCCAGCGCCAGCAGCATCCCGCCTCCGAACTCCAGACCGGCGATGAAGTGCGCGTTCAGCCCCGGAAACGGAATCCCCAGGTCCGTGAAGAAACTCGTCACTTTCGCGATGTTGTGCATCTTCGCCCAACCCGTCTCCATGAACTGCCACCCCCAGTACAAGCGCACCAGCAGCAGAAACGGCGACTGCAAGGCCGCGGCCCCGCGGTTCAGCCTCCCGTAGGCGTCCAGCATCCTGATTTTCACTTCCGTGT
>DAHVTI010000312.1 GCA_027324255.1 Bryobacterales bacterium | reverse complement strand
AAGAGCTCGACGCCGAACTCACCCGCGCCGGAGCCCGCATCGCGCACCTCAAGGTGCTCGACCGCGCCGCGACGGGCTTCATCAAGGCCAGCCTCTGCCGCAACGGCGAGGACCCCCGCGTCGACGGCGACCTCACCGCCTCCGCCGCCGCCGCCCACGAGTTGACCCTCAACCTGCGTGCCGAAGCCGACCCCGTACTCCTCCGGTCCATCGTCGCCGGCGCCGTCGCCCGCCTCCCCGGCCGCCGCGACAATGAGACCTTGGAGGCATTCCGTCCCTCGCCCCCCAGCCCGGAGCGCATACTCCGCACCCTGACCACCTCCCCACGTCCACCCACCACTTGACCCTCAACCTGCGCTCCCCGGGCCTCCCCCGCCCTCCGCTGGCCGCGTCGCCCTGACCACCTCTCCTGCGCCCCCCGCGCTCCGCTTGCCGCGCCGCCCCGACGGTGAGACCCTGGAGGTGTTCCGCCCCTCGCCCCCCACGCCGAAGCGGATGCTCCGACGCCGGCAGGGAGACACATCATGAGAAGCGTGGAAGAACTGACAGCCGCCATGCGGGCTTTTCAGGAGAGCCGTGTGCTGCTCTCGGCCCTCGAACTCGACGCCTTCACCGCTGTGGGTGAGGGCGCGACGGCGGATCAGGCCGCCGCCCGCGCGGGCTGTGACGCCCGCGCCCTGGCCATGCTCTTGAACGCCCTGGTCGCTCTTGGCGCCATGCAGAAGGAAGGTGCGCTTTACCGCACCACGCCCGTCACCGCCGGCTGGCTCTGCGGGCCGCAATCGGCCCGCCTCGGCCTGCTGCACATCGCCGGGTTGTGGAAGACCTGGTCGACGCTCACCAGTGCCGTGCGCACGGGCACCGCCGTGCGGGCGCCGGGCGTCGAGAAAGCGGACGAGGAGTGGACGAGGGCCTTCATCGCAGCCATGCACCAGCGCGCCGCGCGTGATGCCGGGGCGCTCGTGGAGGCGGTGGGCCGCACCGGCCCCTGCCGGCTGCTGGACGTGGGTGGCGGCTCGGGCGCCTACTCCATCGCGCTCGCCCAAGCCAACCCGGATCTCACGGCCATCGTCCTCGACCAGCCGCACGTCACTGGCCTGGCCCGCGACTACATTGCCGTGGCGGGCCTGAGCGCGCGCATCGCCACGCAGGACGGCGATCTGCGCGCGGATCACTTCGGCCAGGGCTTCGACGTCGTACTCGTCTCCGCCATCTGCCATATGCTCGGCGAGGAAGAGAACCGCGATCTCCTCATCCGCTGCGGCCGCGCGTTGAAGCCGGGCGGGCGCATCGTCGTGCGCGACTTCATCCTCGACGAGGACCGCACTTTCCCGCCCCAGGCTGTGCTCTTTTCGCTGAACATGTTGGTGGGCACGAGCGGCGGCGCCTCCTACACGCAGGCCGAATACGACGCCTGGCTGCGGGCCGCCGGCTGCGGTGAAGTCGTGCGGCCCAAACCGCAAGGCGATGTGCTCATCGGGATGATGGGCTGAAGCGGCGGCATCGCTGGGGAAATCCCGAGGTGGCGCCCTGCAAGGGCGCCGGCAGCCCGTAATTTCTCGAAATATGGCAAGAGGGGGGGTCCCTTCCGTGTTCGCCGGATCTAGCCTGGAACCGGCAAGCGAGGTTCCGGTATGGGCTGGAGAGTGGCGATTCTCTTGGCCTTCGCCGGGAGCTTTGACTTGGGCCAGAGCGGACCGGGCGAAGTTGAACAGGTGAAGCGGTGGATGTGGGACGCCGCGCGGCTGCTGGGGGACGGGCAGGCGAAAGCGGCACAGTCCTCCGTGGAACTAGCGCTGAAGGAGTTGAAGCGCATGGGCGGCAGCGAGCGGGTGGAGGCGGTGGCGCTCAACAACCTGGGGTTGATTGAAAGGGACTTGGGGCAACACTCGAAAGCGGAGCGGCGGCTGCTGCGCTCGATCGCCCTGATTGAGAGGGCCGGCTCCGGACGGGATCTCCTCCTGGTTAGCGTGCTGAACAACCTGGCGCTGGTCTACCAGGACCAGAATCAGCCGGGGCGGGTGGAGCGCTGCCTGAGGCGGGCGCTCGAGATCATCGAGGGCTCCGAGGAACGGTCGGGGTTCGACGAGGCGACCACGCTGAACTCGCTGGCGGTGAGCCTGCTGCTGCAGCGCCGGCAGGAGGAGGGCCAGGCGCTGCTGGAGCGCGCGCTGGCGGCGTGGGAGCGGGTTCCAGATGCGCCGGAAGTGCTGAAGTCGCGGGCCACGTGCCGGCTGAACATAGCGGCGGCGCATGCCAGCGCCGGCCGCTGGGAGGACGCGGTGCGGGAGCAGGCATCGGCCGTCGCCACGTTGGAGAGGCTGATGCCGCCGGCGCATCCGGAGTTCATCAAGGCGCTGACGATTCAGGGCCAGATCCTGGCAGGCGCCGGAGATCTGAAGGCCGCGGAGCAGGTACTCCACCGCGCCTCGGAGCTGGCGAAGACGCACATGGCCGGCAACGCGCTGATGCGGGGCCACGCGCTGTCGACCTATGCGGGGGTCCTGCAGCGGCTGGGGCGGAAGCAGGAAGCGAAGGCGGTCTCCAGCGAAGCGAAGGCGGCGCTGTCGGCGGCGGGCCGCAGCGCCTTCACACGGCACACGGTGGACTATTCGGACCTGGTGCGGGCGGCGCAGGGACAGTGATTCAGGCTCAGAGCGCCGGGGGAGGCGATCTCGAAGTCCACGCGGACTTCATCGGGAGCGGTGAGGATGCAGGCCGGGCGGGAGGAAGCGGTGGCCGACGCAGGCGGGGCGAGCAGGGCGAGGAACAGGGCGGCGGAGAGCAGCAGGACAGTTTCCAGGGTAGCAGGGACGGTCAGAAGCGGAAGAGGTAGCTGGCCTTGACGAAGGCCTGGCGGCCGGTGGAGAGGGTGGGGGCGGGAGTGTACTGGAGGTAAGGCGGGCGGGAGGGGTCGAGGGAGTAGTTTTCGTAGAGGTCGGTGTAGCCGGCGTAGATGGCGGTGCCGGGGTGGAGGAGCCAGGTGAAGAGGACGTCGTAGCGGAAGCGGCGGGTGCGGTCGAGGGCCACCAGCGAGGGATTGGGCAGGACGGCGTTGTAGTCGAGGATGAGGCGGAGGGCGAACTCGCGGGTGAACTGGTAGTTGAGCTTGGAGCGGAGGATGTGGTTGTTGAAGACGGAGGCCCGCGGGGTAGTGAGGCGGGAGTGGATCCAGGTTTCGTCGAGGCGCATGCGGGCGGCGGGGCGGAGGGTGAGGGCGGCGCGGACGGAGACGGAATCGGCGAGCGAGGGGCGGAGGCCGGCGGCTGGGTAGTAGTTAACGCCGGTGCCGGCGGTGTAGGAAGCGGTGAGGGCGAGCCACTTGAACCACTCGGTCTTGCCGTCGAGCAGGGCGAGGCGCTGGCGGAAGCCGAGACCCTGGTAGAGCTCGTAGGTTTGGGAGAAGCCGGCGGAGAACCGGGTGAGGCGGGGCAGTTCGACGGCGAAGGAGGGAACGTATTCCCAGTCCTGCACCTGGCCGGCGCGGTTGTAGTTGCGCCAGAGGGTGAGCTTGGGGCCGTAGCCGATGACGGGGCCCTTCTTCGGGCGCCAAAGATAGGAGGTGGAGTGCTGGACCTGGCGGATATCGACGCGGGGGATATAGCCGAGGTCGGTGCGGAAGCCGGGGGAGCGGTCGGTGTAGGTGGTGGAGGTGGTCCAGTGGCGGTCCATGCGGCTGAGGCGGCCGAGGTAGATATTGCCCCGGCCGGTGAAGTCCGGAGAGCCGGTATCGCTGTGGACGGCCTGGGCGGTGAGGAACCAGTTGCGGGGGAGGCGGATGCGGGTGTCGAGAGAGGCGACGCGGTTGAAGCCGTTGCCGAGCTCGCGGTCAGTGACGAGCAGGCCGGCGTAGGAGTCGCGGGCGAACTCGCGCTGGACGGCGACGACGGCGTTTGTGGCGCGGGCGGAGGAGCCTTGGGAGAGCGGCGCGCGGTCGTCGGTGGTGAGGATGCCGAGGCCCCAGCGGCCGATTTTGCCGGTAAGGCGGACGCCGTACTGGGGGTCGACGATGCGGCGGGAGAAGAAGAGTTGTTCGGGCGTATTGAAGAAGCTGGAGTTCTCGATGAAAAAGGGGCGGCGTTCGGGGTAGAAGACCTCGAAGCGGCGGTTGACGGTGACCTGGGGCTCGTCGGACTCGATTTGGGAGAAGTCGGGGTTGAAGGTGAGGTCGAGGGTGAGCGAGTCGTTGAGGACGGCCTTGGCATCGACGCCGGCGCGGGCCTCGGTTACGGAGCGCATGGCGGGCGGGGCGGCGGCGGGCCGGTCGAGGAAGCGGGCGGCGGAGCCGAGGGCGTAAGGGATGACCTGGATATTGCGGCCGGGGGAGATGTCGCGCAGGCCTTCGAGGGGCGCGAACTGGCCGACCCAGTTCGGCATGCGCTTGCGGGTGATGTGGGGCCAGCAGGAGGTTTCGTTGTTGCGGTTGATGAAGCGGCAGAGGCAGATGTTCCAGCGCTGCTCGGGGACGTCGGGGAAGCGGAGGCTTTTGAAGGGGATGGTCTCGAGGACGTAGTAGCCGTCGCCGGTGATTTTGGCCTCGGAGTACCAGAGGGTTTCGAAGGAGAAGTCGTCGCCGAAGCCGTCGGTGGTGGTGCCGTCGAACCGGACGCCGTGGGCGTTGACGTCGAAGAAGACGGAGTGGCGGCGGTCGCCGAAGGCATCGATGTTGATGGTGACGCGATCGTCCCAAAGGATGTCCTTGCGGCGGGCGACGCGGGAGCGGATGAGCTTGGGGTCATCCTTGCAGAACCAGCCGACGTAGAGGAACCTGTCGTCGTAGGAGAGATAAGCAGTGGTGGGCTGGGAGACGGGGGCGCCGTCCTGGGGATCGAACTGGCCGAAGTCGGTGACGACGAGCTCGGCCTGGCGGGGGACGTTATTGATGAAGTCAGCGAGCTTGGGAGGGCGGGTGACGCGGGGGATGTGGAGGGCGGACACCTCCGGCGTCTGGGCGGCGGCGAGAGACGCGCCCAGGAGCAGGAGGAGGGACGGCCGCATGGGGATCAGCCGATGGCGACGAGGGGCGTGCCGCAGAGGCTCTGATGGATTTCACGAGCCGCGCGGGTGCCTTCCGAGACGGCCTGGACGACGGTGGAGCCGCCGTTGACGATGTCGCCGGCGGCATAGACTTTGGCGCGGGTGGTGGCGAGAGAGCCGGGCTGAGTGGCGATGAGGCCCGAGCGGGTGAACTCGACGCCGGGCAGGGCGCCGCGGAGCTTGTCTTCGAGCGACTGGCCGATGGCCTCGACGGCGAGATCGCAGGGGATGATGTGCTCAGAGCCGGGGATGTTTTCGGGGCGGCGGCGGCCGCTGGCATCGGGCGCGCCGAGGCGGGTGCGGACCACCTGAATGCCGGTGAGGGCGCCCTGCTGGTTGGTGACGTAGCGGAGGGGCTGGGTGAGGATGAGGAAGTTGACGCCTCCGCGCATGGCGGCGTCGCGTTCGTCGGGCCAGGCGGGCATCTCGGCAAACGACCGGCGGTAGACGATGGCGACATCCTCGGCGCCGGCCTTCTTGGCGGAGAGGGCCGCGTCGATGGCGGTGTTGCCGCCGCCGAGGACGAGGACGGAGCCGGCGACCTTGCCGCCGTGGTGCTTGACGTGGCGGAGGAAGTCGAGGGCGCCGTAGGCGCCTTCCCTGGGGCGATCGGCGCCGGGGAGGGCAACGGAGCGGGAGAGGCCCATGGCGAGGAGGACGGCGTCGAAGCCTTCGTCGAGGACGTCATCCAGAGTGCCGGCGGGACCGAGGGAGAAGGGGCGGCGCTCGATGGCGCCGGTGGAGACGAGGACGTCTTCGAGTTCGCGGTTGAGGATGGGGCCGGGCAGGCGGCCGGCGGGGATGGTGTCTTTGGCCATGCCGCCGGGGGCCTCAGAGCGCTCGAAGAGGGAGACGCGGTGGCCGAGGGAGGCGAGGGTGACGGCGGCGGCGACGCCGGCGGGCCCGGCTCCGACGACGGCGACGCGGCGGCCGGTATCAGGCAGGACGGGACGGGATTCGCGGGCCCAGCCTTCCTCGACGGCCTTGCGGGAGACCCAGCGCTGGAGGTGGCGGATGGGGACGGTCTCGGTGTAGTGCTCGTTGATGCAGGTGGACTCGCAGAGGGTTTCGGAAGGACACACGTAGCCGCAGATGGTGGCTAAAACATTCGAGTCCCGGATTGTTTCATAGGCATCACGGAAGCGGCCCTCGCTGATCTCGAGGATGAACCTGGGGACGTTGACGTGGGCGGGGCACTTGGGGACGCACGTGGGATCGTTGCACTGGCGGCAGGTTTTGGCCATCTGCTGGATGGTGTCGAGGGCTTCGGCGCGGCCGGCCTTGTAGATGGGCTCGTAGATGGCGGCGTCGCGGGGGACGCAGCCGGAGCGGCCGCCGTCGCGCATGATCTGGGTGCAGGCGGAGCAGGCGACGCAGACTTTTTCGGGATCGAGGGGGCGGCCATGGACGACCTCACGGGCGAATTCGGGGTAGGCGAAAGACATGCGGCCGCCGCCGATCAAGGAGACCCAGCCCTGCTGGACGGCGGCGGCGCCGACGTTGGGGAGGAACTGGCGGAGGACGGAGTAGCCGCCGCCGACGACGGGGAGATCGGGGTAGGCCTGCTGGACGGCGCGGACGATGTGGAGGAAGCGCTCGACGCCCTGGAGGGAGTGCTCGGGCGGGAGGGCGCCGCCGGAGATGGGGAGGTCGTAGGGGCGATTGACGTAGGGGTTGAAGTAGGGGTTGCCGATGGTGATGTTGACGAGGGGGGCGCCGTTCGAGCGGAGGAAGCCGACGAGGCGGAGGGGATCGGTGAGGTCGGGCTGATCGGAGCCGTCGGCGGCCATGCCCCAGCCGTAGGGGTGGGCCATGGCGTCGTAGGCGTTCATGCGGGAGGTGACGGCAATGCCGGGGACGCGGTCCTTGATTTTGACGACGACGTTGCGGAAGAAGCGGGTGCGGTTTTCCCACTCGGGGCCGCCGTACGATGAGTTATCGCGGGTGAAGGAGGCGTGGAGCTCGCTGACGAGGTAGCGGTGGCAGGCCTTGACGTCGACGGCGTCGAAGCCGGCGAGGAGGGCGCAGCGGGCGGCTTCGACGTAGAGGTCTTCGAGGCGCTCGAGTTCGCCGTCGGAGATGAGAGGGTAATCGGGGGGGAGCTTGTGGATGGGGTCGAGGTACTTGGAGTGGTGGGCGATGATGGGGCTCGGAAGACGGCCGGGCTTGGAGTAGCGGCCGGAGTGGGTCAACTGGAGGACGAGGACGGGGCGGTGGTTGGGGCCCATGGATTCGCGGGCGGCGGCGCGGGCGTCGTCGACCAGGTGGGCGTAGGCGGCGACGTTGCCGGCGTGGAGCCAAAGCTGGCGGGGGTTGGCGCGGCCTTCGGGGACGGCGGCGCAGGCCTCCACCCAAAGCAGGCCGGAGCCGCCGGCGGCGAAGCGGCGGTAGCGGCGGTAGGTGAGTTCGTCGGGGGAGCCGTCGGGGAGGCCGTCGCAGCCTTCCATGGGGAGGACGACGAGGCGGTTGGGGAGGGTGAAGGAGCCGCAGGAGAGGGGCTGGGCGAGGATGGAGGGGTCGCCGGAGACGGGGACGTCGACACCGAGGCGGGAGATGTCCTGACGGAGGTCGTCGAGGGAGTGATAGTGGAAGGGCTGATGAGCGATCATGGGGTGGGCGCCGAATACTACCATATCAGATCCAGTTATCGGATTGGAGGGGGATTGGAGGGCTGGGGTGGACGAAGAATCAACGAGATAGGGGCGAAGATGTTCAAATTGGGCGGCGGATTGGGGGCCGCCTTCGCCAAGGCTTCGGCGGCCAAGGGAGGCTTGGCTCACTTGGGTCAGGGACTGGGATTGTTTGATTTGCTTGAGGCGAGTGAGGACGTCCCGCACGGCCTTGCCGATGAGGTTGAGGACGCGGGCGCGGTAGTAGGCGCGCCCAGTGGCGGGGTAGCGGAAGAGGAGGCGCATGGCGTAGCCGAGGTGGCCGCCCTCGACTTCGAGGGCCCAGTTGACGTGGCGGGCGCGGAGGGCGGCGAGGTAGTCGCACCAGCGGATGCAGCAGACGAGGTGGATGAAGAGCTCGCGGAGGACGGGGTCGGCGCCCTGGGCGGCGATGGGGCGGGCGTAGTCGAGGGCGTTGATCTCCCATTCGACGGGCCTACCTTTTCGGGCGGCATGATAGCCCCAATGATGGGCGCGAGTGGGGCCGGTGGAGGCCGGTGCCGGTGCTGAGGCAAAGGACGACATACCGCGCATAGGAGAGCAGGCGTCAAGGGCGGGCGGAACCGGGTGGGTGGGGGAAGTGGTTGATTTCAGGGAAGATTGAGATTCTCAAATCCGAGAGCTGTGCCAGCGTTTGGGACGCCCTCGCGGAGACGCCTGGGCAGGCGACCAACCTGAGGGCGCGGGCGGAAATGATATAGCAGATCGCCGCCAACGTGAAGCGTCAAGGCTGGACGCAGGTGGAAGCAGCGCGGCAGTGCGGCGTCACGCAACCGAGGCTGAAGGATCCGCTCCGGGGCCGGATCTCGCGTTTTTCCCTGGACGCGCTGGTGAACATCTCGGCGGCTCTCGGCTGCCGGGTGCGCGCGGATATTGAAGCCGTGTGAGCAGACCGGCAAGCCGAGGTTTCCGCCGAGGTGGACAGGCGGATGATACTCACGCGGCATGGTTCCGGAGTTCAGGAAAGCCGCCGACGCAAGCCGACGAGAGGTTCGATGAACCCAGACGCGATAACGCCGATGGCAGACGATGGCGGATTCCGACTTTCGACGGGAGGGCCGGCGGTGATCGTTTCGTTGCCCGACTAGACTCCAGTCGTCGAGTCCCCCAAGCCAGAGGTTCAGCTTCCGCCGGAGTTCCGGGACGAGTATGTACATTCTCCCTGGGCTGAAGCGGAGCGCCGGATTGCAGATTGGGAGCCAGGGGCGGGTCGAGAGCACAGTGGGAGTCGAGGCTCGAATCATCAGCGCGATCGGCGCCGGATCCGGCACGCCCCCCTTGGATGTTGGCGGCCCTGGCGGCTCCATGGCGCGGCCTTTTCCGGGACTCTCAAGAAGCATGAAGCTCTAGCCGGGTTGAGCGAGGGGCTGGAACGAGGCCGTCAACAAACGCGACCTGTCAACGGAAGGATTGGCACGAGGAAGCGAGGGGTTCGGCCTCAACGCCGGGGTTGAGCGCGCCACTCCAAGACGCATGGCTTCCCATCAGAGAAGGAATGAGCGCCAACTGCCGGCGGGATGTTTGGGACATGGGGTCAGGGGGAAGGGGGTGCCGTCAGTTGAAGCCAGATGGGCGATTGGGAGGCCGAAGGAGTGGCTCCCCGGGAAGCGTGGTTTCCAACTTCCTCTCCGCCGGCGCGGACTCCTGCCATTCCGCTGTTGACATCACTCTCTGCCATCAATTCATGGCATAATGGGCAGGGAGGAGGCTGTGAAGAATTTTCACCTGCCGCTGCCGGAGCAGACGTACAGAGGTCTCAGGGCGGAGGCCGAACGGACCGGGGTACCCGCGACGACCCTGGCCCGTGAGGCCGTCGACTCGTGGCTGCGGCTACAAGTCCGAAGGGCGAGGCACGATGCGATCACAGCCTACGCTGCGCAAATGGCGGGAACGCATCTCGATCTCGACGCGGACTTGGAGTCGGCTGGGATCGAGCACCTTACGAACGCCGGCAAGGCGACAAGATGAAGCGGGGAGACGTTTACTGGGCCGATCTTGTCCCGCGATCCGGCTCGGAGCAGACGGGCCGGCGCCCTGTAGTCCTCGTGTCTCATGACGGCTTCAATCAAACAGCCGGATGGAGATCCGTCATCGTAGTCCCGATCTCAACATCCTCATCACAGGGCAAGCGCGGACCTACCGTCATCGAGTTGCCGGGCGGGACCGCCGGCCTGGCGAAGACGAGCATTGCGGTGTGCCATCAGGTGACCACTCTGGACCGCGCCAAGCTGACCAAGAGGCTCGGCACCCTGCCCTCCGAGTCCCTGCGTGAAGTTGAGGAGGGGCTGAAGGCCGCGATGGATCTCGAGTGATCCGCTCTTCTGGCCGGCAGGGCGGACAACCAACAGCGTCGAGTGGGTCCATTGAATCAGCATTGCATCCGGCCTCGCGTCCGGCCTACCGAAGCTTGGAACAACACCGCGACGGGTGAGAGCTGTTCCACTGCCGACTGCGGGCTGCTCAGCCCTGACCTCGCGGCGGGAATCCGCCGCGTCAAGGGTGTAAAGAAACCAGGCGTACGCCTGGAGAATTGGCTCACGGCGGAATCCCGATGAGGAAACGACTCGTTCCAACCGACGATCCGGCACAGAGGGCGGAGTCCCGCGGCGACTCGATTCCTCAGTTGACCGCTTTCTTGACGAGTGCGCCCATCTTGGCCTCTTTGGCCGCGGTCAGCTCCTTTAGCGCGAAGGCGGTCGGCCACATGTGGCCTTCGTCGAGATTCGCCTGATCGCTGAAGCCGAGCGTAGCGTATCTCGTTTTGAACTTCTGTGCACTTTGGAAGAAGCAGACCACATTGCCGTCCTTGGCATAGGCGGGCATTCCATACCAGGTTTTCGGCGAGAGGGCTGGCGGGTTGGCTTTGATGATCGCATGGAGCCGCTCGGCCATAGCGCGATCCGGCTGCGGTAGCGCGGCGATCGTCGCGAGCACGGCGCTTTCCCCGTCAGCCCTGCCCGTGCGCGACCCGCGGCGCGCCTCCGCTTTCACCTCTTGGAGGCGCTCCTGATCGACGACAATTAGAACTCCCGGCCGCGGTAGGAATAGTTGACGCCAGACACGCTCCCTCATCGCGACTCGTTCCTCGTCCGTGAATCCCGGGGGTTTCTTTCCGGTCTCCGTAGTGCTCTTGGAAGACTTCTGAGTGCCCTTCTTTGCAGGTTTCATAGTGCCTTCCTTTCCAACCAGAATATCAATGCCGCTCTGTGTTGCGTACGGAGTGTTGGCATATGTCGGTGTCTATTAAGAGCACAATTCGGGACGAAGGAGGGACGCCCTAGATCAAGCCCCAGGTGTAATTACCGTCAGCTTCCGGATTGCCGACGATCTTCCCGGTGGCAGCGCATTTCGGTTAAGACTACTGCGTTCTTCGATATCTGTCGTCAATGTCTATTTAGAAGCCTTGGCTTGTGTCACTCTGACCGGAGCGTCCGCGCGGGGTCCACCGAAGACGCCCTGTAGGCGGGAGCGGCTGCCGCAAGGAGGGCGGTGAGGATCAGGATGGCTGGGCCAGCGATGTAAGACACCACATCGCTCTCAGCGATGCCGAACAGGAGTGCCCTCAAGAAGCGGCTGAGGCCGGCTGCCACGATCACACCTACAGCCGAACCGGCAATTGCCACGAGGAAGGCCTCGCGTAATACGGTTGCCGCAATGTCTCCGGCTGATGCTCCCAACGCCATCCGGATACCGATCTCCCGAGTCCTCTGAGCGGCGCGTTGTGTCAACACACCGTGAACTCCGACGACACCAAGCAGCAGGCCCAACGCCGCCAAGAACGAGAGAAGCCAAGCCATCGATCGACGATTCGACACCGAATCGTCCCGAACTTTCTCGATCGATTTGAGATCGGAAACCACGACGTCCGGAAACCTCCGACGAATGGCTCCTTGGAGTGCAGAGACCTGGGTTTCGGCCGCCTCAACAAATACAGACAGTTGAGTCACGTTCGAGGACCGTGCCGGCAGTGCCTGCTCGAAAGGCACGTACTGCACGCCATCTATCCAGGATGGAAACCCATCCAGCGCGTAATGCTTGACGTCGGAAACAACTCCGACAATGATTCGTCCGACTTTTCCAGAGACCGGACGAATGGTCTTTCCGATCGGCGTTTCGTTCGGCCAGAAGCGTTTCGCGGTGGATTCACTGATGATCGCAACTGGCATCGACGCGCGAGTATCGCCATCGGAGAAGAATCGGCCCGAGCGTAGTGGAATACCAAGCGTCGAAAAGTATCCGGGGGTTGCTGTAGCGTGCCACAGCACGAAAGCGGGAGCTCCGGGTTCTTTTGGATGGTCTTCGATATCGACAGACATGGCGGACGTCTGCCTCGTCAGAGGTATGCCATTCGACCAGTTGACGCTCCGCACCCCAGGTGTGGCTGCTAACGTTGCGTTCAGATCCTGCAAGAATGCCCAGCAGCGGTCCGACGTGCCGCACCGGCTCGGACCAACCGAGACGGTACCAGTGGTGACCTTCGAGGTGCGAATACCGGAGTCGACGTTGGCAAGCTGCCATAAGGTTCTTCCCATGAGCCCGGCGCCTATCAGCAGCGCGGTTGCCATGGCGAGTTGGAGACCGGCCAGGGCCAGTGAGAGCCGGGTGGATTGGCGGAGCACGTTGTCCCGCCCACTGGAATCGACCCGGCCGTGCAGAAGCCTTGATCGAATGAGCGGAACGACGCTCAGAATGGCGAAGGTCGTAATCACCGCGACGCCTGCCAGAAGTACGACTCTTGGAGCAATGGCGATATCCTGAAGCCTCGGTACCTCGCCTAGTAGTGCCGGCAGTGCGTTTATCAATATCCAGCCTGCCGCCGCTCCCGCGATCCCACCAAGGCTGGCCAGAATGGCGTTCTCCGTCACAACTTGCCGCACCAAACGGCCTCGCCCGGCACCGAGGGCCTCACGCAAAGCGAACTCGCGGTCGCGGCGCAGCCAATGCGTCAGTAGCAGGTTTGCTACGTTGCCACATGCGATTACAAGCAGGAGCATCGAGGCAGCCGCCAGTGCGAGCAGCTTTGGGCGCGAATCCTTCACCAGGGCGTCGCTGTGATGCATCAGCCTGGAACTTCGTCCCCACACGTCGGGCATCCGCCACGGAAACATGGGTCGGATCCGCTCGACGACGCCGCGAAGTTCCGCCTCACCGGACATTAGGGTCACGCTTGGCTTGAGCCGGCCAATCGGCCAGAGGTTGAGGTTACCCCACATGTATCCGCGGTTGAGAGGGTCAATTCGGATGGGCGTCCAAGCCTCCGTGTCGTGCGCCGGAAATCCAAAGGATGCGGGCATGACCCCCACGATTTCGTACGGTTCCCCATTCAACAGAATTCGCCGGCTTAGGACCTGCGGATCGGCACCGAAACGTTCCCGCCACATACGGTTGCTAACGACGGCGACACGGTGCTGTCCGGCAGACTCTTCTGCGGCTTTAAACCAGCGGCCAAGAACCGGTTTGACGCCTAGCACCTTGGCGAGATTCCAGGTGACGTTAGCCGCTTGCAGCCGAACCGCTTCACCGCCTAGCTGGGCTGTCGCTTCGACTTCTGGTTGGTAGCCTGCGTATTCAACGAGACCGGACAGATCCCGCAATGCGGTGGTCGGTCCAACGCCGCCGAAGCCCAAGTCCACTTCAACGAGGCGATCAGGCTCGGGATACGGCAGCGGACGGAAGAGTACACCATACGCGGCAGAGAAGAAGGCAATATTGGCGCCGATCCCAAGAGCGAGAGTGGCGACTGCCGCCCACGTAAATCCGGGAGATCGCGTGAGTGTTCTGATGGCAAATCGCGCGTCGCTGGCCAGATCGTCGAGCCAACCTGTGCGGCGTTGGTCCCGGCACTGCTCGGCGAGGACCGCGGCATTTCCGAAGGCGCGTCGGGCCGCTAGTTCGGCCTCGGAGTCAGTCATGCCACGACTCACGTACTCAGCTCGCTGCTCGGCCAGGTGAAAGCGTAGTTCCTGATCGAGATCGCGTTCCAGCGCAGCGCGCTGAACAACGGATCGGATTCGAAGATGCAGGCGCTTGAGCCACAGCATCGGTCACCTCCTATGCGGGATTGACCACCAAGCTAATCGCAGTGGAGAGTCGTTCCCACTGCTCCAGCTCCTTCGCCATTTGTTTTTTGCCGTCCCGGGTGAGCGAATAGAACTTCGCCACTCTCCCGGAAGCCGTTTCCCGAATCTCCGACTGTATCCAGCCTTGCTGCTCCAATCGGTGCAACGCCGGATAGAGCGATCCCTGTTGAACCAGCAGCACATCGTTTGATGCCTGTTGAATGCGCTTGGCGATCGCCCACCCGTGGACGGGCTCCTGGGATATCGTCTTCAGGATTAGAAGGTCCAGCGTACCCTGAATGAGATCGGATGGTCGAGCCATACTATGATTATCTACAATTATTGTAGATCGTCAAGGGGTCGCATGATGCAGTTTGCGGATGGGTAGCGATATGTCGCGCAGCGTTGCGCTATCGATCCGATGCCCGAATCACGCCATTCGGAGGGAACCCGCGACCTTGGTCGTGTCCGGATTGCCGACGGTCCACTCGCAGCAACTGGTAAGCGCTGCGGCGTTTTCGGCGACCTATCGGTTTTCGGCTGTCGCATCAAGCTGGAACTCACCGACCCCTTCGTCGATCATCCGAACCTTTGCCCCGCCAACGACGAATTGGAACCCGAACCGCACAACTCCCTCTCCTGTGCGGCGAAAGCGAAGTTGCATGGTCTTCAGCCCATACGGATTGGAGCCGAACCGGAAGGTTCGTCCTGAGACCGTGTGGGCCATCTCGGGAAGTGGCGCCAAAGCCTTCTTCTCCGGTGGGCGGGCAGCCTCGGCGATCTTCTCAGACAATGCCCGTGTGGCGACTGGATCTTCCGGTAGGGGTTCGTCGGATCGGACCGAGGATAGGAGCGCCGCACCTAGATCGCCCGGCTGAAAACGGCCGATTCCAGTGACCACGACTACCAGTCGTTTTGAGGGAAGAACGACGATGCGCTGCCCTCCGCGCCCCCGGGCCTCGAACGCGCCGGGCGGTTCTCTCAGCACCCACCACTTGTATCCGTAACCTTCCCCGCCGGAAACCTCCACCTGCTTGCGGGTCGCATCACGTATCCAACCACCCGAAACCACCTGCCTATTATTCCAAACGCCTCCCTGCAAGAAGAGGTAACCGATTCTAGCCAAGTCTGAGGGCAGGAGATAGCTGTCACCCCACCCGGTGCTGTTTCCGTGCGGATCTTCCGGCCAGATCACGTTGCTGATGCCAAGGGGACCGTAGAGATGCTTCTTGGCGAAGGCGCGAGCATTCAAACCAGTGGCACTGGTCAGGACGGAGGACAGTAGATTGGAAGCACAAGAGCAATAGGCGAAGCGCTCGCCGGGATCGGAAACGAACGGATTGTCCAACAGGAACTGGACCCAGTCCTGAGTGAGCCGCATGCGCGTGAGCTGCTGCTCGCCACTTCTGAAATCTTCGCAGAATCCGGAAGTCATCGTCAGGAGATGCTTCACTGTGAGCCGCTTCCAGCGATCGTCCATCCGGGGAGAACGCCGGCCAGGGAAGAAATCCAGCACTGGCTGATCGACCGATTTGATGTAGCCCTTGTCGATAGCGATGCCGATGAGCGTGGACATCACGCTCTTCGTCACTGACGCAAGATCGTGAACGTTCCCTGTTGAGAAGGGGTGGAAGTACGCTTCTAGAACGAGGTATCCGTTCCTGATCACGATGAGGCCATGAATCGGGATCTGCCTTGCTCGAACGGTTCCGAAGATTCGAGCCAAGTCTCGGGAATCCACGCCCTGGCGCTCCGGGCTAGAGGTTCGCCATTCAGCGGCGGGCCAGTAGTTTGTCGAAGTGCCTTGACCTTCAGCCAGAACGGCTCCCAAGAGCAGCAAGAAAATACGGCCCAGAGGATAGTACGGCATATTCGCTTGGAACCTGAGAATTATGATGCCACCTCGCGGTCCTCTGTTGCCTTTGCGGTCTCAAGTTCGTCCGCGATCAGGTGGGCAGCCTCCACTGTCTCGCTCCGGTTGGTCGCCGCAAACCGCCTGAAAAGCGGCAGGGGATCGCTCTGGGGCCATTCAAAACGACGCGTCGTGACGCCGTTCACCCGAAAGCCGCCAGCCGGACCGTACCCACTGGCCACTCACCTATTCCGGCTGGGCCTCTCAGTGCGCTGGGAAAGTCCTATCTCCGACAGACTCCTGGCCGATCTCGCGGCCCTTGCCGCCGCGCATCAGGTAGTAGAGGCTGGGAATGGCGAACAGCGTCAGCAACAGCGTGGAGATCAGGCCGCCGAGGACGACGGTCGCCAGCGGGCGCTGGATGTCGGAGCCGATGCCCTTTGCCGTCGCCGCCGGGACCATGGCGAGCATGGCGACGAGGATCAGGATGAGGCAGGGGCGCATCTGGCGGCGCGAGCCTTCGAACACCGCCTCGCCCAAATCGTGCCCCTGGCGGCGCAGGCGGTCGATGTCCATCACGTAGAGGACTCCGCTCATGACGGCCACGCCGAACAGGGAGACGAATCCGACGGCGGCCGAGGCGCTGAAGGCGATGCCGCGCACGTGCAGCGCCGCCACGCCGCCCACCACGGCGAACGGGACGTTGGCCAGCACCAGCAGGGCGTTGCGGGAGGAGCCGAAGGCCCAGTAGAGCAGGCCGAAGATCACGACAACCGTGACCGGCATGATCCAGGCCAGGCGGCGCCGGACCCTGGTCAGGTTCTCGAACACGCCGCCCCACTCCATGTGGTAGCCGTTGGGCAGCGCCACGGCGCTCCGCATGCGGCGCTGGGCTTCGCGGACGAAGCTGCCCTGGTCGCGGCCGCGGATGTTGGTACGGACGCTGATCTGGCGGCGGTTCTCGCGGCGGGCGATCAGGCTGGCTCCGTCTTCCACGCGGATGCCGGCCAGTTGGCTGAGCGGCGTGCGGCTGCCGTCGGAAGCCTTCACGACAATGCCGCCGATGCGGGACAGCGTGCTGCGGGACTCGGGCTGGTAGCGGACGCTGATGTCGAAGCGGCGCTCGCCGTCGAACAGCTCGCTGACCGGCCGCCCGCCGATGGCCATCTCCACCACATCCTGCACCTCGGCGACGTTGATGCCGAAGCGCGCGGCGTCTTCGCGGCGCACGCTGACGCGGAGCTGCGGCGATTCGGCCTCCTGTTCGATGGCTGTGTCGGCGGCGCCGGGCACGGATTCGAGGACGCCCAGCGCCGCCGCGGCGAGCTGGCGCAGCCTGGCCGGGTCCGGCCCGGTGAGGATGACGGCGAGGTCCGCGCTGGAGCCCGTCACCGATTCCATCACCATATCCATGATGGGCTGCGAGAAATTCAGCGCGACGCTCGGGAACTCCCTCCGCAGGCGCGCGGCCAGTTCCTCCACCAGATGGGTCTTGTCCTTGCCGGCCGGCCACTCCGACGGCGGCTTGGGCGCGATGAGGAACTCGTTCCGGTTCGGGCCGAAGGGCTCGGTGTTGGACTCCTGCCGTCCGGTCTGCGAAGTGACCAGCCGGACCTTCGGGCTGCGGCGGATGGAGTCCCGCATGCGGGAGGCGATCTCGGCCGACTTCTCCAGCGAGATGCCGGGCGGGAGATTGGCGCGCAGCCAGATGACGCCTTCGTCGAGCCGCGGCAGGAATTCGCTGCCCAGGCTGTTGCCGAGAACGGCGGCGGCGGCCAGGATGGCGGCGGTGGTCACGGCCACGGCCCAGGGGTGGCGCAAGGCGCGGCCGAGGTCCTTCTCGTAGCGGCGGGCGATCCATTCGGCCACGGGGTTGTGCCAGACTCTGCCGCTACGCCGGAACAGCATGGTGGCCAGGACCGGCGCCAGGGTCAGCGTGAACACCATGGAGCCGAGCAGGGCGGAGCAGATGGTGAAGGCCATGGGCGCGAACAGCCGGCTCTCCACGCGCTGCAGGGTGAACAGGGGGACGTAGGCGGCGATGAGGATGACGAGCGAGAAGACGATGGACCGCCGCAGGTCCGACACGGCCCCGCGCACGCTCTCTTCCACGCCCCGCGCGCCGGCGCCCGCGGCCGGATCCGGCAGCCGGCGGACGATGGCCTCCATCATCACGAGCGTGCCGTCGACGATGATGCCGAAGTCCAGCGCGCCCAGGCTGAGCAGGCTGGCGGGCACGCCGTACAGCCACATGCAGCCGAAAGCGAACAGCAGCGACAGCGGAATGACGAGGGCGGTGAGCAGGGCGGCGCGCAGGCTGCCGAGGAAGAAGAGCAGCACGGTGAAAACGATGCACAAAGCCTCCAGCAGCGTGCGGGAAACGGTGTGCAGGGTGTTGTCCACCAGCTCCGTGCGGTCGTAGATCGGGTCGATGCGCACGCCCGCGGGCAGGCTTTCGGCGTTCAGCTCAGCCACGGCCTGCCGGATGCCGGTCAGGATTTCGCTGGGGTTCTCGCCGCGGCGCATCACCACGATGCCCTCCACCCCACCGGTGCGGCCATCAAGGCCGAAAACGCCGGAGGGAGGGGCATTGCCGATGCGCACCTTGCCGATGTCGCGGACGAAGACGGCCGTGCCGCGCACGGTGGTCAGCACCACGTTTTCGATGTCGGCGGGCGTGCGCACCAGACCGATGCCGCGCACGACGAGGGCCTCCTCACCGCTGGCCAGCAGCGCGCCGCCGGCATTGCGGTTGTTGGCCTGGATTCGCTCGGCGACGTCCTGCACACGCAGGTTGTACTTGTAGAGGGCCAGCGGGTCGATCTCCACCTGGTACTGCTTCACCAGGCCGCCGAAGGGGATGACGTCGCCGACGCCGGGCACCTGCATGAGGCGCGGAGCGATGACCCAATCCTGCAGCTCGCGCAGTTGCTGATCGTTGGCGCTGCCGGGCCGCAGGACATAGCGGTAGAGCTCGCCGGCGGGAGTGACGGGCGGCGCGAGGGTCGCGGTCACGCCGTCGGGCAGGTCGACGTCGTGCAGGCGTTCGAGCACGGCCTGGCGCGCGACGTGTTGTTCGGCGCCGGCGCCGAAGGTGAGGTCCACCACGGAGAGGCCGAAGATGGTGCGTGAGCGGCGCGAGATGACGCCCGGCACGCTGTTCATGGCACGCTCGATGGGCACGGTGACCTGGAGCTCCACTTCCTCGGCGGCGTGGCCGGCGAAGAGGGTGACGATGGTCACCTGCAGGTCCGAGATGTCCGGGTAGGCCTCGATCTTCAACTGGGTGAGCGACCACGCGCCGAATCCGGCGGCTAGCAGCGCGGCCAGGACCACTAGCAGGCGGTGCTTCAGGCAGTAATCCAACCAGCGTTCGGTCATCGCTCTACTCGCTCAGCGCTCGCGCAGCAAGGCCGCTCCATCGACCACCACACGCTCGCCCGCCTCCACCCCGCGGACCACCGGAATTTCGCCGTTGGCCGATTCGCCGGTCTCGATCCGCCGCTTCTCGTAGCGGCCCGCGCCGCGCTCCACCATCACCCAGGCCGAGCCGCCGCTGTGCAGCACGGCGCTGGCGGGCACACAGGCCAGGCGGCGCGCGCCGTGCGAGTGCCGGATCCGGGCGAACATCTCCGGGCGCAGGCGGCCGTCCCGGTTGTCGAGCTCGGCCTGTACCTTGACCGTGCGCGTCTCCTCGTCGACGGTGTCGGCGATGCGCCGCACGCGCCCGCGGAACGTCTCGCCCGGATAAGCCAGCAATTCGATCTGGACCGGCTCGCCGGCGTGCACCAGGCGGATGGAGCTTTCCGGCACCTGCGAGGTGACCCAGACGCTGCCCAGATCGGCGATGGTCATCAGCGGCTGGTTGGTGTCGTTGCGCAGCTCGCCGGGCGCCACGGAGACCTCGAGCACCTTGCCCGGGATGGGGGCCGCCACGGTGATCTCGTGCGTGTGGTGAGCAGGGTCCAGCCCCAGCATGCCCAAGCGGTGCAGGCTCTCCTCGGCTCCGGCCTGGGCTTGCGCCAGGGCGGCCCTGGCCAGGTCCACTTCCGCTTCGGCGTTGATGACGTCCTTGAGCGGCGCCGCCTTGTTGGCGTTCAACTCCCGCGCGCGGTCCAGATTCTTTTCCGCACGGGCGAGAGTGGTCTTTGCCTGTTGCACCTGCGACTGGGCCTGGACCTGCGCGGCCAGGGCGAGACCCGCCTCGGGGCTTTCCAGGACTACCAGGGCCTGCCCCTCCGTCACCGCGTCGCCGAGATTCACCAGAACGCGGCGGATGCGACCCGGCACCGGCATGAGGACTTTCGACACGCGGTTCGGGTTCACTTCCACGCGGCCCGGCGCCACGATCTCGTCCACGGCGAATTCCTTCGTCTCCACCACCGCCGTCCGCAGATGGGCGGGCTGGCCGCCGGCCTGCGCGGCCGGCGCGGGGGCGGGACCGCGCCCGCATCCGGCACAGCACCAGATCAGGCAAAGGGCCGCGGTGGCCGCCTCGCGTCTCATTGGGTCACCGTCCTTCCGGCCGCCGAGTCCAGCCCATAGAGGGTGCGGGCGTAAGCGGCCCGCGCTTCGATGAAGCCCTGCACCGTCGCGTTGTAAGCCTGCTGCGCATCCAGCAGCTCGAGCAGCGTCACGTGCCCGCGCCGGTAGGAGAACTCCGTGACGCGGCGCACTTCCCGCGCCTGTTCCATCATTTCTCCCTCGATGTTCCTCAGAAGCTCTTCCGCCGCGGCAGCCTCCTCATGGGCGAAATCCACCTCGCCCACAATCAGCGTTTCCAACTGGCGGATTCGCAGCTCGGCCTGCCGCTGCTCCTGCCGCGCGCGCTCAATCTCGCCCTGGTTGCGCTGGAAGACCGGCAGCGGCACCTCCAGGAAGACGCCCATGGAGTTGCCGAGCCCGTTGACGCCCTGCTGGCGGCGGTACTCCGTCCCAACCGCCGGGTCGACTTTGGCCTGCGCTTGTTGGCTGCGGACCTCCATGCGGGCCCGCGCCAGGTCCTGGCGCAGGGCCAGCAGGTCCGGCCTTTGGCGCAGGGAGGTTTCTCGCACTTGATCGCGGGGCGGAATGGCGGAGTCGTGCCGCAACTCCCCGGCCAGTTCCAGCGTCATGGACGGCACGGGGCGGCCCATGGCGCTTTGCAGCCGGACCAGGGCCGTCCGCCGGCGCGATTCGGCATCCCGCACCAGGTTGCGCTGCTGCAAAGCCGCCAGACGCGAACGCAGCAGCTCGACTTCGGCGATCTCACCGGCCTTGAGCCGCGCCTGGTTCACGGCCACGATCTGCTCCAGGTAGGTGAGGTTCTCCTTGGCGAGGTTGAGGCCGTCCCGCGCCTGCTGCGCATCGACAAACAGGGTGGCGACATCGGCGGCGATGCTGCGCAGCGCGTCCTGGAACTGCAATTCGGTGACCGACCGCGCGAGCCGCGCCGCCTCTGTCCGGAGACCGCGCTTGCCGCCGCGCTCGAGGGGGAAATCCACCCGCAAGGAGTACTCGGGCGGGCCTCCGCCGTTCGTTTCGTTGTAGCCGGTGCCCAGCACGTCCAGGTGGTCGCCGCTGGCGCTGATCACGGGATTGGGCCGCAGCCGCGCGGTGAGCACGCGCGCTTCCGCGATGGAGATGTTCACCTTCTCGGCCAGCAGGCCGGCGTTCTTCTGTGCCGCTTCGGCCACCGCCTGTTCGATGGTCAGGCGTTCCTGCGCCGCCGCGTGGGCCGCCGCGCCGAGGAGACAGGCGGCCAGAAGCGCGAGCCGTCCGGGGGAAAAGACCTTTCGCGCAAGATGTGCCGGCTGCGGGCGGCCGCCGTCCAAGCCTGCTGTCATAACCATGCTCCCGTTTCTATTGCAGCGCCAATGCGGGGGCTCCGCACCGGGCTGCCGGCGCGCTACGCGAATGGGTGGCCGGGACGGCTGGAGGTGGCTTTTTGCGGGGAATTCACTCAAGGACCGCGCGCTCTGTTTCGGAGAATCTCCACCGTATCATGGCGGGGAGGTTGGAGGCAGGCAGGCCGCGTCTTTTTGTGCCGCCGGAGATTCGCTTCCCGCGAAGCGCCGCCACGGGCCACAATACTGCCATGGGCCCGCATGAGCAAAGCCGCCGCCCCCTGCTGGACGCCAAGGTCCGCGCGATGGTGCAGCCCAAAGAACTGCGGAGTGAAGAGTACCAGGTGTGGTGGCGGGGGCGAGGCGTGGACGTCTGGGCCATGATCTGCGCCTGCATCCTGGGCGACCTGGACACGGTGAAGTCGCTGGTGGCGCGCGATGCCGGGCTGGCCGATTGCGAGTATGAGTACTTCCGGCCGGTGCGCTTCGCCGTCCGCGAGAATCACCTGGGTCTGGTGGAATACCTGCTGGAGCACGGGGCCGGCGCCGCCGACGAGGCGGGGGATTCGCTGCTGGGCATCGCGCGCGAACGCGGTTATGCGGAGATGGCGGCGTTTCTCGAGCGGCGGCTGCGCGAACGCTACCAGGTGGCGCCCGAAGGCGCGCTGCTGGCCGAAGCCATCCGCAACCGGGACGCGGCCCGCGTCAAATCGCTGCTGGACGAAAACCCCGGCCTGGTGCGCGCCGCCGACGAGCGCGGCAACCAGCCGCTGCACTGGGCGGTGATGACGCGCCAGATGCACGTGATCGATCTACTGCTGGAGCGCGGCGCGGATATCGAGGCCGCGCGGCCCGACGGCCTGCGCCCCATCCACCTGACCAACGGCGACTACCACTACCGCGGCTGGCGCGACGTTCCGGCCCAGGCCTTGCAGCGGCACGAAGTGCTCATCGGCTACCTGCTGGCGCGCGGCGCGAGCTACGACCTCGCCATCGCCAGCAAGCTCGGCGATGTGTAGCGTATCGGCGAGCTGCTGGACGCGCGGCCGGAGCTGGTGAACCAAGTCCCTGCCTACTCGTACTACACCGGCGTGCCGCTGCGGAACGCGGCCGGCGCCGGACACCTGGAGGCGGTGAAGCTGCTGCTGGAGAGGGGCGCCGACCCCAACCAGCCGGAGCCGGGCATCGCGCCGCACGGCGGAGCGCTGCACGCCGCCATCGGCGGCAAGCACCGCGAGATTGTGAGGCTGCTGCTCGAACGCGGCGCCAACCCCAACGCCGAGGTGGAGTCCTCGGGCAATTGCCTGTTCATGGCGAAACACGTGGGCGCGCCGCGGGAGATGGTGGACCTGCTGGTCTCTCACGGGGCCGTGATGGGCGCCGGGCTGGCGGACCTCGAAACCCTCGGCGCCATGCTGCACGCCAATCCGCTACTGGAGGTGGGCGAGCGGTTCGACAGTCCGGAGATGCTGCGGCTGATCCTGCGTTACCAGCCGGACCTGCTGCGGCGCAGCCCCGATCCCACGCCGTGGTGGAGCCGCGCCACGCCGCCCACGCCCGAGTTCGCGCGACAGTTGTTCGAGCTCGGCCTGGATCCGAAGCGCCGTAACTGGCTGGGCATCACGCTGCTGCACCGCTGCGCCGCCAAGGGCGACGCGGCCGCGGCAGCGGTCTGCCTGGAGCACGGGGCCGAACTCGACGCCGTCGAGACGGAATGGTGCTCCACGCCGCTGGGCTGGGCGGCGCGCGAGGGGAAGACGGAGATGGTTGCCTGGCTGCTGGCGCAGGGAGCGGATCCCGGCCTGCCGGTGGAGGAAGCGTGGGCCCGGCCGGTGGAATGGGCGCGGCGGCGCGGACATTCCGGGGCGCTGGAAGTGCTGGAGCGCGGAGGGTGAGGGCGGCGGTCCGCCGTCACACGGCGTCGCAGGCTCGCCGCAGCGCGGCGATGTCGATCTTCTTCATCTGCATCATGGCCTGCATGGCGCGCTGCGCTTTTTGCGGATTCGGGTCGCCGAGCAGCTCGACGAGAATCCG
>DAHVTI010000311.1 GCA_027324255.1 Bryobacterales bacterium | reverse complement strand
GTCTTTGTCCAGGACGCGCAGCGCCGCCGGCGCCGCCGCCATCTCTTCCGCTCCGATCATGCCGTCGTGGTTCGCGTCCAGCGCCGCCAGAATCGGGTTCATCCTCATCATGCCGCCCGGCCCCATCATCCCTTCGCCCGGAGCCCGCTGCGCCGACGCCGCTTTCTGCCACTCCTCCTTCGTCAGCACGCCGTTCTGATCCGCGTCCGCCCGCGCAAACAGGTTCTGCATCCGCTCCGGCACTTCCGCCTTCGCCAGTTGGCCGTCCCCGTTGCGGTCGAACGTCATCAGCGTCTCCGCCAGGTCTTCCGGACGCCCGCCGCCCGGCCCGCCGCGCCCTTCAAACCCCTCCGGCCCCCTCCGGCCTTCGAATCCGCCCGGCCCCCCCGGCCCGAAATTCGGCCGCATCTCTTCCTCTGTCAGCTTCCCGTCGCTGTTCCTGTCCAACTTCGCCAGCGACGCGGCCGCTCTCTGCATCTCGCCGCCCGACACCTTCCCGTCGCCGTCGGCGTCCAGCGCCTTGAAGGCCGCGTCCGGCCTCGGTCCCATCCGTCGGAATCCCTCCGGCCCTTGCCCCCAGGCCAGCGCTGCCGCCACCGCGGCGGCCGCTAGCAACGTGCTTTTCATGGCGTTACTCCTTCTCTGAGAGCGCTTCCGGCCGAAGCGGCCTTCGCTTAGCATAGACGCGGATTTCGCCGCCGCGATCACCGTTTAGCCCAATCTTTACAGTTCTTTACGGCTTGGGCTCCGCCGCCCTGTTTTCCCCCTCCTCCCTTTACAAATCTTTGCCGTTTTTGCTTTACCCCCGGGCGCCTCCAGGCGCGTCGAAAACTTCAGGAGCGCCCGGAGTTTTGCCGTTCCCGGGCGCCCGCTCTTCGTCGGTACAGAAGAGATTCCCTACAGGAGTGTCCCCATGAAACGCGCAGCGTTCACCATCTTTTTCCTTTCCGCCCTCGCCTCGGCTCAGAGCTTTGAGGGCTCCGTCAGCGGCGGCGTCGACTCGCTTTCCAAAAAGGATCTCGGCAGCGGCTACACCCTGGACGGCGGCTTCCGCCTCGCCTTCCGCGCCACGGTCAACCCCCAGGAACACCTCGGCTACGAGTTCGGCTACGCTTACAACCGCGCCCACCTGGGCTCCACCGGCTCCGCCGATCGGGGCATGGCCGTCCACCAGGGCTTCTTCGAGGCACTGCTCTACGCCACCCCGCAGGACGCCCGCATCCGCCCCTTCCTCGCCGGCGGCGGCCACTTCGCCAACTTCGTCCCCCCCGGCCAGACCGCCCAATACGGCCAGGGAGAAACCAAATTCGGCATCAATTACGGCGGCGGCGTCAAAGTGAAAATCACCGGACCCTGGCAAATTCGCTTGGATTTCCGCCAATTTAATACCGGCATGCCCTTCGGCCTCGGCGCCTCCGGCCGCCTGCTGCAGAACGAGATCTCCGCCGGCGTCAGCTTCACCATGTGAGCCCCATGCACCTCCCCCCTTTCCGCCTCTCTCTCCTGCTCGCCGCCGTGCTCGTCCTCCCCGCCGGCGGCGCGCAGCCCCCCCTTCGCAAGAGCCCCGCCGGCGCCCTCGGCTCCTTCAGCGACTCCATGCAGGACCTCGTCGCCCGCGTCTCCCCCAGCGTCGTCCAGATCGTCGTCACCCGCTACGCCCCCGTCGACGACTCCTCCTCCACCCGCACCGGCCTCGCCGCCGCCAAGGAGCAGGGAGTCGGCTCCGGCGTCATCTTCGACCCCGGCGGCTACATCGTCACCAACGCCCACGTCGTCGCCGGCGCCCTCCGCATTCGCGTCCTCCTCCCGCCCTCCGCCGCCCAGCAGGCCTCCGGCGAAGCCCTCGACAGCGCCCTTGCCCAGTCCTCTTCCGCGCCTCTCGACGCCACCCTCATCGGCACCTTCAAGGAGGCCGACCTCGCAGTCCTCAAAATCCAGGCCCGCGGCCTGCCCGCCCTCCCCTTCGCCGACTACAAGAACCTCCGCGCCGGCCAGGTCGTCCTCGTCTTCGGCAGCCGCGCCGGACTCCAGAACTCCGTCAGCATGGGCCTCGTCAGCTCCGTCGCCCGCCAGCCCTCCCCCGACAGCCCCTTCGTCTACATCCAGACCGACGCCGCCATCAACCCCGGCGATAGCGGCGGCCCCCTCGTCAATACCGCCGGCGAAGTCGTCGGCCTCGCCACCTTCATCCTCAGCCAGTCCGGTGGCAGCGAGGGCATGGGCTTCGCCATCCCCAGCCCGCTCGTCGAAATCGTCAGCCGCCAGCTCAAGGACCAGGGCCGCTTTCAGCGCCAGGTCACCGGCATCGGCGTCCAGACCATCACCCCCGCCCTCGCCGGCGCCCTCAACCTCTCCCGCTCCTCCGGCGTCCTCGTCTCCGACGTCCACGAAGGCAGCCCCGCCGAAGCCGCCGGCCTCCAGCTCAACGACATCATCCTCTCCCTCGACGGCAACGAGGTCCGCAACCTCCCCATGTTTATGATGAGCTTCCTCGCCCACCCCGCCAGCCAGCCCATCCGCATCGCCGGCCTTCGCGGCTCGCAGCCCTTCACCCTCGACGTCACCCCCGTCGCCCAGCCCCAGCCCTCCAGTCCCCTCGCCGCCTGCCAGGACCCCGCTGCCTGCCTCATCCCCAGACTCGGCATGGCCGGCCTCACCATCACCCCCGAAAACGAAAGCAGCTTTGCCTATCTCCGCCACCGCTTCGGTGTCGTCCTCGCCGCCCGCTCTTCCGCCCCCGGCCCCTCCGCCCCCGGCCTCCAACTCGGCGACGTCGTCCAGGAGATCAACGGCACCCTCATCACCTCCATCGCCCGCGCCCGCCAGGCCCTCGACGCCGTCCAGCCCGGCGACCCCGTCGCCCTCCTCATCGAGCGCGACGGCCAGCGCTTCTACGTCGCTTTCGAAACCGAGTGAGCCCCCGGTTCATCCCCCCGCGCCGCCTCCGTCCCGGCGCTGTTCCTGATCTCCCGCCCGCGCCGGTTCTCGCCAGAGCCCGGGAAATCGCCCATTGAAACTACCGCGGGCCCGTCGCGCTTTCGCCAAATTCCCCAGGCCGGACGCATCCTCCCCGCGCGCCAGGTCCGCCCATTCCCGTTCGGCCGCCGCCGCCGCCCGGGTATAATGGCACCACAGGCAAGTAGTTTTTGCTGGGAATCTGGGCTGCAACAGAGAGGGCATATGTGCGATCAGGATCATTTTGAAGACGACCGCCTGGAGTACGAAGCGCGCGGTCTCGTCACCCGCAAGCAGTTCGGCGTCTTGTTGGGCGCCGGTGTCGCCATGGCGCTGCCCCGCACCGCCAACGCGGCGGCGGTCGCCGAAGCCGACGTCACCATCACCACGCCGGACGGCGCCGCGGACTGCTACTTCGTCCATCCCGCCAGCGGCAAGGCGCCGGGAGTCCTCGTCTGGCCCGACATCTTCGGCCTCCGCCCGGCCTTCCGCCAGATGGGCAAGCGCCTCGCCGAATCGGGCTATGCCGTCCTGGTCGTCAATCCCTTCTACCGGACGAAGAAGGCCCCCACGGCCGCGGCCGGCGGCGCCACTCCGATTCAGGATCTGATGCCGCTCGCCCGCGCCCTCAACGAAACCACCCACATGACGGACGCCAAAGCCTTCATCGCCTGGCTCGACGCGCAAGCCCCCGTCGCTCGCAACCGCAAAATCGGCACCCAGGGCTACTGCATGGGCGGCCCTATCGCTTTTCGCACCGCCGCGGCCGTCCCCGCCCGTGTCGGCGGGGTGGCCTCCTTCCATGGCGGCGGCCTGGTGACGGACGCCCCCAACAGCCCGCACCTCCAGGCCGCGAAGACCAGGGCCCAGTTCCTCATCGCCATCGCCGAAAACGACGACAAGCGCGCCCCCGACGACAAGACCGTACTCAAGGACACCTTCGCCCAGGCCGGCCTCTCCGCCGAGATCGAAGTCTACGCCGGCGCCGCCCACGGCTGGTGCCCGCCGGATTCGAGAGTCTACAACGAGCCCCAGGCCGAAAAAGCCTGGTCCCGCCTCCTGGCTCTCTATTCCAAAGCCCTGGTCTGACCCCCAGCGCTCCCCGGCGCGGGCGTCACTGACGCCCGCCCGCCGCCTCTTTCTCGTAATCCGCCGCAGCCCGGAACATCGCCGCCACGTTCTCGTCCGGCGTCTGCCCGTCCATGTTGATGCAGCACACGCCCACCCGTTCCCGCCGCCCCGCCGCCCGCAGCGCTCCCAGCGTGTCCGCGTAGATCTCGCCCGCGCTCTCCTGCAGCATCCGCACCGGGCTCAGCCGCAGGTTCAGAAACGCGCCCGGCAGCTCCGCCGCGCACCGCCCGATATCCGACCCCCACCCCACATCCACGAAGACCGGCTCCAGTTGCGCATAGTGTCTCGCGAACAGGTGCAGGTTGTTCCCGCAGTGGTGGACGCCATACGGCCGCATCGCCTCCGCCAGCGTCTTTTCGTGCGGCAGAAGCCGCTGGGCATACAGCGCCGGAGAGATCATCTGCACCGAGCAGTTGCTGTGTAGGTACAGCGATGCGTCGCACGCCGCCACGCTGACATTGGTGGCAATCCCGCACGTGCCCGTGTAGCTCTTCACGCACTTCGCCACCGCCGCCTGCGTCTCGCCCAACACCCCCAGCAGGTGCTCCGCCACTTCCGCGTCCTCCAGCATGTCCAGGAAGAACTGGTTGCCCCGCTGCTCCATCGCGTTGTTCAGCAGCCCTCCCGTGTTCAGGTCGCCCACCACGTACCCGAACCGCGCCCGCAGTTCCTCCATCTGCCGCAGCAACTCGCTCATCGGCCATGTGGTCGCCAGATCCGGCGCCGTCAGTGCGAGCACCTCCTCCCGGCTCCGTTCGCTCACCTCCGGCCACGCCGCCTGGCCGGCGCTGAACCGGATCTTATTGCCGAACAGCGCCGGCATCACGAACCCGCCCGCGATGTGCAGCGACCCCGCCACCGGCCGGGGCGCAATCTCCCCGCTCCCGATCCCGAACCGCTCCCACAACGCCCGCCTCATCCGCACGTCGTCCTCGATGCGCCGCTCCGCGTTCAGGTAGAAGTCTTCGTCGAACGCGATGCCGTAGTGGCGGAACCACCAGCTCGGGCTGAACACGGCATGAACGGGTATCTTCGGCGGAACGCTGGCCATGGCTTCCCTTTCGCCGCCTCGGCGGCACGGGTCTCGAAACCATCAGCATATCGACCCGCTCTCGCCCTCCGCCCGGCGCGGATCTGTCTGGTGAGAGGATGGAAGCATGATGGACCGGTCCCTCATCCTCCGCGGCCTCCTGGCGGCGCTGCCGCTGGCCGCTGCCTTCGGCGCGGACCAGCTCCTGGTGGTCCACAAGCTGGACGATTCCTTCGGCTTCTACGACGCCGCCTCCGGCAAACTCGAGGCGAAGGTCGCCACCGGGAAAAAACCTCACGAGTTCGCCTTGTCCGCCGACCGGCGCTTCGCCTACGTCACCAATTACGGCGCCGACACCTATACCGAGACGCAGCCCGGCGGCAATACCATCACCGTCATCGACCTGAAAGAGCGCCGCGCCGCGGGCGAAATCAGCCTCGGTTCCTACACGCGCCCGCACGGCATCGAGCGCGGCAGGTCGGGGCGGTTCTACGTCACCACCGACTTCCCGGCCGCCCTGCTCGTAGTGGACGGCGCCAAGCGCAAAGTGCTCCACGCCATCCCACTCACCGGCAAGCTCCCGCACATGGTCCAGTTGAGCGCCGACGAGCGGCAGGCCTGGACGGCCGATGCCGGCTCTGCGACGGTCACCGTCGTGGACCTCAAAGCGCGCCGCGTGCGCACGCGGATCGAGGTGGGCGGAGTCCCCATGGGCCTGGCGCTGACGCCGGACGAGAAGACGCTCTTCGTCGCCACCCGTACCGCCAACATGGTGGTGGCCGTGGACGCCGTGACCAACCGCGTGCGCCGCAACATCGGGGTGCCCGGCATGCCCGTGCGGCTGGCCTACGTGGCCGGCGCGCGGCTCCTTTTCGTCACGCTGATCGACTCCGGCGAAGTGGCCGCGCTCGACGCACTGACGCTGCTGGAGGTGAAGCGCGTCCCGGCCGGCGCCCGCGCTGAAGGCCTCCTGGCGGACCCGCGCGGCGGCTTTCTCTACGTCGCCGCGCAGGGCGACAACCGGGTTGTCCGCTTTTCCGTGCCCGGTCTCGAACGGGTGCAGGTCATCGAAACGCCAGCCAAGCCCGATCCGCTCTTCCTTCTGACGGACGCAAAACCGTAGGGCGCGGCCCCAGGCCGCCCGCCTTACGTCGCATGGCGCCCCATCCAGAATCCT
>DAHVTI010000220.1 GCA_027324255.1 Bryobacterales bacterium | reverse complement strand
CTCCCGCCCTCCCGCCAGGAAAACTGCCGGAATCAGTTGATGTGGGTAGCCGGTGGATCAGGACGCCCGGGACGCGCCAGGACGCCGGCGCCCTTCCTTCGGTTCCACTCCCTCGGTAGCGTTGATACAATCGCAGCCATGTCCAACCCAGGCCTCCACCGCCGCGACGTCTTCCGCTCCGCCGCGCTCGCCCTCTCCGCTTCTTCTTACTCGCGTATCCTCGGCGCCAACGACAACGTCAACCTCGGCGTCATCGGCTGCGGCGGCCGCGGCCAAAGCGTGATGGGCACCTTCCAGAAAACCGGCCGCGTGAACGTCACCGCCGTCTGCGACGTCTTCGGCGACCGCCGCGACCAGGCCGCCACCAAGGCCCCTGGCGCCAAAACCTTCAACGAGCACCAGAAACTCCTCGCCCTCAAAGAGGTCGACGCCGTCCTCATCGCCACCCCCGACCACTGGCACTGCCCCATCGCCATTGACGCCCTCAACGCCGGCAAGGACGTCTACGTCGAAAAGCCCCTCTCCCTCAAAATCGAGGAGGGCATGCAGGTCGTCAAGGCCGCCCGCGTCAACAACCGCATCTGCCAGGTCGGCATGCAGCAGCGCTCCGGCATCATCTACCTCCAGGCCAAGGAAGAGTATTTCAAGACAAAGAAGCTCGGCAAGATCACCCTCGCCCGCACCTGGTGGCACGGCAACGGCGCCCACCTCATGAAGGCCCCGCCCAGGATGGCCACCAAGCCCTCCAACCTCGATTGGGCCCGCTTCCTCGGCCCCGTCAAGTGGCGCGACTACGATCCCCAGCAGTTCTGGAACTTCCGCGCCTACCTCGACTTCGGCGGCGGCCAGATCACCGACCTCATGACCCACTGGATCGACGTCGTCCACATGTTCATGGACCAGGACAACCCCATCTCCGCCGTCGCCGCCGGCGGTGTCTACTGCTACAAGGACGGCCGCACCGCCCCCGACACCATCAACGTCCTGCTCGAATACCCCGGCGAGTGGAACGCTACCTTTGAAGCCACTCTCGCCCCCGGCCTCAAGGGCGCCGCCGTCGAGATCTGCGGCACCGACGGCCGCCTCTGGATCACCCGCTCCCACTTCATCTATCAGTCCGCCGAACGCAACGCCCCCGAAATCCGCGTCAACAGCCCGCACGACCAGACCATTGACCACGTCGCCAACTTCCTCGACTGCTGCCGCACCCGTAAACTCCCCAACGGCGACGTCTACATCGGCCACCGCTCCGCCGCTGCTTCTCATCTCGGAAACATCTCCTACGTCCAGAAGCGCCGCCTCAAGTACAACCCGCAGCGCGAGGAGATTTTGCCACTATAGGGGAATGGCTTCGCCCACCCTTCAGGTCTCCTGCGTCCAACTGCACTGGGCGCGTCCCATCGAAGAGAACCTCGAGCGCACGCTCCACTACATCGGGCGCGCCGCCCAGGCCGGCTCGCGCGTGGTTCTCTTCCCTGAGGCCCACCTCACCAGCTATTACTTCCCCTACGTCGTCCAGCTCGATCCGGCCCGCGTCCAAGCGGCTCTCGATGAGACCTGCCGCGCCGCCCAGCGCCACAACCTCTGGGTCGTCGCCGGCACCATCCGCCGCACCGCCGACCGCTACCTGAACCTCGCCCACGTCGTCTCCCCCGACGGCGCCATCGAGCACGAATACGCCAAAGTGCACATGGCAGGCCGCGACGAGCGGCGCTACTGCCGCGGCGGCAACAAGCTGTCGCTCTTTGAAATCGACGGCATCCCCTGCACCCTCGTCATCTGCCGCGACGGCCGCCACCCCGAACTCTACCGCGTCCCCGCCATGGCCGGAGCCCAAATCCTCTTCCACCCCTCGTGTTCTTCGGACGAGATCGAGGCCGTTGCCTGGAAGCGCACCTCCGGCCGCGCCCAGCAGCCTGTCGGGCCGAACTCGAAGATCTTCCACTGCGTCGCCAACACCATCGGCCAATCCCCCGACGGTCTCCAGACCTCCAGCGGCATGTCGTTCATCCGCGAGCCCAACGGCATCCCGCTGGCCGAAGCCGGCTTCTACCAGGAGGAGATGATCACCTCCGTCCTCGACCTCGCCCGCGCCGACCGCTCCTACATCCTCGACTCCCTTCGCAACCCGCCCTTCCTCGCCGA
>DAHVTI010000241.1 GCA_027324255.1 Bryobacterales bacterium | reverse complement strand
ACGGTTGCCGTAGGGCGTGGGAGAGGGGACGGTGTGGAGCGCCGCGCCCCACAGCTTTGCGCTGCGCTTCAGCTCCAGCGAGGCGAAGGGCATCGGGTAGCGGTGCTCTTCGTACAGCGACTCTTCTCCGGGCGCGCCCGTCGACACCGGAACGCGTCCGCTGCGCGCGCCGGAAGGGTTGCCGTGATACAGGATGCCCGGCAGCACGGCCTGCGCCGCATCGGCCTGGGCTTCGAAGCGGACGGAGAGCGTCGTCTGGCGGACGGGCTGCTTGCCCTTCCACGTGAAACGCCGCAGGCCGCGGATCATCCCCGCTTCAGGCCGGTAGGCATCTTCCAGTTGCCAGGCGCCGCCGCAGGCGTTCAGTACGCCGCGGACGATGGTCCACTCGCCTTGGGTGAGCGTTTGTGAAGGCGCGGCATGGCGCCAGTCGGCGGGCCAGCCGTCGCGCCAGGAACAGGCGATGGACCAAAGTCCCTCCGCCGGCGACTGCGCCACTACTTCGCCGGCGGCGAGGATCTGAACGCGGCCCTCCGCGATGCGGAGTTGCGGAGGCGCCGCGGAAAGAACGGGGGCCGCGGCGGCCAGGAATGTGGAAAACAGAACTCGGAACACCACTGTCAATTCTCGCGAAATAGCGCGTACGAAATCACGCCTTGCGGAAGCGCACGGCCAGGTGCGGCCGGCCCGGCAGCCTCAGAACAAATTTGCCCTGGTGCGTTCCGGGCACGGCGGTGATCGTCATCTGCCAGGGGTCGATGATCTCGGCCCGGAAGCTGACGCCGGCGGGCAGATCGTAGTCCATCTCGCCCGGCTGCGACAAGTCGTAGTAGAAGAGGTAGTATTCGCCTTCGCGCGCCGCCACCGGGTACTTCTGGTTCGGCAACGGATTGATGCCCTGCGCCGGGCCCTCTTCCAAAATGCGGCGCAGGAAGGCGAGCCGCCGTGGGCTTTCCCCGTGCAGCACCCCGCCCTTCGACCACCACAGGACGTCCTTGGCATCGAGGAAGGTTTCGCCGTGGCCGCCATAGGCGCCGTTCGCGGCGGCCAGCCAGAAGCGGCGGACCATCTCTTGCCCGGAGATGTTGCCCCACCGCCGGGGGATGTTGCCTTCGTACTTGCATTCGTCGAAGATCACCGGCTTCCTGTAGGCGTTGCGCCACTCCACGGTTTTCGAAAAATCGTCGCCCTGGATGCTGGCGTGTGTCACCCACGGCTTGGCGTGATCGTAGAGCACGCTGCCGTTGTGGATGGAGCGCAGGCGCTGGTAGGGATCGGATTCCTGCACGATGTGGAAGTAGCGGTCCCAATCGGAGACCTTCTTCTCCTTCACGAAATCCCACTCGTTGGCCATCGACCACCACACGTTCCTGTACGCCGCCAGGCGCGCCACCAGGTAGCGCAGATAGGCATCGTCCACCTCGGCGGGCATCAAATGGTAGCCCCAGCGGTCGTAGGGGTGGAACAGAATCAGGTCGGCCTCGATGCCCATGGCCATGAGTTGCCCGACGCGCTTTTCGAAGTGGCGGAAGAAGGCGGGGTCGAAGCGCGTGTAGTCGTTCCGGCCGCCCTGGCGCGGGAACGGGTAGAACTGCGGCTCGTTCTGGTTGTAGACGTAATCCTTCGGGAAGACGCACATGCGCATCTTGTTGAAGGGGCCGGCGCGCAGCGTGGCCAGCGTCTGCTCCTCCAATTGGTCTCCCTGGTGCGCCCAGGCGTAGCAGGTGGTGCCCACGGGGAAGTACGGCGTGCCGTCGGCGTAGCTGAAGTGCCAGGTGTGCTGGACGCCCACCGGGCCGCGATTGCCCGGCGTGGGCGCAACGCAGGTGAACGCGCCCGGCTTGCCGTTCAACTCCGGCCGGTTGCTGCGCGTCACATAGCTCCAGTCTCCGAGCGTGTCCGGCGAGAACCGGATACGATAAACGCCCTCGCCGTCGTAGAAGCCATCCACCTGCACCGTGCGGTGGCCGTGGCGGAACTCGGCCCGCACGCGCACCTCCTGGAAAGGGTTGCCGGATGACGGGCCCTGAACAGCGGCCTCAAAAATGCCCCAACGCTCCACTTTTTCCTGCGCCGTCTGCGCCAGGGCGGCGCCGCCGGCGGGCAGCGCGGAAAGGCTCAGCAACATGCGGCGCCGGGAGGGACGGACCGGTTCAGTGGGCATCGTGGATCTCTTCCTTCCTTCCTGCCGGCGGGATGGGATGCGCCGCGCCAGCCTGCATATCTATGCGATATGCTTTCAATATGCTGAGGCAAGCGTACCAATGTGCCCGGTGAGCGTCAAGGCGATTCGCCGGACGTTCCACCCACAGGCCCCGGTCGCGCCTTGACGCCCCGCGCAGCCGCTGATAGCTTGGATATGGCATTTCTTGCAATGTCGAATAGAAATGCAAGACGATGATCATGGAGCTACACACAGAGCCGGGAATCGGCCAGTTGAAGCGCATCTCCGCCTCCATCCGCGGCCGCAGCCTGCGGATGGTTCACCGGGCCCGCGCCGGACATCCCGGCGGGGACCTCTCCTCCACCGACATCCTGGCCACTCTCTACTTCGCCGTCCTCCGCGGGGATGAACAGCGGCAGATGGCGCCCGGCCGGGATCGCTTCGTGATGAGCAAGGGCCACTGCTCCGGCGCCCTGTACTCCACTCTGGCGGCGGCCGGCTATTTCCCCGAAGAGCTGCTGGACACCTACATGCAGCCGCTCTCGCCCCTCAACGGCCACCCGGACCGCAACAAGGTGCCGGGTGTGGAAGCCAACACAGGCCCCCTGGGCCACGGTCTGCCCATTGCCACCGGCATGGCCCTGGCCGCCCGGATCACCGGCGCGTCGTGGCGCACCTTCGTCCTCACCGGCGACGGCGAGCTGCAGGAGGGCAGCAACTGGGAGGCCGCGATGACGGCCGCCCACCACGGCCTCGACAACCTCACGCTGATCGTGGACAGAAACCGCATCCAGCAGGGCGCGCCCACCGAAGAGACGGTGCGCCTGGAGCCGCTGGCAGACCGCTGGCGCGCCTTCGGCTGGGCCGTGGAGGAAGTGGACGGCCACAACCACGCCGCCCTGCTCGATGTCTTCGCTCGCGTCCCCTTCCAGCCTGGAAAACCCAACTGCATCATCGCCCACACCCACAAAGGCCAGGGCGTCTCGTTCATGATGGACCGCGCCGAATGGCATCACAAGGTGCCGAGCGACGAGCAGCTCGCCGCGGCGTTGCGGGAGCTGGAAGCATGACGGCGCAGGAGCGGCTCTACGACTGCAGGGTGGCCTTCGCGCAGACTCTCGAGAACGCCGCGGCTGCCGACCCTCGCATTGTGGCCGTGGTCAACGATTCGGTCGGGTCAAGTAACATGGGCGGCTTCCGCAAGAAGTTTCCCAACCGCCTGATCAACGTCGGCATCGCCGAGCAGAACATGGTGGGCGTCGGAGCGGGCCTCGCCAACGGCGGGCTCATCCCCTTCGTCTGCGGCGCCTCCTGCTTTCTCACCGGCCGCGCCATGGAACAGGTGAAAGTGGATCTCGCCTACTCCCGCTCCAACGTGAAGCTCTGCGGCATGTCGAGCGGGCTGGCCTACGGCGCGCTGGGCGCCACGCACCACTCCATCGAAGACCTGGCCTGGACGCGAGTGCTGCCCAACCTCACCGTGATCGTGCCGGCCGATCCCGCCGAAACGGAAGCGGCCGTGCGGGCGGCCATTGCGCTGGAAGGCCCGGTGTTCCTGCGCCTGAGCCGCATGGGCGTGCCCGCTCTTCCCTGCCCCGAACCCTTTGCTCTCGGCAAAGCGGCGCGCCTGCGGGATGGCCGCGACGTCACGCTGATCGCCAACGGCACGCTGGTGCACGTGGCGCTGAAAGCGGCGGAACTGCTCGCTGCCGAAGGCATCGATGCCCGCGTGCTCAACATGGCCACGCTGCGGCCGCTGGACCGCCAGGCCATCGTGGCCGCGGCCGAAGAGACGCGCGCCATCGTCACAGCCGAGGAGCATTCCACGCTGGGCGGCCTGGGCAGCGCCGTGGCGGAAGTGGTGACGGAGACCTGCCCCGTACCGGTGCGCCGCATCGGAGTGCCGGAGACTTTCTCACCGACCGGCTCCACGTCGTTCCTGTTCGAGCATTTCGGCTTCACGCCCACTTCCCTCCGGCAGGCGGCTTTGGATGTAATCGCCAGGAAGAGGTAGGTCGAATGAGCCGCGCGCGGATCCTCAGTATCGATCAGGGCACGACGAACACGAAGGCCCGGCTGATCGACGCTTCCGGGCAGGTTCTGGCGCGGGCTTCGCGGCCCATGTCTCTCCACTGCCCCCAGCCGGGCTGGATCGAGCAGGACGCCGCCGAGATCTGGGCGGCCGTGCGCGAAGTCATCGAGGAGATCCTCACCGCGCATGGCGCGCAGGCTCTCGCCGCCCTCGCCGTCACGAATCAGCGCGAATCGGTCGTGGTCTGGGAGCGCGCTTCCGGCAAGCCTCTCGGCCCGTGCGTGATCTGGCAATGCCGGCGCACGGCGCCCGCCTGCGCGGAACTCCGGCGCCAGGGCAGAGCGTCCGCCATCCTCGAAAAGACGGGCCTGGGCGTTGACCCGCTCTTCTCCGCCACCAAGGCACACTGGTTGTTGGAGCAGATTCCCGGCGGCATCCGGAGCGCGGAAGCCGGCGAGTTGTGCGCCGGCACGGTGGATAGCTGGCTGTTATACAACCTCACCGCCGGCGCCGCCCACGCCTGCGACACCACCAACGCGTCGCGCACCCAGTTGATGAACCTGGACACGCTCGCCTGGGACGCGGACCTCAGTGAATGGTTCGGCGTGCCGCGCGCCGCGCTGCCGGCCATCCTGCCCTCCAGCGGAGAATTCGGCCGCACGGCAGGCTTCGGGCCGCTACCCGCGGGGCTGCCCATCGCGGCCATGATCGGCGATTCGCACGCCGCGTTGTTCGCCCACGCCTCTTTCCGGCCCCGGGCCACGAAGGCCACCTACGGCACCGGATCGTCGCTGATGCGCGGGACGGCCGGGCGTCCATACTCTCTTTTCAGGCTGAGCTCCACGGTGGCGTGGTCCACGCCGCATCGCATCGAGTACGGCATCGAAGGCAACATCACGCTGACCGGGGGCGCCGTGCAGTGGGCCGCGGAGATGCTCGGCCTGGACGGCGCGGAGGCCGCGGCCGCACTGGCCGCCACGGTCAGCGGCAACGAAGGCGTTTATCTGGTCCCCGCCATGGCCGGGCTCGGCGCTCCCTACTGGCGCGACGACGCGCGCGGCCTGCTCACGGGCCTCACCCGCGGCTCCACCGCGGCGCACGTGGCGCGCGCGGCGCTCGAATCCGTCGCCTACCAGGTGCGCGACGTTTTCGACGCCATGACAAAGGACACGGGCGAAGCGCCGGAGGCGCTGCTGGCCGACGGCGGGGCCAGCCGCAACGACATCCTCATGCAGTTCCAGGCCGACATCCTGGGCTGCCCGGTGGTCCGCAATCTCTCGGCCGACCTCTCCGCCATCGGCGCCGCGCAACTGGCCGGGCTCGCCGCCGGCGTCTGGAAGGATGTCGCGGAATTGGAGCGGCTCCCTCGTCAGGAGCAGCGATTCGAGCCCCGCATGGCCGCCTCCAGAAGGCACGAACTCTTCGGCGGTTGGGTGCGGGCCGTGAACCAGGTGCTGGACCGCGAGCGAGAGCCGGAGATGGGAACATAACCACATGGCGCGCTCCGACGAACTCCGCTTGATGGCCAAGGTGGCACGCATGTACTACGGCCAGGGCCTCCGGCAGACGGAGATCATGGAGCACTTGAACGTGTCCCAATCCACCATCAGCCGGCTGCTGAAACGGGCCGAGGCCGAAGGCATCGTCCGCATCACGGTGACGGTGCCCGCCGGCGCGCACCCGGAATTGGAAGACGGCCTTCAGTCCGCCTATGGCCTGAAAGAAGTGATCGTCATGGACTGTGTGGACGACGAGGCGCAGATTGTGCGCGACCTCGGCGCAGCCGCGGCGTTCTACATGGAGACCACCTCGCGCCCCTCCGACGTCATCGGCATCTCGTCGTGGAGCGCCGCGCTGCTGGCCATGGTGGACTCCATGCACCCCAGCCAGAAAGGCGCCGGGGCCCGCGTCGTGCAGATCCTCGGCGGCATCGGCAACCCGGCGGCCGAAGTGCATGCCACTCACCTCACGCAGCGCCTCGCCAACCTCATCGGCGGCACCGCCACGCTGCTGCCCGCGCC
>DAHVTI010000191.1 GCA_027324255.1 Bryobacterales bacterium | reverse complement strand
AGATCTCGAAATCGACGAGATCGCGTTGCGCGTAGGGAGTGACGGGCCCGGCAGTCGCCTGCCCTTCGCGAGCGGTGGCCAGGAGCGCCATGCGGAGATCCTCCGCGTCCGACTCGCGGATGCCGACAGCGGCAAAGACGCGAGCTCTGTTCCTACCCCGGGGATGGAAAGGATTCAATCAGTGCACGGAGAGTCTTCGCGGATCGACGATAGCCCGGTCCCCGCTTGGCAATTTCATGCAGGCGGCTCGTCTTCAGTTTGCCCGTGACGTGGCCCTCGCCGGCGTAAAGGGCCAGCGGTATCCTCGCAGCGCCCATCGACTTCTGGGGTGGCGCCCGCGTGGGTGGAGCGGGACTGGCGGAGGGGACGGCAAGGGGAGGAAAGACCTGACGGACCACGGTTCGCTAGGGATGGGAAATCGGGGGAACTCGTAAGAAGTACATACAAGTTCGGCCGTGGGGCGTGATGCTCAGCGGATGACACGTTCCGAGGGTGATCTTGACTTGGACTTCGGAGAGCGATGGGTGATTGTTGAAGCGGCGCTGGAGCTTTCGGGTTTGGAGGAGGAACGGCGGGCGGTGGTGGCTCGCGCCGGCCGGGACGACTGCGCGGGGTTGACGGCCAGAGGAGAGCGGGAGAGCCGGCGGCAAAGCTGGTCCAGGCTGCGGCGGGCGTAATCGGGGTCGGTCTTGAGGCGGATCAGGTCGTCGCTGCTTTTGTCCTGGAGGGAGCCGAGTTCCCAGCGCTTGATGCTGGCCTCGCCGACGCCGAGGTATTCCGCGAAGGCCTGCTGAGAGAAGCCGGGACTTTCCCGGGCGCGGCGGATTTCTTCGGGAAACAACAGGCCGGCGGCGCGTTGGTAGGCTCGATCGGTGAGGCGGCCGTGCTCCGCGACGCAATCCGCGGGGATGACCTGAAAGCCTCAGTGCGAGCAGACGAGGGCTTTGCCGGCCACTTCGAACCGAACGCCCCGGATCTCATGGGGGATGCGCGCCGCTCTGCGCTGCATCCCGCCTTCGCCACACTCCGTGCATTTCATGGCCGATTGCGCTTTCCATGGACGGCCTGGTGGAGAGAGTAGATCACGCACACCGGTTTCTTTCCTTCCAGCCTGAACTTCAAGTCCATTCGGCAGCCGAACCACTCGGACTGCCAGACGAAGGCGTGCTTGGGCGGGTCATAGGGCCGCCGCGGCGCCTTGTAGCGCTCCAGGCGGGCCTCCGAGAGAGCCGCCCGCTCAGTGGCCGATATGGCGGTGGGGCGCGATGCTCAGCGGAGGAATCGTTCCGAGGGTGATTCCGACTGGGACTTCGGAGAGCGATGGGGGATGGTGGAAGCCGCGCCGCGGCCAGCGGGCTTGGTGGGAGAACGGCGGGCGTGGCCTGGGATGGAGGGGACGGGAGAGAGGAGAGACGCAGTGAGCAGAGGAGAGGCTCGGACGCGCTGGCAATTGAGGGTGACGCTGGCGGGGATCCAAGCCGGCGGTTTGGCGGCGGGTGCTGGTGGCGGGGGAGACGAAGCTGGGGCGGCTGCACGAGATTCTGCAGGCGGTGTTCGAGTGGGAGGACTACCACCTGCACGAGTTCCAGGCGGGCGGGCGGGTGTACGGGGCGCCGGGGGCGGAGGACGCGGCGGAGGGGCGGGTGGTGCAGGACGAACGAAGGGTGGCGCTGCGCCGGGTGACGGGGAGGCCGGGGGCGCGGTTTGTGTATGTCTACGATTTCGGGGATTCGTGGGAACACGAGATCGTGGTGGAGGGGCTTGTGGCGGGAGACGCGAGGGCGGCGTATCCGCGGTGCGTGGCGGGGGCGAGGAGCGGGCCGCCGGAGGACGCGGGCGGGCCGGTGGGGTACGCGGACTACGTGGCGGCGGTGGGGGACCCGAAGCACCCGGCGCACCGGGAGATGCTCGAATGGCGGGGGCCGTTCGAGGCGGAGGCGTTTTCGGTGGCGAAGATCAACGGGCGGCTGCGGCGGAGGTTTGGAGGGCGGACGAAGCAGGGGGCGCAGCCGGCCAGGGGGTGACGGGAGGCGGCGGCGCGGGCGGAGGGGGGAGGCCGGGCGGGCGCGGCAGCACGTGGCCGCGGGCACGCGGCTGGCATTGAAGCTGACCGACCGGGAGAGGGAGACGCTGTTGAAAGAGAGCCTGGCTCCGGAGGAGTTGACGCGGCCGCTGCGGCTGGTGCCGGCGAAAGGGCAGGCGGCGGTGGTGCGGTACACGCTGGGCGAGTTGGAGGAACTGCTGGGCTACGCGGCTGCGGAGGCGAACCAGGCCGGGGCGGCGGGGCTGTGGCGGGCGTGGGAGGCGATTTGCGGCAAGATCGAAGCGCTGGTGGACGGGTATGTGGAGGGGGAGGGGGAGGGGTAGCGGAGAAATTGTAAAAGTGCTGACTGTCACCATTTTGCTTACCGAGGGAGGAAAGACGCGCCTACGGTGCGGACGGCCATTGGCGATCGGCCCTCTGCCGGAAGATGAGCCGGGGCCTACCTGGCCGGGGCCGGCCGGCCGCAAGGACAAAGGAGGCGGGATGGCGAAATTGGACTAGTGCTGACTGTCACCGTTTAGCTGACTGTCACCGTTTACCGTTTTACCGTTTTGAAATTGGACTAGTGCTGACTGTCACCGTTTCGTCACCGTTTCCGTTTCCTTCCCGTTTTGCGGGGGTTGGGCCGGAAGAAATGGGATGGTTGGCGCGGCGGGGGGCGGCGGTTATTTTTCG
>DAHVTI010000148.1 GCA_027324255.1 Bryobacterales bacterium | reverse complement strand
GGCTGAAGCGTTCACTTTGTTGCGGCCCGCTGGCTTGCTCCCTGCTTGCACAGGCTCTTGACACCCCGCTCGGGCCAGGTCGATTTCTCTCCCTGCCTGGGGTCTGCTACCGGGCGCACTGGCGCTTACCCGGACGGGACTTTCACCCGCTAGAAGAACGCGTCTCTCAGGACGCACCATGCCCCGATTGTACGTCCGCCCGCGGGGCCGCGCCGCCCTTTACTGCGCCGGCTTCTCTTCCTTCGCCGCCTTCTTCGCCACGAAGGTTCCCACCGCCGCGGTGGCGTCGGTCTCGCCTTTGATCGTCGAATCGCCGTCCAGCTTGCCCGTGTAGATCAGGTGATAGGTCTGGCCCTCGTACACCGTGTCGTACTCGAACTTCACCGCCTCCCCGTCCACCGAGCCCTTCACCGGCATCGACTCATCACCCGTCTTTATGGTGCCCGTCAGTTCCGCCCCCTCGTGCTTCAGCTCGAGCACCGGCTTGAACAGCATTCCGGCAATGTCCAGTTCCACGTTCCAAGTCCCGCTCAGGTCCGACGCCAGCGCCGGCATCGCCGCCAGCGCCATCAGGACAAGCATCTTTTTCACAACCGGTTCTCCTTCCGCGCGGCCTCGCACTCCGCGCACGGGCAGATCTGCCGCAGATATTCGTACGAGTAGATGCCGGAGTTGTGCCCGTCGCTCCAGTCAATCCGGAACGCGTACCTGCCTACTTCCTCGATGTTCCTCATCACCGGCTTCGGCTTGTACATCGGGAACGGATGGCCCGCCGGCTGCGGGCTCGAATAGTCGGAGGGCTGCGGCTCCGTGCCGTGCGCCCCCGTGCACGTCGCGCACGGGCAGGCGTCCCTCAGCAGCGCGCAACTGTACTCGCTCCTGTGCCCGTCGGCCCAGTCGATCGTCACCCCGCGCGATTTCGAAACTGCAATGTGCAGCGGATCGGTGGTCTTCGTCATGTCAGTGCACCCGCTCGATGTCCCGCACGCCCGACAGCCGCCGCATCACCGAAACGATCCGTTCCAGTTGCTTCTTGTCGCGCACTTCGATGGTCATCTCGACGACGGCCGAATCGAAGTTCTTCTCGTCGGCGTGCGCTTCCACGCTGCGGATATTGATGTCCTCGTTGAACAGAATCTGCGTCAACTGGTTCAGCATCCCCGCCCGGTCGTCGGTGTGCACCACCAGCCGCACGTTGAAGCTCTGCCCCGCCCCGCGCGCCCACTCCACTTCAATCCGCCGCTCGGCTTCGTAAAGCAGGTTCTGCACGTTCGGGCAGTTCTTCGAATGCACCGCCACGCCCTTGCCGCGCGTGATGTAGCCCACGATCGGCTCCCCCCGGATCGGGTTGCAGCACTTCGCCCGGTACGTCAGCAGGTCGTCGAGCCCCTTCACCTGGATGACGTAGTCCTTCCCGTCCCCGCCGCGATCCCGCTCCTGCGCCGCCGGAGCCTCCTGCGCCGGCTCTTCCGGCGCCACCTCTGAAGGCGCCAGCTTCGACAGCACCTGCCGCGCCGAAAATTTCCCCCACCCCAGCGCCGCCTGCAGGTCTTCGATCTTGCCGCACCCGTACTCCGCCGCCACCGCTTCCATCTGCTGCCGCGACACCCGGCTCAGCGCCACGCCCAGCCGCCGCGCCTCCCGCTCCAGCACCTTCTGCCCCAGCTCGATCGCCTTCTCCCGCTCCGTCGCGTTGATCACGTGCCGGATCTTGTTCCGCGCCCGCGCCGTCTTCACGAACGTCAGCCAGTCCCGGCTCGGCTGCCCGCCGTTCTGCGTCAGGATCTCGACGATGTCCCCGTTGCGCAGCGCGTGCTTCAGCGGCACCATCCGCCCGTTCACCTTCGCCCCCGTGCACGTGTGCCCCACGTCCGTGTGGATCGAGTAGGCGAAGTCCACCGGCGTCGCGTCCCGCGGCAGCACCACCACGCGCCCCTTCGGCGTGAAACAGTAAACCTCCTCCGGATACAGGTCCACCTTCAGGCTGGACATGAAATCCGACGGATCCCGCATCTCCCGCTGCCACTCCACCAACTGCCGCAGCCACGCGATCCGCTGGTCGTCCTCCGCCGGACCCCGCCGGCCCTCTTTGTACTTCCAGTGCGCCGCAATGCCCTCTTCCGCCACCCGGTGCATCTCTTCCGTCCGGATCTGCACCTCGAAGCTCGCTCCGCTCGGCCCCATCACCGACGTGTGCAGCGACTGGTACAGGTTCGGCCGCGGGATCGCGATGAAGTCCTTGATCCGCCCCGGAATCGGGTGCCACTCGTTGTGGATCACCCCCAGCGCCGCGTAGCAGTTCTTCACCGAGTCCGTGATGATCCGCACGCCCATCAGGTCGTACACCTGGTCGATCGAGATGCGCTGCTTGCGCAGCTTCTGGTAAACCGACCACGGCCGCTTGATCCGCGCGTACACCCGCGCCGGAATGTGCTCCTCCGCCAGTTTCCTTTCCACCGTCGCCCGGATCTCTTCCAGCCCGTGCTCGCTCGCCAGCCGCCGCGACTCGATTTCGGCCCGCGTCTCCCGCCACGCCTCCGGGTCCAGGTATTCGAAGCCCAGGTCCTCCAGTTCCCCGCGCAGCTTGCCCATCCCCAGGCGGTGCGCGATCGGCGCGTACAACTCGATCGTCTCCGCCGCGATCCGCTCCTGCCGCTCCCTGCTCAGCGACTCCAGCGTCCGCAGGTTGTGCAGCCGGTCCGCCAGCTTCACGATGATCACGCGGATGTCTTCCACCATCGCCAGCAGCATCTTCCGCACGCTCTCGGCCTGCCGGTCTTCCCGGTTGTGCAGGTTGATCTTGCTCAGCTTCGTCACGCCGTTCACGCAGCGCGCCACATCCTCGCCGAACAGCCGCCGGATCTCTTCCCCCGTCGCCGCCGTGTCTTCCAGCGTGTCGTGCAGCAGCCCCGTCTGCAGGCACACCAGGTCCATCTGCATCTCGGCCAGCACCTGCGCCACCGCCAGCGGGTGCGCCATGTACGGCTCCCCGGAGTCGCGCCTCTGCTTGGCATGCTTCTCGCAGGCGAACTCGAAGGCCCGCCGCAGCGCCGCGAAATCCTCCCCCGGCCTCCGCGCCCGCACCGTCTCCTCCATCCGCGCGTAGCCCTGTTCCAGTTTCCCGGTGCTGCCCGCCGGCAGCGCTCCGCCCGCCGCGGCGGCGGCAGCCGCCTCGGCGCCCGAATTCGGTGTGGAGTCCTGGATCATCGGCCTTACGGGTGACTGAAAACAAAAGGCGAGGCGCCCCTCGGGCCCCTCGCCTTCATTCTATCGGATCGGCGCGAAATCGTCGCTTACTTCGCCTCTTCCTGCGTGATGCCCTGATTGGTCGGCGTGCGCTCCGCCTTGATCTTGCGGGTCTCCAGCGCCTTCGACATCCACTGGTCGGCGATCTCCGTTTCCTTCCTGCACTCGTCGCTGCCTTCCAGCATATCGGCCCGCTCGCGGTGCAGCAGGTTCAGGTACGCCATCGCGTCGTCGTATTCCTTATCGATCTCCAGCGCCCGTTCCAGGCTCTTGATGCCGTCCGCGACGATCGCTTCGTACTTCTCCCTCAACTCTTCCTTGGCCTTCTTGTCCGTCAGAGCGCACACGGCCTCCGGCTTGATCCCTGCCTTGTTGCGGGCCGCCATCCACGCCGGGTAAAACTTCGCCCACGTGATCACGCCCAGCGAGTAGAACGCTTCCTTCTCGTTCGGGTCCACTTCGGCCAGCTTCTTGTACCACTCGGCCGCGCCGTCCAGACGCTTCAGCTTCTCTTCCGTCGTCGGAGCGCCGCTCGACTTCTGGTATTCCAGCGACGCCAGCGACTTCAAAGCCGTCGTGTCCTTCGGGTTCTCGGCCAGCACTTCCTTGAAGTACTTGGCGGCGTTGTCGGCATAGGCCAGGTTCTCCGGCGACTCGGCGCCCGGAATGTACTGGCTCATGTAGGCCGTCGCCAGGTACAGCCGCGCCGTCGGATAGGTCGGATCCAGGTCGATCGCCGTCTTGAAGAACTCCACGGCATCGGCGTACTTCGCGTTCTTGAACGCCTGCACGCCCTTGTTCAGGTTGTCGCGCGCTTCCAACTTCTTGCAGCCGGTCATGCCGCCTGCCAGCAGCAGCGCGGCCGCGCCCAGCACTACGAGGATTCTGCGATTCATCGACGTACCTCTTCTCAGCCTTCTTCCGCCGGCTTACTCGCCAGCCTCCATCTTCGCCGTCATCAGGCCCACCTTGTCCATCTGCGCGCCCTTGGCGATGTCGATCGCCTTGGCCACCGTCTGGAACTCCAGGTCCGGATCCGCCTTCACGAACACCACGCGCTCGGCGCGCGTCTTGAACACTTCCAGCAGGCGGTCCGCCAGGCGGTCTTCCGTAATCGGCTCCGTGTTCAGCATCATGGACTTGTCCTTGTTCACGATGATGACCACCGTGCGGTCGACCGTCGGCGGCGGGGCGTCCTTCGGCGGCGGCTGCGGAATCAGCGCGTCCAGGCCCTTCGGCGTGAGCGGCGTGATGACCATGAAGATGATGAGAAGCACGAGCAGGACGTCGATCATCGGCGTCATGTTGATGTCGGACATCGCGCCTTTCTTATCCCCGCCAACTGCCATTGCCATAGCTATTCTCCTTTAAACCTCTTTGGCGCCGCCTTCTTCAGAAGCCGCCGCCCGGCCCGGCCTGTCCTCTCTGCCCGGCCGCCTAGTTTACTGCCCGCCCGCTGCCGCGTCCTGCCTGGCTTTCGCCTTCGCGTCCAACTCCGTCAGCAGTCCGATGTTGTCCACCCCGGCTGCCCGGAGATTGTCCACCACCTCGACCACCTTCTCGTAACGCGCCCGCGCGTCGCTCTTCACGAAGCACGTCTTGTCCAGCCGGTTCGTCAGCAGATCTTTCACTTTCGCCGGAAGGTCCGCCGCCGGCATCTGCGTCGAGCCCAGGTACACCCGCCCGTCACGCGATACCGCAACCACCACGGCGTCTTCCTTGTCCGCATCGGGCAGGGCTATCGGATTCGCCGTCTTCGCCAGATCCACGCTGACGCCCTTGGACAACATCGGCGTGATGACCATGAAGATGATCAGCATCACCAACATCACGTCCACCATCGGCGTCACGTTGATATCGGCGATCGAGCCACCCGTTTTCGGGGCTTGTTGCACTACTGCCATCTGGTTTCTCCTTGATCCGGCTCGCCTTGCTTGCCTGACCGGTCTCCGGGGAACCTCCTCGCCGGTGGCTCCCCGTCAACCTTTTCAACTCGCCGGATGTGCTCCTGATTCGCTTCTGATGAACCAGTGCTACTTCGCCGCGCCCTGCTGCGTGCGCTTCAGGAAGTAGTCCACCAGTTCGGAACTGGAGTTGCCCATCTCCACGTCAAACGACTTGATCTTGCCGTTGAAGTAGTTGAACATCCAGACCGCCGGGATAGCCACGAACAGACCGATAGCCGTCGTCACCAGCGCTTCCGAAATACCGCCGGCCACCGCGCCCAGACCCGTCGACTTTTCCGTCGAAATGCCCTTGAACGCGTTGATGATGCCGACCACCGTGCCGAACAGTCCCACGAACGGGGCCGTCGAGCCGATCGTCGCCAGACCGCTGATGCCGCGCTCCAGCTCCGAGTGCACAATCGCTTCCGCGCGAACCAGCGCGCGGCTCGACGCTTCCACGATCTCGCCCGGAATCTCCGCGCTCACCTGGTGCGCACGGAACTCCTGCAGACCCGCCACAACCACCTTCGCCAGGTGCGACTTCTTGTAACGGTCGGCGATCTTGATCGCCTCGTCCAACTTGCCTTCGCGCAACGCGCCGGCTACCGCGGGGGCGAACAGACGGGACTGCTTGCGCGCCGCATTGTAAACGATCAGGCGGTCGATCATCACGCCGATGGACCACGCCGACATAATGAACAGCGCGATCACCACCGCTTTCGCCAGCCAGCCCATCTGATTCCACATGGACCGGAGGTCGAAACTGACGGCGCCGGTTTCCTGCAGCAGCAGGAACGACCACACTTGCAACTGAAGAAGCATCTTCTTATTTCTCCTGCGAGTTGATTTGTCCTAACGGACCCCCCGGAGGCGGTCCGGTTCTCTCTACTGATTCAACGTGAAGTTCACGTCGATCTGGGTAACCACTTCGACCGGTTCGCCGTTCAGCAGCGTCGGCTTGTACCGCCACTGCTTCACCGCCTCGGTCGCAGACTGCACCAGCAGCGGGTGGCCCGATATCATAGTCAGATTCTGGATCGTGCCGTCGCGGCCGATGATCGCCGTAAATCGAACTGTTCCCGAAATCCGCGCCTGTTTCGCCAGCGGCGGATACTGCGGCCTCGGCTGGCTGATCAACATCGCCTGCTGCACGTTGCCGCCCACCGAGATGCGCCTCGGCGTCACCGGCTTCTCTTTCACCGGCGGAGGCGGAGGCGGTGGGGCCGCCTGCGGCACGCTGCTGATGATCCCCCCAATCACGCCGCCCGGCGTCCCACCAGGGACTCCGCCCGGCACCCCGCCCACCACGCCAGTCGAAGTAGACGGAATCTCGTCTTCCTTGATCATCGCGATTTCCTTCGGCACCTGCTTCGGCGCCATCAGGCGCGAGCCGTCGAACTGCCGCGGTACCACCTTCACCACCTTCACCACTGCCTGCGCCGGCGGCGGCGGCGGCGGCGGCGGCGGAGGAGGCGGCGCCACCAGCATCGAACTCAAGGCCGTCTTCGGGAGAAGCTCGGGGTTCAGCAGCGGTATGATCACGCCTGCCACGACCAGCAGGACCTGCAAGAGGCTCGAGACGATCACCGTCCAACCTTTGTTGGTTTTGGCTGTCCCTTCTACGAACGTTTGTTCGAACATTTGGCCTTCCTTCTCCTTGGGTCCCGGCCCCCGACACCCAGAGGGCCGTTTACACCTTTATTGACACCAACGTTCCACGCAGGTTCCCGGGATTCCGGCTCCTTGGGAACTTTTAATGCAACCTGCCGGCAGCCTGGCGCATCGCCTGCGCTCTACTTCGCCGCGGCCGCCGGCGCAGCCTTCCCCCGGCGCTGCATGCGTTCATGCCAGAACACCAGGATCGGACTCGCTACAAAGATCGAAGAATAGGTACCGACGATGATACCCGCAACCAGCGCAAAGGCAAATCCGTTCAGCACCGGCCCACCGAAGATCAGTAGTGACACCGACGAGATGAACGTCAACCCCGACGTCAGCACCGTCCGGCTCAACGTCTGGTTGATGCTATCGTTCACGATCTGCGGTGTCAAATCCTTCCGCGCCAGCCTCAGCGTCTCCCGGATCCGGTCGAACACCACGATCGTATCGTTCATCGAGTAGCCCACCAGCGTCAGCAGCGCGGCTACCACGTTCAGCGAAATCTCTTTGTCGAACAGCGAGAACAGGCCCAGCGTGATGATCACGTCATGGAACACCGCGATCACCGCCGCCAGCCCGTAGATGAACTCGAACCGGAACGCCAGGTATACCAGCATCCCGGCCAGCGCGTACAGCGTCGCCAGGATCGCCTTGGTCTTCAGCTCCGCCCCGATCTTCGGACCCACCACTTCCGCGCTCCGGATCGAAAACGGCGCCAGCGAGCACTCCTGCTTCAGCACCCCGATCACCTGCGGCGTCACCCCGGCCACTCCGTTCAACTGGTCGATGCTCGTCAGCAGCCCCGACCGCGGCGGCGTGTTCTTGAAATCCAGAATCGCCTTCACCAGGTCGTGCAGTTGCTGCTCGCTCAGCGCCACGCTCGCCTGCTGCAGCGGCCCCCGCAGCCGGTCCGTCAGCGACTGCACCGTCGCGTTGTTCAGGTCCAGCTTCCCGCCCGCCCCCGCGAACGTTGCCGCCAGCGTGTCCGTGATCGTCTTCGTCTCCTGCTGCAGCGCCACGTCGCCCTTGATCGGCGTCCCGATGATCACTTCGTTCTCGCCGGAGACTTCCTGCACCGACAGCTCCCCCGGGATCTTCGCCGAGATCACCGACCGGATCCTGTCCACCGGCGGCTTCGTCGCGAACCGCGCCACGATGTTTGCCCCGCCCGTGAAATCGATGCCGTACTTCAGACCGCCCTTGCCGATCCAGCTCGCCAGCCCGATGCCCGTCAGCACCAGCGACAGGCCAATGAAGATTCCCTTCTTGCCAAGGAAATCGATGTGTGTGTTCTTAAATAGCTCCATGTACCGTACCGTGCCCGGAGTCCGGGGAGCGTCGCCGGGCGGCAAGCCCCCCAATTTGTATCACAACTAAATGCCGATGCTCAACGTCGGGTTTGCGCCCTTGCCGCTCATCTCGAACTGGAACAGCGCCCGCGACACGTACACCGACGTGAAGATGTTCGCCACCAGCCCGATCACCAGCGTCACCGCGAATCCGCGCACCGCCGGCGTCCCGAACATGAACAGGAACGCACAGCTCACCACCGTCGCCACGTGCGTGTCCACAATCGTCCACCACGCCTTCGCGAATCCCGTGTCGATCGCCGACATCGTCGCCTTGCCGCTCCGCAGCTCTTCCCGGATCCTTTCAAAAATCAGAACGTTGGAATCCACCGCCATGCCGATCAGCAGGATGATGCCCGCGATCCCCGGCAGCGTCAGCACCGCCTTCAGGTACGCCAGCACCCCGATCAGCAGGATCGCGTTCATCACCAGCGCCACCGTCGCGTTCACCCCGCTCGTCCGGTAGTAGCCCAGCATGATCAGGATCACCACCACCAGGCCCACCAGGCCCGCGATCAGGCCCTGCCGGATCGAGTCCGCGCCCAGCGACGGCCCCACCGTCTGCTCCTGCAGGTAAACCACTCCGGCCGGCAGCGACCCCGCCCGCAGCACCAGCGCCAGGTCGCTCGCATCCTGCTGCGACGACGCCCCCGTGATCCGCCCCTGGTCTTCAATCCGGCTCTGAATCGTCGGAGCGCTGCGGATCTGGTTGTCCAGCGCGATCGCCAGCCGCTGCCCCACGTTCGCTTCCGTGAACCGCCCGAACCGCCCCTTCGCGTCCTGCGACAGCACGAACGACGTCTCCCACCGCCCCATCTCGTCCTGCGCCGGCCTGGCGTCCCTCAGGTCCCGGCCCGTGATCACCGGCGTCCGCGCCACCAGGTACCAGCCTTCGTTACCCTGGTCCCCGGCCCGCGGCACGCTCCGCATCAGCTTCGTGTTCAGCGGCAATACCCCGCCGTTCTTCGCCAGCGCGTCTTCCATCTTCGGGAACGGCCCGTCTTTCACCTCGTACAGCTCCAGCAATGCCGCCGTCTGCAAAATCGATTTCACCCTCGCCGGATCGTCCAGCCCCGGCAGCGAGATCAGGATCTCCGCCTCCGCGCCCGCGCCCCCGCGCCGCTGCACGCTCGATTCCGCCAACCCCAGCCCGTTGATGCGGCTTTCGATCGTCGTCATCGCCCGCTCCACCGTGTCTTCCTTCAGCCGCAGCGCCTCGGTCGGCTTCATCTTCAACTGGTAATCGGTCGAGTTCAGCGGCGTCAGAATCCAGTTCGCCGCCACGTCCGCCGCCAAAGTCCGGAACGCCGGCGTCTTGTCCGCCGGCACTCCCTTGATGCGCATCTCGATCTTATCGGCGTCGGCCAGCGTCAACGGATCGCTATGGTCCATCGACGCGTAGGCGATCCCCTGCTTGCCCATCTCTTCCTTCAACCGCTCGATCAGCGTGTTCGCCTCGCTCTTGAAGGCGTCCTGCACCTGCACCTGCAGCACCAGCAGCGAACCGCCCCTCAGGTCCAGCCCCAGCCGGATGTTCGAGCTCCAGTTCGCCACCAGCTCGTCTTTCGATTTAGGCACCCCGATGATCCCGTACGCGCAGATCAGCACCGTGGCCACAATCAGGACAGCTTTCCATTTCAGGTTCGTCATGACGTCGTTTCTTTCCGCTCTCGTTGGCTTACGACTTCTTCTCCGCGCCGGCCAGGCTCGCCACAGCGCCGCGCGCCATCTGCAGTCTCACGTTGTCCGGCTTCACCCGCACCACGATCGTGTCATCGTCGTGCACCGCCACGATCGTGCCCACGATACCCCCATTGGTCACCACTTCATCGCCGTTTTTCAGCTCCGATAGCATCTTCTGCTGCTGCTTCTTCTGCCGCTGCATCGGCATGAACAGCAGGAAGTAGAAGATCGCGAAGATCAGGATGATCGGCAGGAATTGGAGCAGCGTGTTGGGCGCCGCCAGCGTCTGGAGAAGGAGAAAACTCATTTCCGATCCGGGTAAACCGAATTTCTCGAGCACTCCCCTGCGGCCGGCCGCTCCCGCCCGCCATCTATTCCATCAGAGAGGGTGTCTGACTGAGGGCGAGCGCACGCCGTTTCTTCAGGAACGCAGGAAAGGTCCCAAGCAAAATAGCCTCTCGCATCCCGCGCATGATGTCAAGGTAATGCGTCAGGTTGTGCAGCGTCGCCAGCGTGCTGAACAGCATCTCCCCGGCCTGGAACAGGTGCCTCAAATACGCCCGCGTGAACGTCCGGCACGTGTAGCAGCCGCACCCCTCGTCCACCGGCCGCCCGTCCTCCCGGTACTGCGCCTGCTTGATGATCAGCTTCCCCGCCCCCGTGAACAGGCACCCGTTCCGCGCGTTCCGCGTCGGCATCACGCAGTCCATCATGTCCACCCCCCGCGCCACGTATTCCGCCAGCTCTTCCGGCATCCCTACCCCCATCACGTACCGCGGCCGGTCCCGTGGCAGCAACGGCGCCGTCACCTCCGTCATCTCCAGGCTCAGCGCCCGCGGCTCCCCCACGCTCAAGCCCCCTATCGCGTACCCCTCCGCCTCCAGCCCCGCCAGCTTCTCCGCGCATTCCCTCCTCAGATCCCCGTACATCGACCCCTGCACGATCGGAAACAGCGCCCCGCCCCGCCCTCTCTCCTCCAGCCTCTGCCGGTAGTGCCGCATCCCCCGCTCCGCCCACCGCACCGTCAGATCCATCGACTTCTTCGCCGCCCGCCGCTCCGCCGGGTAGTCCGTGCACTCGTCCAGCATCATCAGGATGTCGCTGCCCAGCGCCAACTGCACGTCCACCGTCGACTCCGGCGTGAACATGTGCGCGTCCCCGTTCAGGTGGCTCCGGAACAGCACGCCCTCTTCTTTCAACTTCCTAAGCTGGCTCAGCGACCACACCTGGAACCCGCCCGAATCCGTCAGGATCGCCCGCGGCCACTGCATGAACCCGTGCAGTCCCCCCAGACGCTCCACCACCTCGTGCCCCGGCCTCAGAAAAAGATGATACGTGTTGCCCAGGATGATCTTCGCGTCCAGCTCTTCCAGCAACTGCCGCGGCGTCAGCCCCTTCACCGTCGCCTGCGTCCCCACCGGCATGAACACCGGCGTTTCCACCACGCCGTGCGCCGTGTGCAGCTTCCCCGCCCTCGCCCCGGTCTCCGGGCAAACGGCCTCGATTTCAAAACGAAGTGTCGTCAAGCGATAAACTATATAGTTTAGCCCCCCATGCCACTGCGCTTCTACAACACGCTCACCCAGCAACTGGAAGACTTCCAGCCCCTCGATGGCAAAACCGTCCGCATGTACACCTGCGGCCCCACCGTCTACCACTACGTCCACATCGGCAACTTCCGCACCTTCTCTTTTCAGGACATCCTCCGCCGCACCCTCGCCGCCCGCGGCTTCGCCCTCGACCACGTCATGAACATCACCGACGTCGAGGACAAGATCATCCGCAACGCCATGGCCGCCGGCCAGACCATCAACGAGTACACCGCCCAATACACCAAGGCCTTCATGGACGACGCGGCGCAGCTTCGCCTCCAGCGCCCCGAGCGCTTCGTCTTCGCCACCGACCACATCGACGACATGGTCTCCGCCATCCAGGGCCTCGCCCAGCGCCAGCACACCTACCTCAGCGATGGCTCCACCTACTTCCGCATCGCCACCTTCCCGCCCTACGGCAAGCTCTCCCACACCAACTTCACCGGCAACATCGCCGGCGCCCGCGTCGAAGTCGACGAATACGACAAGGACGACGCCCGCGACTTCGTCCTCTGGAAAGCCCAGAAGCCCGGCGAGCCCGGCTGGGAAACCCCCCTCGGCTCCGGCCGCCCCGGCTGGCACATCGAGTGCTCCGTCATGGCCATGAAGTACCTCGGCGAAACCATCGATATCCACACCGGCGGCGTCGACCTCGTCTTCCCCCACCACGAAAACGAAATCGCCCAGGCCGAAGCCCTCACCGGCAAGCCCTTCGCCCGCTTCTGGCTCCACGCCGAACACCTCATGGTCGAAGGCCAGAAGATGTCGAAGTCGCTCGGCAATTTCTTCACCCTCCGCGACATCCTCGACAAAGGCTACTCCCCCGAAGCCATCCGCTATCTGCTCGTCTCCGTGCCCTACCGGAAACAGCTCAACTTCACCTTCGACGGCCTCAAGGCCGCAGCCACGTCCATCGATCGCCTCCGCAACTTCCAGCTCCGCCTCCTGAACGAGCGCTTCCCCGCCGGCTCCAACGCCGCCCTCGACCAGCGCACCGCCCAGGCCCTCGAAGCCTTCCACGCCGGCCTCGACGAAGACCTCAATACCGCCGGCGCCCTCGCCGCCGTCTTCGAATACGTGCGCGACGCCAACACCGCCATGGACGCCGGCCAGTTCACTTCTGCCAACACCCCCGCCGCCCGAAGCCTCCTCGCCGCATTCGACGCCGTCTTCGACGTCCTCCGCCCCACCGTCGCCGAAGGCGCCCTCTCCGACTCCGGCATCGAAGCCCTCATCCTCGCCCGCACTCAAGCGAAAAAGGCGCGCGACTTCGCCAAAGCCGACCAGATCCGCCAAGACCTCCTCGACCAGGGCATCGTCCTCGAAGACACCAAGGACGGCGTCCGCTGGAAACGCAAATCATGAACCTTCATACCAAAGCCGTCCACGCCGGAGACCGCAAGCCCGCCCAGAAGCAGATCCCCGTCTCCACCCCCGTCCACTTCGCCGCCTCCTGGATCTGCACCGATCAGGCCGAACAGGACCGCATCTTCGGCGCCGAGGAAAAAGGGTTCGCCTACTCCCGCTACGCCAACCCCACCAACGAGGCGCTCGAGCAGCAGATCACCGCCCTCGAAAACGGCCACGGCGCCCTCGCCTGCGCCACCGGCATGGTTGCCCTCCAGCACGCCCTCACCGCGGTCCTCCTGGACCGCCCCCGCCGCGTCCTCTGCGCCCGCGACATCTACGGCGCCACCCTCAAGCTCCTCTACGATGTGCTCGGCCCCTTCGGCATCGAAACCACTCTCATCGATACCAACGACCTCGACGCCGTCCGCCGCGCCATCGAATCCGAACACCCCGGCGCCCTCCTCATGGAGACCATCTCCAACCCCCTCCTCCGCGTCGGCGACATCCCCGCTCTCGCCCAGCTCTGCCGCGCGTCCAACGTCGCCTTCATTGTCGACAATACCTTCGCCACGCCCCTCCTCGTCCGCCCCCTGGAACTCGGCGCCCACATCGTCGTGCACAGCTCCACGAAGTACCTCTCCGGCCACGGCGACGCCATGGGCGGCCTGATCGTCTCCGGCGAGCCGCACTTTGAAACCATCCGCCGCCTCTCCCGCATCGTCGGCCCCATCCTCGGCCCCATGGAGTGCTTCCTCACCATGCGCGGCATCAAAACGTTCCCCCTTCGCATGGAGCGCCAGTGCGCCAACGCCCGCTCGCTCGCCGCCTGGCTCCGCACGCATCCCAAGGTGGAGCGCGTCTTCTATCCTGACGACCCCTCGCACCCCGACGCCGCCATCATCGCCCGGACTCTCCCTGAAAACCTCTACGGCGGCATGGTCAGCTTCGAGATCGGGGACGCCTCCAAGCCCGAAGTCTTCGCTTTCCTCGATCGCCTCCAGCTCTGCGTCAAGGCCACTTCTCTCGGCGACGTCCACACCATGGTCCTCCACCCCTGGATCGCCTCCCACCGCGACGTCCCCCCCAAGCAAAAGGAGCGCATGGGCCTCCGCGAAAACCTCGTCCGCTTCTCCATCGGCATCGAGCACATCGACGACATCATCGCCGACATCCACCAAGCCCTGGCCTAAAATCGCCGCCCGCCTGCCCCTTCGGAGGTGGGGCAGGCCTCCAGGCCTGCGGCCGGCCTCCAGGCCGGCCCCGCACTCTCTTCCCCTCCGTCCATCCCCTACCCCATCCCTCCCCAATCGGGGCGATGTGACCCATCCCCCCCGGCCCTCCGCCTTTCCTCTATAGGGAGGGATCAATGAACAAAAGATCCACGGGACGCTGGGCCGCCACCGCCGCCGCCGCCATCATCGTCATCGCCGCCGGCTCCTGGAGCCTCATCCGCGGCCATACCGATACCCGTTACCGCACCATCCCCGCCGCCCGCGGCAACCTGCTCCTCACCGTCTCCGCCACCGGCAACCCCAACGCCGTCGTCACCGTCCAGGTCGGCAGCCAGGTCTCCGGCAACATCATGGAGCTCGACGCCGACTTCAACAGCCGCGTCAAAAAGGGCCAGGTCGTCGCCCGCATCGACCCCACCCTCTTCCAGGCCCGCGTCACCCAGAGCCAGGCCGCCCTCGACGCCTCCCGCATCGCCGTCACCAACGCCTCCGCCCAGATCGAGCAGCGCAAGTCCGAACTCGCCGAATCGAAAGCCAACCTCGCCGCCGCCTCCGCCGGCGTCCTCCGCGCCCGGGCCGCCCTCCTCGACGCCAGAATCAAATACCAGCGCCGCCAGACCCTCTTCCAAAGCGCCCTCATCGCCAAGGAAGACCTCGAAACCGCCCAGGCCGCCTACGATACCGCCGTCGGCGGTCTCGACGCCGCCCAGGCCCAGCAGTCTGCCGCCAAACAGGCCATCGCCGCCGCCCAGGCCCAGGTCGAAGTCGCCCAGACCCTCTACGCCTCCGCCCAGGCCGCCGTCCGCCAGGCCCAGGCCGCCCTCGCCCAGGCCCGCACCGACCTCGACCACACCTTCATCCGCGCCCCCGTCGACGGCGTCGTCGTCGCCCGCAACGTCAACGTCGGCCAAACCGTCGCCGCCAGCCTCCAGGCCCCCAACCTCTTCGACATCGCCCAGGACCTCACCAAAATGCAGGTCGATACCAGCGTCTCCGAAGCCGACATCGGCAAGGTCCAGCCCGGCCAGCCCGCCACCTTCACCGTCGACGCCTACCCCGGCCGTGTCTTCCGCGGCGCCGTCAGCGAAATCCGCAAAGCCCCCATCAACGTCCAGAACGTCATCACTTACGACGTCGTCGTCGCCGTCGATAACCCCGACCTCAAGCTCTTCCCCGGCATGACCGCCACCGTCCGCATCGTCACCGGCCGCCGCAACAACGTCCTCCGCGTCCCCAACGCCGCCCTCCGCTTCCGCCCCGCCTCCGCGGAAACCCCGTCGCGCTCCCGCCGCGCCATCCAGGAGTCCGTCTGGATCCTCGACCCCCGCGGCCGGCCCGAAGAGGTCCACATCACCACCGGCGCCTCCGACGGCGCCATGACCGAGATCACCGGCGGCGGCCTCAAGCCCGGCGATCCCGTCATCGTCGCCGCCCTCAGCCCCGGCGCCGCATCCTCCTCCGCCTCCCCCTTCGGCGCCGGCCGCCGCGGCCCCCGCTTCTGACTCAACCCGTTGAAAGGAGCCCCGCCGTGAAAAACCTCCTCGAAAGCGCCCGCATGGCCCTCTCCGCCCTCGCCGCCAACCGCATGCGCTCCGGCCTCACCATGCTCGGCATCATCATCGGCGTCGCCGCCGTCATCGCCATGGTCTCCGTCGGCTCCGGCGCCACGGAGCGCATCGAGGAGCAGATCAGCTCCATGGGCAGCAACCTCATCATCGTCCTCGCCGGCTCTATCACCTCCAACGGCATGCGCCTCGGCAGCGGCGCCAGCCTCTCTCTCACGGAGGACGACGCCACCGCCATGGCCGCCGAATGCCCCTCCGTCGCCGCCGCCGCCCCCGTCGTCCGCAGCGGCGCCCAGGTCATCTACGGCAACACCAACTGGGCCACCATCATCTACGGCGCCACACCCTCTTACCTCGACGTCCGCGATCTCTCCGTCGACCAGGGCCAGCCCTTCACCGATCAGGACGTCCAGGCCTCCGCCCGCGTCGCCCTCCTCGGCGTCACCGTCGTCCGCAATTTATTCGGGGACGCCGATCCCCTCGGCCAGGTCTTCCGCATCCGCAACGTCCCCTTCACCGTCTCCGGCGTCCTCGCCCCCAAGGGCCAGTCCCCCTCCGGCCAGGACCTCGACGACGTCGTCATCATCCCCATCTCTACCGCCAAGTCCCGCGTCCTCGGCGCCTCCCAGGCCGGCGCCCACTCCGTCGGCAGCATCCTCGTCCAGGCCCGCGGCCCCGCTCAGATGAACTCCGCCATCGAGGAGATCTCCGCCCTCCTCCGCCAGCGCCACCACCTCCAGCCCGGCGCCGAAGACGACTTCTCCGTCCGCAACCTCACCGAGGTCTTCGCCGCCCGCGAGGACTCCGCCCGCGTCATGGCCATCCTCCTCGGCGCCATCGCCAGCGTGTCATTGATCGTTGGCGGCATCGGCATCATGAACATCATGCTCGTCTCCGTCACCGAGCGCACCCGCGAAATCGGCATTCGCAAAGCCATCGGCGCCCGCATGAGCGACATCCTCGCCCAGTTCCTCGTCGAGGCCGTCACCCTCTCCCTCGCCGGCGGCATCGCCGGCATCGCCCTCGGCCTCTCCGCCTCCTGGGTCATCAGCTCCGTCGCCCACTGGTCCACCGCCATCAGCCCCGCCGCCATCCTCCTGGCCTTCACCTTCTCCGCCCTCGTCGGCGTCTTCTTCGGCTACTACCCCGCCCGCCAGGCCGCCCGCCTCGACCCCATCACCTCCCTGCGTTACGAGTAGGCCCGCCCCCCGGGCCTACCCCTCATGCTTCATCTGCTCCAGCATCGCCCGCGTCCTGCTCCGCGAATGGTTCGTCGCCGTCTCCACCGCCGAAATCAGCATCGCCCGCAGCCCGTGCCGCTCCAGCTCGTGAATCGCTGAAATCGTAACGCCTCCCGGCGTAATCACTTGGTCCCGCAATATCGCCGGGTGCAGCCCCGTCTCCCGCACCAGCTTCGCCGCCCCCAGCACCGTCTGCTCCGCCAGCCGCGTGGATACCTCGTGCGACAGCCCCATCTTCAAACCCCCGGCAATCAGCGCCTCGATCACCATGTAGATGTACGCCGGCCCGCTCCCCGACAGCGCCGTCACCGCGTCCATCGCTTCTTCTTCCACGAAGCACACCACCCCCACCGCCCGGAAGATCCGCTCCACCACCGCCCGGTCCTCCGCCGTCGCCTCCCCGTTCGCCGCCACCGCCGTCGCCCCCTCTTCCACCACCACCGGAATGTTCGGCATCGCCCGGAACACCGGCATCCGCCGCCTCACCCCGGCCTCGATCACCTGCAACGGCACCGCCGCCGCCACCGAGATGAGAATCTGCCCCTCGTGCAACACCTCCCGGATCTCCTCCAATACCCCCGCGATTTTCGTCGCCTTTACCGCCAGAATAATCAGGTCGCTCCCCGCCGCCGCCTCCCGGTTCCCCCCCGCCGTCGCCCGCACCCCGAACTGCCTCGCCACTTCCGCCGCCCTCTCTTCGGATCTGGCCGTCGCCGTCACCTGCCCCGCCTTCGCCACGCCCGCCTTCAGAATCCCCCCGATCAGCGCCGCCCCCATATTCCCCGCCCACAGCACCGCAATCCGCTCAATTTTTCTCGCCATGCCGGACATTCTATCCCCTCCCGCCCCCCCGTTTTACACGGTGTAACGGTCTTCAGACCCTTGACTCCAGAATTGAATT
>DAHVTI010000131.1 GCA_027324255.1 Bryobacterales bacterium | reverse complement strand
CGAAACAAAACCGAAGCGGCCCGTGTGGCTGAAGGCGCCGGCGCCGGTGGGCGAGAACTACCGCGACCTCAAGGGCCTGGTGGAGCGGCTGAAGCTGCACACGGTGTGCGAGTCGGCGGCCTGCCCCAACGTGGGCGAGTGCTGGAACCACCGCACGTCCACCTTCATGATCCTGGGCAACTACTGCACGCGCCGCTGCGGCTTCTGCGCGGTGCAGAAGGGCCAGCCGCTGGACGTCGATTGGGACGAGCCGCGGCGCGTGGCCGAGGCCTGCGAGACCCTGGGGCTGCGCTACGCCGTCATCACGAGCGTCAACCGCGACGATCAGAAGGACGGCGGGGCGGCGCTGTTCGCGATGACTATCCGGGCGATCCGCGAGCGCATCCCGGACTGCAAGGTGGAAGTGCTGGTGCCGGATTTCCAGGGCTCGCGCGAGGCGATGGCCATCGTCATGGAGGCCGGGCCGGACGTCCTGAACCACAACATCGAGACGGTGCCGCGGCTGTACAAGCAAGTGCGGCTGGGCGCGCGCTACGAGCGCTCGCTCGAGATGCTGGAGTGCGCCCGGAGCCTGCGCCCGGACATTCCCACGAAGTCCGGCCTGATGGTGGGGCTGGGCGAAACGGGCGATGAGGTGGTTTCGGTGCTGCGCGACCTGCGCGTCAGCCGGGTAGAAATCGCCACTATCGGGCAGTACCTGCGGCCGACGCTGAAGCACCTGCCGGTGCTGCGCTACGTCACGCCGGAGGAGTTTGCGGGTTACCGCCGGGCGGGGCTGGAGATGGGCTTCGCGCACGTGGAGTCCGGTCCGCTGGTGCGCAGCAGCTATCACGCGGCGGAGGCGCTGTAGGACAATGCCGTACGCCATCTCCCGGCACGCGCTGGAGGAGATAGTGCGCCGCGGAATTCCCCGTGCAGAGGTGGAGAGCGTCCTTGCCTCTCCTGAACAGCGGATTTCTCAGTCTCCGGAAGTGGAGATTCTGCAATCGCGTTTCAAGACAACAGGTGGGAAGATGTTGTTGTTGAGGGTTGTCGTTGCCTCTGGCAAGGAACCGCCCGTGGTGATCACTGCCTACCGGACGAGCAAAATCGAGAAGTACTGGAGGCCGGAATGAAAGTGAAATACGATCCGGACGTCGATGTGCTCAGCATTATTTTGAGCGACGCCCCCGTTGAAGAAAGCGACGAAGACAAGCCCGGCCTGATTCTCGACTACGACAAGAGCGGAAACGTCGTCGGCATTGAGATCCTCAACGCCTCCAAACGCATGCCGAACCCCATGTCCGTCGAATACGCGATTGCTCATTGAGCCTGTAGCTTGTCCTCCCTGCACGAACTCCTGGACGGCGGGATCTGGCGGATTCCCCTGCCCATGCCATCCGGCCCGCCGTGGGTGAACGTCTACCTGCTGCCCTGCCCCGGCGGGTGGATGCTGATCGACACGGGCATGCCGACGCCGGAGACGTGGGAGGCCCTCACCTCCGCCCTGGCCGACATCGGCGTGGCGCCTGAAAACCTGCGCCACATCCTGCTGACGCACATGCACCCGGACCACTGCGGGCTGGCCCCGCGGCTGCGGGAACTGTCCGGCGCCGAGGTGTGGCTGCACCCGGACGACGCCGCGCTGCTCCAGAGCCTCACCACGACCTCCGAGATTCCGGACCACCTGGACGCCGCGATGCTCGAGGCGGGCACCTCCGCTTCACTCCGCGCCGCCGTGCTCGAATCCCTGCGGCGCTTCGCCGCCGTGCTGCCAGCGCTGGCGCCGGACCGCCTATTGGAGGAGGGCACGGCCATCGACTCCTGGGCCGGCCCGATCGAGGTGATCCATACGCCCGGCCACTCGCCCGGCCACTGCTGCCTCTACGCCCCGCGGCAGCGGCTGCTGTTTTCCAGCGACCACGTGATCGAGGACATCACCCCGCACGTCGGCTGGCTGCCCGGCCGCGACATGCTGGGCGAATACCTGGCGAGCCTGTCGCGGCTGGCCGGCTTCGACGTCGAGCGCATCCTGCCTGCCCACGGCTTCCCGTTTTCCGGCCTCGCAGATTGGGCCGCCTCCACGCGGCGCGTGCACGAAAAGCGGCTGGCCGCCATCGAGGAGCACCTGGCCGACGGCGCCCGCACGGCCGACGACCTGGTGCGCCGCCTGTGGCCGCGGGACCTGCGCCCGTTCGAATACCAGATGGCGCTCACGACGGTGCTCGCCTGCCGGGAACACGCCGGGCGGCGGATACGTAATAACTGATTGAAGGAGTTCCGCCGTGATCGGTTTTCTGCTGTTCTGCATCCTGGCCGTGCTGTGCTGGCCGCTGGCGCTGGTGGCTCTGGTGCTGTTTCCGCTGATCTGGCTCATCCTGCTGCCGTTCAAGCTGTTGGGGATGGCGGTGGCGGGGGTGTTTGAGCTGATCGGGGCGATCTTCATGCTTCCGGCCAAGATCGTCAAGGCGATTCTGTGATCGAGCCCAGCCGGTAACACCCGCGCACTGTGGGGGCGAGGGTAGGCGCCGTTGATCACACAATGGAGGCAGAAGCGCACTCCGTGCTTTCACGATTGCGGTGGTTCAGCGCACGAAGAACGTCCCGGAGTTCGTACCGATCCTCATTAAGACCGTACCCTCACGCGGAACTATCGCCGGCGGGATGCGGAAATCGATTCGAACGATTCCTTGAACCAGGCCCGGAGAACTTCCGGCATATTCGACGGCAGCCTCGGTCATGTTCATTCCAGTAAGAAAGACTGGATACTGCCCCGCAACCAGAGACGGCTCCGCCCCTGCCACAGCGCCGTCCAGCGGCATTGGGTTCATCGCTCCCATGCCCGTGGCGAAGACTGAAACCAGCGAGCCCACAGAAGCCGGATTCGTGGAGCTATTCGTGGAGCCGTCATCGTTGAGGGCCAGGAGAGTTCCGATACGAAGACCATTGGTGACGAAGAGCGCGGCGTGGCTCACGGCAGCGGGCCGGTCGAGGGCGGCAACGGGCGCTCCGTATCGCCGGACCACAACCGGGATGGCTCCGGCCATGGGAGTTGCGAACGGCGCGACAAGATCGATTTGTCCAGGCGACGCGTAGAGGATTGGGGCAGGCAACCCGCCAATGGAGGCGGTCACCCCACCGAGTTCGGACCTCACCAATCCGTTGGCGTCCAGTTCCATAGGGTACTCCCGGTCTGGCCCGATCTCAGAGCCGAAGACAGACAGGACCTCGCCAGGCGAGATGGCCGAGTAGTCATAACCGGCGGCGTTCGCAACGCAAGTCACCGTCCCTTTGGGGGGAAGCCCTGCAGGCAGGAGGGTGAACTGTGGGAGACCGATGTAAGCAGAATCGGCGAGTACGCGATCCGGGTCCGCCAGCCATGATTGGCGGGCGTTCAGGAAGCCTGCATAGATGACCTCCCTGGTTGACGGACTCCAGCGGGCGACGAACGACATTCCCCTGAGGTCGCTGGTATCGACAGGCGAAGGGCATGGACGAGGCGCGCCAGGAGTAGGGCGAAGCCAGATGTCGGATGCTTTCCCCGTGACGACAATTTCGTCCTCAGAGTTCATTGCCATCGAGGTCACCACGCCGAGGATCTCCTGACTCCAAAGCGCGGCCCCCTGCGGATCCACTTTCCACGTCATGCTGCGCGGGATGGTAATGGGCCACCGCGGGGTGAAGGTCGAAACGTAGGCACTGCCATCCGGGGCCACGACCAGTGGACCACCGTGAGGATAGCTATCCACGACCTGGGTGTCGTAAAGCGGAGCGGTGGCGGAGGAATTCAGGTGAATGAGGGTTGGATAGGTCGGCCCTGGCCCCTGCCCACCATAGGGGCCCCTGGTGCCGGAGAGATAGAGGCTTCCGTCCGGACCGAGAGCCAGATCCGACGTAGTCTCCACAACAGAGGTTCCGATCAAGCTCGAAAAGGCAAGATCGGACAGAGCGGGATTGAACTTGGCCACGAACTGATCCGAGCACGCCTGTGAACATTCCCAGAAGCCGGGAGGCGGCGGCCCGGAACCACGAGTCTGCTGGTAGGCGCCGGGTGTTGTGGGAAAGCTGGCGGAATCGACATTTCCGGCAACGTAGATATTTCCGTCCGCGTCGATTCTGGTCACGGCAATTGTGTCGGCGCCGTCACCGCCGAAGTACGTCCCAGCGAGAAGACGATCGCCATCAGCGCTCAACTTGGCCATGAACAGGCTGGCGGGAGCGGTGCGATAGCCGTGGAGGACCGGCAACAGGTCCGTCGAACTGGTGGCGCCGGAGATGACGAGATTTCCATCCGGCGCAACGGCTATGGCGGATATTGAGTCGTTGCCGTTTCCGTGGAAGTAGGTCATCCAGACAATGCTGTCTCCGGAAGGAGAGATCTTCAGAATGAAGGTGTTCACGCAGCCATAGTCGGCCGGCGCGCAGGCTTTGGGATTCGGTTGAAGGGAGCCCGGCGTGCCGGGCACGTCGTGGAGGAGGGCATTGCCGGTGAGGTAGATGAAGCCTGAGGCGTCTACCGCAGTGGCCCTGATGGAGAATTCGCGAGGCAGGAGATCAGCAGCCACGGCGGGAAAAGAAAGAAAGACAAGCAGGAGAATTCTCACGAGAGCACCTCCGGGGTCAGAATATCAACCCGGCCGCCCCAAGCAGGTGACACCGCAATCTGAGGTTCAGCGCATTCCAATGCCGAGCGGTTCCCATTTGAGGCAAAAGAAGAAAACCGCCCGGCGCGTGGGGTGCGCCGGGCGGCACTCACTCACAATCCAGACAGCTTAGAGGATCTCGTCGCTCCAGCTTTCGAGGATGGTCTTGACGCGCTGGCAGAACTGGTCGGCGAGGGCGCCGTCGATGAGGCGGTGGTCGAAGGTGAGGGCGAGGTGGGCCATGGAGCGGATGGCGATGGCGTCGTCGATGACGACGGGCTGCTTTTCGATGGCGCCGACGCCGAGGATGGCCACCTGGGGCTGG
>DAHVTI010000107.1 GCA_027324255.1 Bryobacterales bacterium | reverse complement strand
CCTTGCACCGCGCTCTGGCCTCCAAGACCGCGGCGAGGGTCGTCCTGCCTCGCAAGCCCGCCGCCAGAGCCTCCGCCGGTTATTCGGTTCCCATCCGTCGCGGCGCGCATCCTCGCGCCTCTTGAAAGAGCCGGATCGGGCGGAACGCGGCAGCCTGAGTCTCAGTCCGCGGCGCCGGCTCCCGCTTCATGCGGCGCCTGCAAAGCATGCCACCATTCGGCCGGTGCCGCCGCTCGCTCCGCGCGACGGAGATGGGCCCGCAAGCTCGTTCCCCCCAATGGCGTAGCGGCCATCGGCGGCGGAGGGTGAATTCTGACAGGAAAGGCTGGCGGAGAGGGAGGGATTCGAACCCTCGTTACAGTTTCCCGTAAACACGCTTTCCAAGCGTGCGCCTTCAACCACTCGGCCACCTCTCCTGGGGTGTTCGGGCCGCCCGCCGGGCGGCCCGCGTGGATGCAATTGCTAGTTTAGCATCCCCCCTACTTCACCGCCAAACCCTGGTACAGATAGCCTCGCGCGCGCAGCCACCACTCCGCGCCTGCCGGCGCATCCCCCTTGCTTTCGCACAGCGCCGCCTTCGACGCCCAGCCCCCCGCCTTGATCATCTGCCACTCCACCATCTCCGGCGTCGACTCCATCTGCTTCGCCCGCGCCAGCTTCAGATCCTGCCAGGCGTTTCTCGCCACGAACGCCCCCGCGCGGTCCAGTTTCAGTGGCTCCGCCGCGCCGCCCGGACCGCACAAGCGCGCCCGCAACGCCGCCGTCACGCCCGCATCCGCCCGCGCTTCCACCGGCGCCAGCGGGCCCCGCGCCGCTTCCTTTACTTTCGCCGCCGCACTCTGCACCCGCACCTCCAGCGGATAGATCACCCACTGCCCCTCCGCGAACAACTGCACCTCCAACCGGAACCGCCCCGCCGCCGCCGTCTCCGGCACGAACACGTCCAGCAGGTAGGTCTGCGCCTTCTGCCCAGCGCTCAGCGCCGCATTCACCGGCAGCTCCACCGGCTTCACCCGGTCCGGCACCCATTCCTCCCCTACCTTCGCGTACTCCTCCTGATAAAACGCAGTTTGCACGTAATTCTCGGGATTTTGGGCGATATGGATAGTGTACGGGGATCCGTTCGGCACCACGGCAGCGACACGGAACGTCGCCCAGGCGTTCCGTGCCACCGCCGGCGACAGAATCTCCCGCCGCCGCTCCACGCGGTCCGCCTTCACCACTGCCCCGTCCGGCCCTACCCGCTGGTATTCGCTGTACACCAAAACACGCTGGCCGCTGAGAGCCATGCTCCCAGCGGCCAGCATTGCCAGTATTCCTGTCAGGCGCTTCACGCCCTCCAGCTTACGCCAGGTCGAACTTCTCCTGGTGCAGCAGCGGATCGGAGGTCACCAGCACCGGCCGGCCCAGCACCTCTTCGATCTCTTCCAGGTACTCGTTCTCCACCGATTTCAACTCCTTCGCCACCTCCGGATTCACGCGCAGCACCACGTCCTTGGTGTCCACCACCTTGGCGTATTTCTGCGCCTGCGTCAGGATTTCGGCGATCACCGTGTCCACGCTCTTCACGTAGCCGGCGCCCTCGCAGTTCGGGCACGGCGAGCACAACGCCCGCTCGAGCGACTGCTTCACGCGCTTCCTGGTAATCGCCACCAGGCCGAAATCGTTGAACTGCAGGATCTTGTAAGGCGCCTTGTCCTGCCGCATCGTCTCTTCGAGCGCCTGCATCACCTTCTGCCGGTTCTTGCGCTCGTCCATGTCGATGAAGTCCACCACGATGATGCCGCCCAAATCCCGCAGCCGCATCTGCCGCACGATCTCCCGCACGGCTTCCAGGTTCGTCTTCACGATCGTGTCTTCCAGGCGGTTCGTCTTGCCGACGTACTTGCCCGTGTTCACGTCGATGGCCACCAGCGCTTCCGTCTGGTTGATGACGATGAACCCGCCGGACTTCAGCCATACCTTCGGCCGCAGCGCCTTCTCCAGTTCCTGCGTGATGCCGAAGGCGTCGAAGATCGGCTCCGGCCGCGTGTACAGCTTCACCCGGCTCAGCAGGTTCGGCTGCACCCGCTCGACGTTGTGCAGCACCTGCTCGTAGAGGTCCTCGTGGTCCACCCAGATGGCCTTGAAGCCTTCGGTGAGCTGGTCGCGGATCAGCCGCTGCACGACTTCCACGTCGTGGTGCAGCAGCGCCGGCGCGCGCCGCTTCTCGGCCTTCGCCTTGATGTCCAGCCACAGGGCGGCCAGGTACTTCATGTCGGCTTCAATGTCTTCTTCCGTCCGGCCTTCGCCGGCCGTCCGCATGATGTAGCCGCCGGCCACGCCCTCGCGGTGCTTCTGCAGGATGCGCCGCAGCCGCTGCCGCTCTTCGTCGGTCGAGATCTTGCGCGACACGCCCAGGTGCTCCACCGTCGGCATGTACACCACGTACCGGCCCGGCAGCGCGATGTGCGAGGTGATGCGCGCGCCCTTCTGGCCCAGCGGCTCCTTGGCGATCTGGACGATGATCTCCTGGCCTTCCTTCAGCAGGTCCGCGATGGAAGCCAGGGGTGTGCGGTCGCGCTCCGGCCGTTCGCGGTCGCCGCCGCGTTCGCGATCCCCGCGGTCGCGGTCGCCGCGGTCCCGGGGTTCCGGCCGCTCCGGACGGTCCTGCCGCGCTTCCGTGCGCTCCGGCGCCAGTTCCGGCCGCGCCTCGGGCGTCTCGGCAGCCGCGCCTTCCGCGCCTTCCTGGCCGCGCCCGCGCCCGCCGCGCCGCCGCATGCGCCGCGAGATGCGGTGCATCGCCCGGCCGCCCTGTGCGCGCAGCGTCGCCGTCAGGCTCTGCGGCATGCGCGCCGGTTCGACGCCTTCGTCTTCGGAGGCGCCTTCGGCAGGTTCGCCTTCGGCGGATTCGCCGGCGCCCTCGGCCCCGGCTTCCTCGGACTCTTCACCCGGGCTGTCTTCTTCCGCTTCGGCCTCGGCTTCCGCCCGAGCCTCTTCCGCGTCTTCCGCTTCGCCGGCTTCTTCCGCCGGCTCCGCCTCCAGCCTCAGCTCCCCGCGCTGCTCGATCTCTTCCACGCGGTCCAGGATCTCTTCCGCCGCCTCGGCCGCCGCTTCTTCATAAGCTTCCTCGGCGCTTTCTTCCCCGGCGTCCCCGGTTTCGGCCGGCGCCGGCTCCCCCGCTGAGCCGCGGTACTTCTTCAGCGACTCGCCCGGCAGCAGGATCACCTCCTCCACCGCGCTCTCTTCGCTGCTTTCCGCCGCCGCTTCCTCGTCCGAATCCTCGGCCGCCGGGCCTTCGGCTTCCGTGTCGCTGGCCGACGCGTACTTGGAGTCCGGCAGGCCGCGGCCGCCGCGGCGGCGCCGCCGCGAACGCCGTCCCCGGCCTCCGCCGCGGTCCTGTTCCTCGCCGGCGCTCTCCGCCGGAGCAGCCACCACCGGTTCCTCGGCTTCCGGCGCTTCGGCGGGAGCTTCCACCGCCAGCACGGGCGCCGCCTCGCGGTCCCGGTCCCGGTCGCGATCGCGATCCCTGCCGCGTCCCCGGCCTCTATCCCGGTCCCGGTCGCGATCCCGGTCGCGGTCCCGATCGCCGCGGCCGCTGCCGCGCCGGTCGTCGCTCACGCGGTCGATCTCGTCGGCGTTCTCTTCAAAGAAGTCCGAGACGTACAGGAAGCAGTCCCGCTCCAGTCCCAGGTCCACGAACGCCGATTGCATGCCCGGCAGCACGCGCGTCACGCGGCCCTTGTGAATGCTTCCGGCCAGCGAATACTCGTTCGCCCGCTGGAAGTACACCTCTACCAGTTGTCCGTCCTCGAGAATCCCTACTTTGGTCTCGTGGCGCGACTGGCTGACTACCAGTTCTTTCGATGACATCAATTTGTGCCTCCACTTCGCGCTCGGGCTGCGGAGTGGAGAGAGGCTGGTCTCGGGCGTTTCCGGCAGGTTCAGGCGGGGAAGTCCCCCCGCGGAGGTCGAGGCCCGCCCCGCGGGCACCTTCCCATTCAAAATCTGTTTCCGTCCGCCGGGCTTGTTCGCCCCACCATCGGCGGGACATCGCCCGAACGGCGGCGGCCGCTTGATCCGGCCGCGTAATCCTGCTGAACTTTCACCTGGCGCCGCGTCGTTTACGCTGTCTCCGGGCGCTCTCTCTGTTCCGTTCCGTTACGCTACAAACCGCCGGAGCCTGACATTGTTCACCAGCCCCAGCATCATGAATACCGACAACATGCTCGACCCCCCGTAGCTCATCAGGGGCAGCGGAATTCCCGTTACCGGCATCCGCCCTGCCGCCATCCCCGCATTCACCAGCAGGTGGAACAGCAGCAGCGAACAAACTCCCATACAGATGAACATTCCCGCCCGGTCCGGGGCTGTCTGTGCATTTTGCACCACCTGCATCATCAGCAGGAAATACAACCCCAGCACGACCAGGATGCCGACGAAGCCATGCTCCTCGGCAAAAGCCGAAATCAGAAAATCCGTGTGTGCCACCGGCAGAAACCTGAGTTGCGTCTGGGAGCCATGGGTCACTCCCCGGCCCCAGATCCCTCCGGCGCCCACTGCAATCTTGGACTGGATCACCTGGTAACCCTTGCCCGTCGGGTCCTTCATCGGGTCGACGAAGGTCTCCAGACGCGCTCTCTGGTAATCCTTCAGGAAGAACCAGCCCACCGGCATCAACACCGCCGCCAACCCCACGACCAGGGCCGCGTGCTGCCAGCGGATGCCGCCTAAAAACAATCCGATCACTAGGATCGGCACATACGTCAAGGACGTGCCGAGATCCGGCTGTGCCGCCACCAGGGCGAATGGCACTCCGACCAGCGCACCTAGTTTCAGCAGGTCCCGGCCCTCCAGCCGGTTACTCTTCAACTCGGCCAGATACCGGGCTACCAGTAATACTATCACTAGTTTGACAAACTCCGAAGTCTGAAACTTGAAGCCCAGCCCCATCGGAATCCAGCGCTTCGACCCCCACACCAGCCGGCCCACCAGCGGCGTCAGCACCAGCAGCGCCAGGCTCGCCCCGTACAGCACCGGCACCTGCCCCAGCAGCGTGTGGTAATCGATGCGCGTCATCAGCCACATCGCACCCAGCCCCACCACCAGGTACAGAATCTGCTTCCACCAGGCCGAACGCCACGCCGTGTCCAGCGTCGCGCTGTAGATCTGCAGGATCCCCAGCGCGCAGATGGCCACGGCGATCAGGATCAGCCCCCAGTCCAGCCCGCGGATCGAACGGTACCCCGACATCAGCGTGCCAGCTTTCCGCCGGCGGAAGGGGCCGCCGGCCCGGGACTCGAGAGCATCTGCGCTATGTTCGGCCCCGGCTGCTCCAGCCGGTTCACGCGCGCCTTCTTGTCGAAGTACGCCTTGATGACGTCGCGCACGATGGGCCCCGCCTGGTCGCCGTGCGCCCCGTTTTCATACAGCGCCACCACCACGATCTCCGGCGACTCGCGCGGCGCGAAGCCCACGAACCACGCGTTGTCCTTCCACTCCTCGCCATTCTTCTGCCTCAGCAGCTCATTCGAGGCCAGTTGCGCCGTGCCGGTTTTGCCGCACATGTCGATGCCCGGAATGCGCGACGCGGCCCCGGTGCCCCATTCGTTGACCACCGCGTACATGCCGTAGATCACCTTGTTGACGTTGTCGATGTTCAGGTCGGCCTTGCGCGCCGGCTCGGCCGGCTTGTCGCTCTTCACCACGTGCGGCCGCATCCACACGCCGCCTGTGGCGATGCCGCCGATGGCTTGCGCCAGTTGCAGCGGCGTCACGATGAGCGCGCCCTGCCCCACCGACACCGAAATCGTCTCGCCCGCGTACCACTTCTCGCGCTGCGTGCGGATCTTCCATTTCGACGACGGCACCAGGCCCTCTTTTTCGCCCGGCAGGTCGATGCCCGTCTTTCTGCCGAGCCCCGCCATCTCGGCGTACTTGGCGATGGTGTCGATGCCCAGCTTGTTGCCCACGGCGTAGAAGAACACGTCGCAGCTCTGGGCGATGGCGGTCTTCAGGTTCACGGTCCCGTGCCCGCCGCGCTTGTGGCACTTGAAATAACGGCCGTACCAGTTGGCCCCGCCGCTGCAGTGCACCGTGAAGTTTTCGTCGATGGCGCCGGATTCCAGCGCCGCCAGCGCCATGATGGGCTTGAAGGTGGAGCCCGGCGCCTGCTGCGCCTGCAGCGCGCGGTTGAACAGCGGCTTGTAGGGGTTCCGCACCAGCTCGGCGTACTCCCTGGCGCCGATGCGCCCCACGAAGTTGTTCGGATCGTAGGCGGGCGTGGAGACGAGGGCCAGCACCTCGCCGGTGCGCGGGTCCAGCGCCACCACGGCGCCGCGCTTGCCTTCCATGGCCATCTCGGCCACCACCTGCAGGTCCAGGTCGATGGTCAGCCGCAGGTCCTTGCCGGGCTGGGCTTCCTTGACGCCGAGCACCTCGCGAATGTTCTGGCGGTTGTCGACGCGCACCTGGCGCTGGCCGTCGATGCCCGTCAGCATTTCGTTGTAGTAGCGCTCCACGCCGGCCTTCCCGATCAGGTCTCCGGGGTTGTGGTTGGCCCACTCCTGCGAGTTCAGCTCGGCGTCGTTGACCTCGCCCACGTAGCCCAGCAGGTGGGCCGCCAGGCCGCCCTGCGGGTAGATGCGGTATTGGTACTTCATCAGCTCGAGCTCGGGGAAGCTGTCCTCGCCGTGGTGCGCCTCGACGAAGGTGAGCTCGTCGGAGTTCAGCTCGTCCTTCAGCGGGATGGTGAGGTAAGAGGGCTGGCGGCGGAAGCGGCGGACCTTGGCCTCGAGCTCGTCGGGGTCCAGGTTGAGGCCCGCGGCGATGAGGCGCAGGTGCTCCTCGCGCAGGTTTTCCCGCGACAGGATGGCTCGGTAGGAGGCGTGGTTGTCGACGATGCCGCGGCCGTCCCGGTCCAGGATCTTGCCGCGCGGCGCCGGTATGGGCCGGCTCTTGATCTGGTTCTGCTGGGCTTTTTCGGAGTAGAACTCCTCGTTGCGCACCTGCAGGTCCCAGTAGCCCACGGCCAGGAAGATGAACACGCCGACGGCGAAATATTGAAACACGGCGATCTTGGCCGCCGCGAATTTGGTGTCGTCGCGCAGCAGCGGCCGCGACAGGCTGGAATCGGGCTGCCTCTCCGCTGGTATGTAGCGCACGGGCGTCCTCTACAGTTCCTCTGTCTTCAGTCTATCCAACACCAGGAAGAGCGGAATCGCCACCACCGCGTTGAGGAACGCGAAGATGATGGTTTGCGGCACCTGCAGGTCCATGCTCTGCCCCAACAGCCCCCGCGCCAGCACCCACAGGAAGAACTGGTGGAAGACGAAAAAGAAGAAGCTCAGCACGAAGCGCAGCGCGACGTTTTCGACGTCGAAGCGCATGCTGATGGAGGCGGCGAAGTAGCCCACCAGAGTCTTGACGATGCCCTGCATGCCGAGGGGGTGCTGGCTGAGCGCGTCCTGCACCAGTCCGATGGCGCAGCCGATGACTGCGCCAGCCACCGGCTGGCGGCGCATCAGCGCGAAATAGACCGTCACCAGCAGCGGCAGCTCCAGGTAGGAGAGGTAGGAGGCGAAGCGCGGCACGTAGACCTGGAACAGGATGGCCACCAGCGGCGGCACGATGTAGGCCACCGGCCGGAATTTGGAGATCTTCGTATTGCCCAGGCCGCCGCCCATCAGGCGTTCGCTCATTCCCGTCATCGCTTGCCCGGCTCGACTTTCCCGGCAGGGGCGGGCGCGGCGCCAGTTGCGGCCGGCACGGCGGGCGGCCTGGCCGGGGCCGGCGCGCGGTTGAAGTCCGCAATCGCGCCCTTCACGCCGAGATGCACGCCCTGTCCTTCCACCACGCGCTGGTAGCGCTCCTTCAGCCGGTCGGCGTCGGTCATGGCGGCGCCGCTGTCGGGCGAAGCCGCATCGAGCTCCGAGGCCGCGGGGGTCTCGGGCGGAGGCGCCGGCAGGATGCTGACCTCGCGCGAGGCGGGCTCATCCGGCGGGGGCACCAGCCCGTGCACGCCGTCGAGCACGATGAGCATCTCTTCCATGCCCGTCCACAGCCCGCTGGGCTCCACCACCACTTCCTTGCCGCCGCGGCCTTCGCGGACCATCTTCACCTGGCCCACCGGCAGGCCGCGTGGGAAGACGCGGTCCGCGCCGGAAGTAAAGAACCACTCGCCCGGCTCCAGCTTGTCTTCGTTCTGCACGTACTCGACGACGCAGGTGTTGGCGCCGACGCCCTTGAGCGTGCCGCGCACCTTGTTCTTCTGCGACACGACGCCGGCCACCGAGCCCTGCTCGGTGATGAGCTGCACCAGCGACGACATCCGGTAAGCGGCCACTACCTTGCCGACGATACCCTCGGGCGCGATGGCGGCCATGCCGCGCTTGACGCCGTCGGTGGAGCCGCGGTCGATGAAGACGACGCGTGAATTGGCGCCGGTGCCGGTGCCGATGACGCGCGCCGGCAGGGTCTTCGACGGCGTCTTGGCGCGGAACTCGTCCAGCGCCTTGGCGCGGTCGGCCATGGCCAGCTCCGCCGCCAGGAAACGGTTGCGGAGCTTGAGAGCGCCCATTTCGCGTTTCAGGAGGATGTTTTCCACCTGCACGTCATGCAGGAAGAGGTAGCCCTGGAAGAAGCCGCCCGTGCCGCCGCGGATGGATTCGATGCCGCGCGCCAGCGGCGTGACGGCCGAGACGGCCCACACGCGGATCAGCGGCACGTCGTCCCGCGCTTTCACCTGGTAGGCCAGCAGCAGGAGCTGCGCCACCACCAGCAGCAGCAGCACGCTCAGGTTCCGGTACCGGCTCAGGAATGTTTCCATGGCCCAGCCTTGCGCGCTTCGAATGAGCGCTTAATCGATCGCAATCCGGCGCAGCAGCTTGAAGTCCGTCAGCATGCGCCCGGTGCCGAGCACCACGCTGGCCAGCGGGTCTTCGGCGATCGACACGGGCAGCCCGGTCTCCTCGCGGATGCGCTTGTCCAGGTTCTTCAGCAGCGCGCCGCCGCCCGTCAGCACGATGCCGCGGTCGCTGATGTCGGCGCTCAGTTCCGGCGGGGTCCGCTCGAGCGCGACGCGGATGGCGTTCATGATAGTAGCCACGCACTCCGACAGCGCCTCGCGGATCTCCTCGTCCGCCACCACGATGGTGCGCGGCACGCCCTCGATCAGGTTGCGCCCCTTGATCTCCATCGAAATCGGCTTCTCCAGCGGGAAGGCGCTGCCGACCTGCATCTTGATCTGCTCCGCCGTCCGCTCGCCAATCAGCAGGTTGTACTTCTTCTTGAGGTACTGCATGATGGCGTCGTCCATCTCGTTGCCGGCCACGCGCACGGAGCGCGAGTAGACGATGCCGGACAGCGAAATGACGGCGACGTCGGTGGTGCCGCCGCCGACGTCCACCACCATGTTGCCGGAAGGCTCGGTGATGGGCAGGCCGGCGCCGATGGCGGCCACCATGGCCTGCTCGACGAGGTGGACCTCGCTGGCTTTGGCGCGGTAGGCCGAATCGATGACGGCGCGCTTTTCCACCTGCGTGATTTCGCTGGGCACGCCGATGACGATGCGGGGGTGGACCAGCATCTTGCGGCCGTGCGCTTTCTGAATGAAGTAATTCAGCATGCGCTCGGTGACTTTGAAGTCGGCGATAACGCCGTCCTTCATCGGGCGGATGGCCACGATGTTGCCCGGCGTGCGCCCAAGCATCTCCTTGGCTTCCTTGCCCACCGCTTCCACGTCGCCGTTGTTCTTATTGATGGCGACGATGGACGGCTCGTTGACCACAATGCCCTTGCCGCGGGCGAACACCAATGTGTTCGCCGTACCCAGGTCGATGGCAAGGTCGGAGGAAAAAAGGCTGAAGAGCGAGCGGATATTCATGTGGAGAAATGCCTGTGGGCGCACCCCGGCTTTACCCGGCGCGCGACGTCAAGTGACGTGTGGAGTCTCTTTGAGCGTAGCATAGACGCGGTAGGCCTTCGTTCGCTGATAGCCCAAATCTTTCAACTTTTCAAAGACGAATGTGAGGGCTTGGCGGTGGACGGCGCGGTCTTCCAGGTTCTTTCCCTGCAGGTATTTGACGATGATGTTGGTGGTCTCCTCCACCTCCGGCATCTGTCCGCGGACGGCCGCTTCGTAGCGCGCGCGGCCGGCCCATTCGCCAGCTTTGAGGCCCAGTTGGACGTCGGCCCATTGAGCGGCGACGCGGACGCGGGCGCAGCGGTCCGATTCCGGCGGCGCCGGCTTGGTTTCCATTTCCTTCGCTGCCGCGTCGAGGCCGGCCAGCCAGAACGTGCGGTGGTCGATGCCGCGGCGGTCGAGTTCGGCGCGCATCAGGACGTGCTGCGGGATGTCGCCCGCGTGGACGCCGACGCAGGCCCAGGCGTTGTCGATGAAGACCGGGGTGGGCAGGCCGCGGGCCTTGATCCAGGCGTGGCCGAGTTCGTGGGCGATGACGGCCTCTTCGTGGCCCGCCCATTCGGCCTGGCGCATGCCGTTGAGCAGGATGAGGAAGGCGTTGCCGTCCGGCGCCTTGTGGTGGACCATGACGGCGTACATCTGCTGGAACTGGCGCGTGAAGTTCTCGTTCTTTAAGTAGGTAGCGAACAGGTCGCGGCGCGGTGCGCCGTCCGCCAGGCGATAGGTGTGCGAGGGCTGATCGTATTCGGCGACGGCGATGTGGACGGGGGTTCCGCTTTGGGCTTCGATATCCGCCTTCCAGCCGGCCAGCGCCACCGTCAATGCCAATTCCGCGAGCATCCCGCTTTCATCATAGCGGCAGTGCGCAGCGCATGAGCGCGATGGCGTCGAGGATGCGGGCGGTGTCCTCGAAGCCGTAGGAGAGGCGGAGCTGGCGGAGGCCCTTTTCGGCGAGGTCGCCTTGCGGGTGGACGCAGTATTGGCCGGGGATGTAGATGACCTTTGGTTTCGAGGGGTCCGGCGGGTGCGAGAGGCGGTTGAAGAATTCGGAGCCGGGCTCGGTGCGGGCGCCGCGGAAGGTGAGGTAGTAGTAGAAGCCGGCCGAGCCGCCGCGGCACTCTTCGAGATGCGGGCCGAGGTGTTCGCCGATGGCGGCGCCGACGGCGAGGGCTTTTTCGCGGTAGCCGGCGTTGACGGCTTCGAGTTGGGCGGCGATGTGATGGTCGAGCAGCCAGGCGGCCATTTCCTGGACGAAGAGCGGGGCGCTGAAGCCGGTGTCGGAGGTCTTCTGCACGCAGGCGCTCATGAGGGGGCCTTCGGGGCCGAGCAGGTAGCCGATGCGGAGGGCGGGGGCGAGGATCTTGGAGAGCGTGCCGATTTCGTAGGCGATGCCGAGGTCGTCTTCCGCGAGCACGGAGCGGAAGGGTTCAGCGGCGGGGTCGTGGAGGAGGAGTTCGTAGGCGAGGTCGTAAAAAACCGGGATGCGGCGATTCTGTTTTTTCGATTCGCGGGCGGCGACGTCGAGCAGGGCGCGGCGGCGGGCGTTGGAGAGGATGGTGCAGGAGGGGTTGTTGACGGTGACGAAGTAGAAGAAGGAGATGTCGGCGGCGTCGTCGCCCAACGCGGCGAGCTTGCGTTCGAGAGTTACGAGGCACGGCCCTTCGGCGTCTTCGGGGACGGCGAGGACGCGGAAGCCCTTACGCTCGAGGGTGTCGGAGTAGATGTAGTAGTTGGGGTCGGAGGTGACGACGAGGCCGGCGGGCAGGAGTTCGGCGAGGGCGTCGAGGATGGAGGTGGCGCCGCAGGGGCCGATGGCGAGGCGGTAGCCGGAGGGCGGGGCGGCGTTGCGGCGGGCGAGGAAATCGCGGAGCGCGCGGAGGAGGTTGGGAGAGCCGGCGGCACCGCCGTAGTTGAAAGCCTGGCGGTAGGTGGCGGGGTCGGCGGCGACGGCGCGCAGGGCTTCAGTGAAGAGTTGGGTGGGGATGGTTTTTTCGTTGACGTAGCCGACGCCGAGATTGATGTCGAAGCCGTCGCGGAAGTCGTGGGCGAAGGCGGCCATCATGCGGTTGAAGTGCGAGGGCTGGGTGGAAGCAGCGCCGTATGGAGAGAGGCGGACTTGCATGGGGTGGAAACGAAAATCGTAGCAGACGGCGTGGAGACACACTACGGCACTGGGAGATCGCCCGGCGGGGCGCAGTTCGAAACTGGCCGCCCCGCCGAATTTATTCGGGCTCATCAGGACTTACGTTGGGCGCCATACCTCCGAGGAGGTTGCCTGGATTAGAAGACCGCCGGAGCGGCCCGCCTTACTCGAGGCGATTTTTTGGGGAACGCGCTGGCCAGCGGTTTGGTACCCCGCAGAAGAGTGTCTCATACGGGCCAAAGCGTTTTCCCGGAAGTTGTTTGAAACAAAGGGGGGATTCGTTGTGATCCCGAATCACGGCCGGAGCGAAATGGCTTCGGTGCGGCCGGGGAATTGGATTTCGTAGCGGCCGGGGGCGGTTTGGCGGAAGGATTGGATTTGGGGTTTGTCGCGGAAGGGCTCGTAGAGGCTGACGAAGACGGTGGTTACGGCGGTGCGGCGGGCCAGGGCGAAGGGGACGGGGATGCGGAGATCGGGGCCCAGGCCCTGGCCCAATACCACGGTGGTTTCGGGGGCGGCGAGCATGTGGAGGCGGAGGCCCGTGAAATCGACGCGCCACGGCGTGTCGAGTTTTGTGAACCGGGAGTTGGCGAGATGTTGATAGCCGTTGGTCTGGGGTAACTCGGGGCCGGGGCGGAGATCGAGATCGGTGGTGACGGCTCCGGCGTTGTGGTAGATCCAGTCGATTTTGTGGGGGCGGCCATCGGTGGAGCGGGCTTCGAAAACGTCGAGGGTGTAGCGGGCGGTGTGGACGAGGGTGCGGGTGAGCTCCACGTTTTTGTAGACGGGGCCGGCGGAGAGGCGGATGACGGTTTTGTCTGGCGACGGGCGCCAGTCCAGGAGCTTGCCGGCGGCCTGGGCCTGGTTGGTTTCGTCGACGGTGATGGTGTTGTGGGCGATGGTGGTTTTGTCCCAGGTGGCGTGGGATTTGGCGGCGTAGGCCTGGGTGCCGGGGTCGGTGGCGAGATGGCGGCCGTTGGCGAAGGAGACGAAAGTCAGCTTGTCGTTGTGGCCGTGGCCGCCGCCGTGGGGGCCGAATTTCACGGCCAGGGTGTGGTCGGAGTCGCGGACGCGGAGAGTGGCGATGCCGGCGCCGGGCATGAGGTCAGAGGCGAGCGCGGCGGAGGAGGGGGGCTTGGGGAAAGGCGACTCGCCCCAGAGGAGCTTCTCGAAAGGCTTGCGGCGGGGCGGGAGCTGGACGAGGCCGGAGTCGTTGAAGTTGGGGAGGGAGTTGTCGGGGAAGACGGCGCGCTCGGGGGCGTCGAGCATGCGCTGGAGGGCGGCGGCTGCGGGGAGCGAGATGCCGGCGCGGCGGGCCATTTCGTAAGTGAGCAGGAGGGGCTCGACGGAGAAGAAGTGATAGCCCCAGGCGCCTTCGAACCAGGGGCCGTCGGGGGTGATGGATTCGCGCATCTGGAACTTGAAGCCGGAGGGGCCGTCGAGGGCCTTGTCGATGAGCGGCTGGTCCTTGAGGGTGAGGCCGACGGCGAGGAGGGCGGCGTTGTGCCAGCTCTGCCAGTTGCTCTTTTTCATGTCGTACTTGCCGATGACCTGGGCAGCTTCGCGGAGGACGTTGTTTTCGAACGCCTCGCGCTCGGCGGGGGGCATGGTGTGGCGGACGAGGTCGTAGGCGAAGACGAGAGGGACGAGCCAGCCGGCCTCGGAGAGGGTCTGGGACATGACGCGGGCGCCGCGGGGGGTGCCGGGCTTGTTGTCGTTGTCGTGGACGGGGAGGGTTTTGTAGAGGGGGGTGTAGGCGTTGATGATGCGGCGGGCCTTGGCGCCATAGGCGCCGTTGCCGGTGAGGAGGAAGGCGAGGGCGATGTCGCGGGCGGCGCGGACGTTGTCGGAGTTGCGGTGCATGAAGACGACGTTGTCGATGGGCCAGCCGTGATAGTCCTTGCCGTCGAGGGGGCAGAGGTTGCGGCCGGCCTTCTGCTGGAGGCGCAGGCCGTGCTCGGGGCAGACGTAGGCGTGGGACCAGCCGGCGCCTTCGGCGGGGAGCGCCCATTCCTTGAGGCCGTATTCGCGGACGTGCGATGCGGGCCAGCGTTCGGCGCGTTGGATGAGAGTGTCGACGACTTCACGGGCCCAGGGCTGGGCGGCGGCGGTGGCCTTGATGCGGTCGATGTCGGATTGGCTGAGGAGCAGGCGGGGCTGGGCGAGCAGGGGGAGGGCGAGGAAGAAGATGGCGGGGCGCACGGGGTCATTGTATTGCAAGCGGGACGACGGGCTAGGGACGGAGATGGACCCAGAGGTAGCCGAGTTGAGAGTCGATGCGGGCTCTGAGGACGCCCTGCTCGTAAGAGGCCGCGCCGGCGCCGGAGAGGACTTCGGCGCGGAGGGAGGGGGCGGCGAAGGGGATTTCGAGAGACCAGGAAGGCGAGGGGTTCAGCTCGCGGAAGAGGATGGCCCAGGCTTCGCGGCCGTCTTCGGCGACCGCAACAAAACCGGTCCAGGATGTTCCGTCGGGAGCGGAGCCGACGGGGAGGATGCGGGCGGCGTGCATGCGCGGGCGGTGCTGCTTCCAGAGGGCGACGAGGGGCGGGAGCTGCTGGAAGTAAGCGGGGGGCAGGTTGGAGATTTCGAACCAGCCGAGGGGGTTGGCGATCATGACGGAAGCGAAGAGCGACGCGGGAGTGTAGAGGGCAGGGGCGAGGGGGTCCCCGGGGTATTGCGCGGCGTTGCGGGCCACGTTGAGGAACTCGAAGCGGAGGCGGAGGGGATCGACGTAGTGGGCGAGGGTCCAGAGGTTGCGGAGGGTCTGGTGGGGCCAGTAGCGGTGCCAGTCGGTATAGCGGTTCTCGACGAAGAGGGGGCCGGGGCGGGGCGCGCCGAAGTAGCCGGGGCGGACTTCGGCGGTGACATCGAGGTCGAAGGTGACGCGGCCGCGGGACTCGCCGTGGACGCGATCAAACAAAGATTTGAGGTTTTGTTCGGAGCTTGGGGAGGTGGCTTTGACGCCGTCGATTTTGAAGTAGTTGATGCCGAGGGTGCGGTGGAGTTGGAGGAGGCGGGCGGCGTCGCGCTGCCAGTTGGCGAAGTCGTTGGAGGAGTCCGGGGCGAACCAGAGTCCGAACTGCATATTGCTTTGAGCGGCGAGGTGGACGATGGGCTGGAGGCCGTGGGGGAAGCGGACGGCGTCGACGTTCCAGAAATTGGGGTCGGCGGCCCAGAAGCCGGTCCAGGGGCCTTTGCCGGCGGCGGAGGCGGAGTTAGCGGTGCGGCCCTGTTCCCAGCCGTCGTCGATCTGGATGACGTCGACGCCGAGGCGGGCGCCGGCCTGGATTTCGCGGCGCATGAAAGCGTCGTTGATGCGGGCGTCGCGGGAGCGGTCGCCCCAGGTATTGGAGAGGAAGCGGCCGTCGCGGGTGGGGTCGTACTGGCGGAGCTGGCGCTGCCAGGACTGGAGGGCGGCGATGCGGCCGGGCTCGCCGCCGTTGTAGGCGAGGGTGACGATGGTGTAGCCGTGATCGAGGAGGGCGAGGCGGTGGGCGCGGGCGTCGTAGAGGAGATCGGCGGGAGTCTTCACGGGACGGACGTGGGGGAGGGGGGCGTGCTGGAGGAAGACGAGGCCGTTGCGGGTGAGGGGATTTTCGGCGAAGAAGAGCACGCCGGGGAGGCGGAGGGATTCGTTGGTTTGAAGGAGCCAGTGGCGCTCGTGGGCGAGCTGGTTGTGGGCGTCGGTCTGGTCGAGGAGCTCGGCCTGGGTGAGGAGGATGTGGCGGGGGGCGAGGGGGAGGGCTTCGAAGGCGGCGGCGAGGGGATCGGGGGCGGGGGCTTTGCGCTCCTGCTCGATACCGGAGACGTTGGCGGCTTCCGTGGAGGCGGCGGAGGAGGGGGTGGATTGGACGGTGACGGAGACGCCGCGGGCGGCGGGGAAGAGCTGGAAGCGGTAAGTGAGATGGGAGGGCGCGAGGGAGGAGAGCTCGACGAGGAGGGACTCGGCTTCGACGGGAGAGAGGCGGGTACGGGTGGTCTTGAGAGTGAAGCGGCGGGAGGGCGGAGCGGGCGAGGCGGAGGGCGGGGCGAGCCACTGGGTTTGGGTGGAGAGATCGAGGAAAGAGATGGGACGGAGGGCGGGGCCGTCGAGGCGCCACGTGCGCTGGAAGTGGGAGTTGGCGATGACGAGTTGGGCGCCGTCGAAGGAGGCGCGGCAGGTGTCGAGGGACTGGGCGGCGAGGGGGAGGGCGAGGAAGAGGACGATGGCGGCGCGCACGGGATCCATCATATAGTGGCGCGTATGAGAGCAGGGCTTGTGCTGATTGGAGCGGCGATGATGATGAGCGGACAGACGCGATACGACCTGGTGCTGAAGGGCGGGCGGGTGCTGGATGCGAAGAACGGCGTGGACGGGGTGATGGACGTCGCGATCAAGGACGGCAAGATTGCGGCGGTGCGGGCGGGGATCGGGGCGGGCGAGGCGGAGAAGGTGCTGGACGTGAGCGGGCTGGTGGTGACACCGGGACTGGTGGACATCCACACGCACCTGTTTTCGACGACGGGGGTGGCGGACGCGTGGGCGGGGGACAAGAGCGTGCGGCCGGACGACTTCAGCTTCCGCAGCGGGGTGACGACGATGGCGGACGCGGGGAGCGCGGGGTGGAGGAATTTCGAGCAGTTCCGGCAGACGGTGCTGGACCGGGCGCAGACGCGGGTGTTCGCGTTCATCAACATCGCGGGGCTGGGGATGATGACGAACATCGTGGAGCAGCACCCGGAGGACATGAAGCCGGAAGAGGTGGCGCGGCTGGCGAAGAAGCATGCGGACGTGGTGGTGGGGGTGAAGACGGCGCATTTCGAAGGGCCGTCGTGGGTGGCGGTGGAGAAGGCAGTGGAGGCGGGGCGGCTGGCGGGCAAGCCGGTGATGGTGGATTTCGGATATTTCCGGAAAGAGCGGCCGTATTACGAATTAGTGGGGAGCAAATTGAGGGCGGGGGATATTTCGACGCACATGTACAAGGCGACCGTACCCTGGGTGGACGAGCGGAGGCGGTTGTATCCGTATCTGCTGGAGGCACGGAAACGCGGGGTTTTGTTTGATGTCGGGCACGGCGGGGGGAGCTTTGCGTGGCGGAACGCGTCGCCGGCGGTGGCGCAGGGGTTTTATCCGGATTCTATTTCGACGGACCTGCACGTGGACAGCATGAACGGGGCGATGATGGACCTGCCGACGACGATGTCGAAATTTCTGGCGATGGGGATGGGGCTGCGGGACGTGGTGGAGCGAACGACGCGGCGGCCGGCGGAGATGATAGGGCACCCGGAGCTGGGGCACCTGACGGTGGGGGCGGAGGCGGACATTGCGGCGTTCCGGGTGATGGAGGGGGAGTTCCGGTTTCTGGATACGAGCGCGGGGGCGTTTACGGGCAAGCAGAGGTTGTTTTGCGAGTTGACGGTGAGAGGGGGGAAGGTGGTTTGGGACTGGAACGGGCGGGGGGGCACCGAGTATCAGAAGCTGGGGCCTGAGTATGGGGTGAGGCCGGGGGAGTGGATTGTGAGGCCGGGGGGAAATAGGGCCGCAGGGCGGGCGGAGTTTTAGATATAGTTGTGGCTTATGCCACGAGTGCGCCTTTTTTCCGGAATTGCGGTGGGATTGTTGGTGGCGGCGTGGGGGCAGGAGAGGCCGGCGGCGGAGCGGGAGGTGGCGGGGGTGGTGCGGAACGCGGCGACAGGGCAGCCTGTGGAGGGGGCAACGGCGGCGGTGAGCGATGTGGCGGGGACTGTCCGCCGGGCGGCGACGACGGGAGCGGACGGGCGATTCCGGTTCAGCGGGGTGAAGCCGATGGAGAGGGTGACAGTGTGGAAGCGGGGCTACCGGTTGAAAGGCGGGGGCGATGTGTGGACGAGGGCGCCACTGTCGATCGAGGGGGAGGCGGAGGTAGAGTTGACGGCGCTGGGGGCGATAGCGGGGCGGGTTACGGACGAGAACGGCGAGGCGCTGATGGGAATTACGGTGCAGGCGCTGGAGCGGAGAGTGGAAGAGGGGCGGAGGAAAGTGTCGGTGTATGCGACCTTCCAGACGGACGATTTGGGGCAATACCGGCTGTGGCACATCACGCCGGGTCGGTATTTCGTGAAGGCGCTGGGGCGGCGGGCGACGATTTCCGGGTTGGGGCCGATGCCGCAGACGCGGGACGGGGACCTGGCGTATGGGCCGCAGTACTTTCCGAGCGGGGCGACGGAGGAGGAGGCGAGCGTGGTGGAGGTGGAGCCGGGGGGTACGGTGGAGGCGAACTTCCGGCTGAGCGGGCAGAAGGGAACGAAGGTGGCGGGGCGGATGACGAACTACCGGGCGTACGAGCCGGTGGAGGTGGAGTTGCGGCGGGGGAAGGAGGCGGTGGGGAGCCGGGTGATGGTGAATCAGGCGACGGGGGCGTTTCAGGCGACGGGGGTGGCGCCTGGGGAGTACACGGTGGTGGCGAAGGCGGCGTCGAAGCCGGCGAAGG
>DAHVTI010000096.1 GCA_027324255.1 Bryobacterales bacterium | reverse complement strand
AAGCGAGTCCTCCAAACCTCACACAGTTTCTTATCTTATCGCTTATGGGCCTCCCGGCCTGCTGCCGGACCTCCAGGTCCGGCCACCCCCGGTCCCAGCGAATCTCCCCAATGTTTCAAACAACTTCCAGGAAAACGCTTTGGCCCGTATGAGACACTCTTGTGCGGGGTAGCAACCGCCGGCCGGCGCGTCCCCTATCGCCTCAGTAAGGCGGCCGCTTCGGCGGTTCCCAATCCAGGCAACCTCTTCGGAGGTATGGCGCCCAACGTAAGTCCTGATGAGCCCGAATAAATATGGGGCCTCCCCGGAGGCCCCAGGCGAACCGTTTTCGTTTTACTCTTCGATCGAGGCCGCGGTGTGTCTACCGGTGTCCCAAGTACATCAGCCACCCCAGCCCGAACACCGTGACCAGGAACCAGCCCATCGACCGCAGCCCGTACTCCAGCCGCTCCCGGTCCGTCTTCTTCGTCACCACCCCCAGCACCGCCGACGACAGCAGCGCCAGCAGCATCGTCACTTCAAAATGCGACAGGTTGATCTTCGGCACCGCTCGTCAGTCCTTTCTTCCCGTGGCAATCTCGAACGCATCCACGATCGCCAGCAGGTTGAACAGCCCCGCAATCACGATCAGCTTCGTCCCGTAGTCCACCGTGTGCCCGGCGATGTCCGGCGCTTCATAGCCCAGCATCTTCGCCAGCAGGTACAGCACCCCGTTCGCCATATCGGCCAGGTAGCCGCCCACGTAGATGATGGTGGTCAGCAGGTCGCCCGTCATCGGCTGGAACAGGTAGCCCCGCATCGACGTCCCCAGCAGGAACAGGATCACCGTGCACCCGCACAGGATCGCGCCGCGGTAGTGCCGCTTCAGCAGGAAATGCCCGCCGCCCGGCACCAGCCACGCCAGCGCCACTGCCGGCAGCCACTTGCCCACCGGCGGCAGCGGCGGCAACGGAGAGGTCAGTTTTTCGCTCATCGTTCCTTCCAGTTTCTCACGCTTCAACGCGCCGGTTGGGATGCCAGCCAGATCATCGCTTCCAGGATCCTCGCCCGCTGCACCTCGTCCACCTTCAGATACCGGTGCCGCCCGCCCGCCGCGGCCTCGAACTTCGTGAACCCCTTGTCGTCCACCGCCACCCGTCCCGGCTCCGACAGCGTGAAGTAGCCCGCCTCCGGCCGCGCCGCATACAGCACCGCCGTCAGGTCCCACGTCTCCCTGTCGTAGGGGAACTTCATGTAGTGCTTGTAGCCGTCCACCACCGGGTGCCGCGGCGCCCAGCCGAAATCGTGCCCGATCGAGCGCGCCGGGTACTTGATGGTCCGGCCCACTTCAAAACCGCTCCACACCATCTCGCCCGGCCACTCCGCCACAAGCTTCTGGCATGCCTTCACATCTTCTCTTACGTTGTACTCCGGCCCATGAGACGTAAAATCTCCCGCCATCAACGACAGCAGCTTCACTTTTTTCGCGATCAGATCCCTGCCGCCCGGCTCGGCCAGCAGCCGCGCCAGGTTCGTCGAGAACCCCACCTGGATCACAACGACGCTCCCGTCCGCCTGCGCCTTCAGCGTCCGTTCGAGCAGCGCCACGGCCTCTGCGTTTGCATCCGACCACTTCCAGCCGCCGCTCTCGATCGCCTGCCGCGTGTACTTCCCCTCCTGCTTCGTCGCGCCGTCCTTTACCGCGCCCAGCGGAATCGCGCCGCGCCCGTAGAACGTGTTCACCGCGCTCACGTAGCGCGCCGCCCACGGGTTGTCTTTCGTGAGCGTCACCGCCACCAGCTTGATCTCCCCGCGCGACTCCAGCGCGTGCAGCATCGCCAGCGCCAGCGCGTCGTCGATGTCGTTGCCCATGTCGGTGTCGAAGATCACCGGCACCGGCTGCGCGCCAAACAGCGCCGCCGCCAACGCCAAAAACAGGACCATCAGTTTGTGTTTCATCTTCGTCAGTACTCCACGCTCAACAAGCACAGCCCGGCGGCCGGCATCGCCGGTCCGGCTTTTCCCTCGAAGCCCGGCTCCAGCCGCTTCAGGAAATCCTCGCGCCCCAGGTTCCCTTTGCCCGCTTCCACCAGCGTCCCGGTCATCATTCGCACCATGTGCTTCAGGAAGCCGCTGCCCCGCACGCGGAACACCAGCTCCCAGCCTTCGCGCCACAGCCGCGCCTCCGTCACCAGCCGCACCTTCGACCCGCCCAGCTCGTCCTTCTCGTCCGCCGCCGCGAAGGCCGAAAAGTCGTGCTCACCCACAAACAGCGCGGCACACTCCACCATCGCCCCTTCGTCCAGCGGATACGGATGATGGCACACATACAGCCGCCGCATCGGCGGGCAGATCTCCCCGCGCCACAGCCGGTATTCGTAGCTCTTCGCCCTGGCCTGGAAGCGCGGGTGAAAGTCCGCGGCGGCCTCTTCCACCGCCATCACGCGGATGGCCTTCGGCAGCAGCCGGTTCATCGCCTTGCGCAGGTTCTCGCACGGGATCGGGTTGGCCAGCGTCAACGCCGCCACCTGCCCCACGGCGTGCACGCCCGCATCCGTCCGCCCGCTGCCGTGCACGTCCACCGGCGCGCCTTCGATCTCGGCGGCCACTTTCTCCAGCCAGCCCTGAATGGTGGCGAGCCCCGGCTGCACCTGCCAGCCGTGGTACTCCGTGCCGTCGTACGCCACCGTGATGCGGATGCGGCGCATGGCCTACACGGGCCGCGAGCCCGGTTTCACCACCGGCTCGCCCGCCGCGCACAGCGGGCACGCGTCGGGTGGATAAGCGACCACTTCGAGCGTCGCCAGCGCCACGCGCGGCACGCCCAGATCCGCCTTCCCCCCGCTGCGGTCGATCAACGAGCCCGCGCCCACCACCTCCGCGCCCGCCGCTAGCAGCAGCTCCACCACTTCCCGCGACGAGATTCCGGTCGTGATCACGTCTTCAATCACCACGGCTTTCTCGCCCCGTGCCACCGTGAAGCCGCGCCGCAGCGTCATTTTCCGCTCCGCGTCGCGCTCCGTGAAGATGTGCCGCACGCCGTAGGCGCGAGCCACCTCGTGGCCGATGATCAGCCCGCCCATGGCCGGCGACACCACGACATCGGGCTTCACCCCCAGCTTCGCCGCCAGCGCCCGGCCGCACGCCTCGGCGTGCTCGGGGTGCTGTAGCACCAGCGCGCACTGCAAATATTCGGCCGAGTGTAACCCGCTGGTCAGGCGGAAGTGTCCTTTCAAGTAAGCGCCGGTGCGCCGGAAGATGTCGAGCAGGGTTTCGCTTTGGAGTTCCACTTCGCGATCAGTCTATCAGGCAAGCCGTTTCGCCGTCCCACAGCCGCACCGCCAGTGTCCGGAAACGGACACTCCGCACGCGCGGGCCGCCGCCGCGCTGCGATACCATGGTCTTGTTTTTCAGGAACATCCGCGCCCCAATCCGCGTCCTCCAGTTTTGACCCTGAATCGCTAGCACTTTTCCAATGCAGGAAGCTCTTACGATGAAATCGATCCGACCGCTCCTGGCCATCCTCCTCTCGGCCATTCTCGCCGCCCCCGCCGGTCTGGCGCAGCAGCAGCCCGGCGCCCCCGCCACCGCGCTGGACCGCTTTCAGATGCCCCAGCCCCCCGGCGCCTGGTTCATGCGCCCCTACCGCCAGGCCACCGTGGCGCCCATCAACCTGAACAACTCCAACCGCCTCGATTCGCTCCTGCGCGCCGGCATCATTTATCTTTCGCTCGACGACGCCATTGCCGTGGCGCTCGAAAACAACCTCGACCTCGAGCTGTCGCGCTACACGCCGCAGCTCGCCCAGGTGGACCTGCTGCGCGCCCAGGCCGGCGGGCTGCTGCGTGGCGTGCCCACCGCCGTCCGCGCCTCCACCGCCAGCGTCCAGTCCCAGGTCACCGGCGGCTCCACCGGCGGCGCCGGCAGCGGCGCCAGCGCCCAGTCGTCCGGCGACGCCGGCGGCGTCGGCGGCACCGTCATCACCCAGACCGGCGTGGCCATCCCCACCCTCGACGGCACCTTCTTCTCCAGCGCCACGATCGGCCACCGCTCCTCGCCCCAGTCCAACACCATCACCACAGGCACCACCGCCCTCGCCTTCGACTCCCGCCAGTTGAACGTCGGCTACCAGCAGAACTTCCTCACCGGCACCAGCTTCACCTACGCCTGGAACAACTCCTACTTCTCCTCCAACAACCGCAACTCCATCATCAATCCCGGCTGGAACCCCAACATGCAGCTCCAGCTCACGCAGAAGCTGCTGCAGGGCTTCGGCCTCGCCGTCAACAACCGCAACATCCGCGTGGCGAAGAACAATCTCAAAGTGGGCGACCTCACCTTCAAGCTCCAGGTGATGACCACCATCGCCGGCATCGTCAATCTGTATTGGGACCTCGTCAGCTTTAACGAAGATCTGCGCGTGAAGAAGAAGGCCGTCGAAGTGGCCCAGAAGTTCTACGAGGACAACCGCAAGCAGGTGGCCATCGGCACGCTGGCGCCCATCGAGATCGTGCGCGCCGAAGCCCGCGTCGCCCAGGCCCAGCAGGACCTCACCAACTCCGAGACCGCCCTGCTGCAGCAGGAGACCATCATCAAGAACGCGCTCAGCCGCACCGGCGTCGCCAGCCCGTCCGTGGCCGAGGCCCGCGTCGTGCCCACCGACAAGCTGGCCCAGCCCGTCGACGACCAGCTCGACAAGCTGAAGGACCTCGTCGATCTCGCCCTCAGCGCGCGCCCCGACCTCGAGCAGACGCGCATCTCCATCGAGAACAACAAAATCGCCATCTCCGGCTCGCGCAGCCAGTTGCTGCCTTCCCTTGAAGTCCAGGCCGCTTTCCAGAACAACTCGCTCGCCGGCCAGCCCAACGCCCTGCTCGCCACGGCGCCGCAGCTCATCGACCCCTACTTCCAGGGCGGCTACTCGACGGCCCTCGGCCAGATCTTCCGCCGCAACTTCCCCGACTACTCCCTCGGCTTCAACCTGTCCATCCCCATCCGCAACCGCACCGCCCAGGCCGACTACATCCGCGACCAGATCAGTCTCCGCCAGGCCGAGCTGAACGCTCAGCGCCAGGTCAACGACGTGCGCGTCAACGTCCAGAACGCCCTCATCTCCGTCATCCAGGCCAAGGCCCGCTACGAGTCCGCCGTCAAGGAACGGCGCCTGCAGGAGCAGACCCTCGACGCCGAAAACAAGAAGTACGCCCTCGGCGCCTCCACCGCCTTCCAGGTGGTGCAGACCCAGCGCGACCTCGCCCAGGCTCAGGGCGGCGAAGTGGCGGCGCTCGCCGCCTACAGCCGCGCCCGCGTGCAGCTCGACCTGCAGACCGCCCAGATCCTCGACAAGTACAAGGTGGAGATCGCCGACGCCAAGGCCGGCCGCAGCTCGCGGCCCATCCAGCCCGTCCGCAACTAGCCGCGTTGTTCCAGCCTCATCGGCCCGCCGATTCCCATTCCGGTCCCGGCGGGCCGTTCCATTTCGGAATCCATCCCGTTCCGGCATCGGTCTTTGCCTGTAAGTGACTGATTCCGGGAGGACAGGCTTTGGCCCCCATCGTGCCAATACAACCGCATGTTGGAAATTCAACAGGGCGGACTCAAGGTGCGAGAGTTGATCCTCTTCTCCTCACTCCCCTTTCTCTCCCTCACTGTGCCCTGTTCCCCGTACAATCCTCAATTGCCTACCCAACCCGCGCCTTGAGTCCAACTTTTTGCCGGTCCCCGGCTAAACATTTACAGCTTCACTGTCGATAAGAACCAGTACCATGCAGGAAGACAACCTCAACCTCGCCGATCTTCTCCGCTACCAGCAGAGCCTCATGAAGTTGGTGACGCAGGGCTCCACCGTGGCGCCTGAGTCCAAAGGCCCGGCCAGCGACCAGGCCCAGCAACTGGAAGCCTGGGTGCGCCAAGTCCGGCCGAAGGCCGGATAGAAAACCAGGCAACGCCCGGCCGAAGGCCGGATAGAAAAACAGGCAACGTCCGGCCGAAGGCCGGCTGACAAAGCGCGGCCGCCAGCGCCTGCAGCCCTCAGCCCCCAGGCGAAGCGACGGGCCGCGGCCCTCCGCTCAGCGATCCTTCCCTATCTTCCGTCGTCGCCGGCGAGTTTGCCGTCAGCGCCGTCCTCCTCCCTCCCCTCTTCCCTCCGCGGATATTGCGCCATAGGCACGCCCTTCCAAATTCAGTACAATGCATACTGATCCCGAACTGGGTGAAGCAGTTTCGCGAGATCCTCATCGAAGGGGTTGTACTGTGAGTCAAATCCAAGATCCCGAAAAAAACCAGAACCACAAGAAGAAGGGCGGCGGTTTCTCCCGCCGCGGATTCATGCAGGGCGTCGGAGTTACCGGAGCGGTGGCGCCGGCGCTGATTCCCGAACAGGCGGAGGCGCAGACGGCAGCCGGAGTGGTGGGGCCCGGAGCCGTGCCCGTGACCCTCACCCTCAACGGCAAGCCGGTGAAGGTGAACATCGAACCGCGGGAGACGCTGCTCGACGTGCTCCGCAACCATCTGGACATGACGGGCGCCAAGCGCGTCTGCGACCGCGGCACCTGCGGCGCCTGCTCCGTGCTGGTCGGCGGCAAGGTGATGTATGCCTGCTCGATGCTGGCCATCGACGCGCAGGGCAAGCAAATCACCACCATCGAAGGCTTCGCCATGACGGCCGGCAAGCCGCATCCGGTGGTGACGGCCTTCGTCAACCACGACGCCCAGCAGTGCGGCTACTGCACGCCGGGCTTCGTGGTGGCCTCGAAGGCGTTTCTCGACAGCCATCCCAATCCCACCTACGAACAGGTGAAGGACGGCCTCGGCGGCAACCTGTGCCGCTGCGGCACCTATGTGGGCATCCGCAAAGCGGTGCTCGAAGCCGCCAAGACGATGAAGGGAGGCGCCAATGCCTGATTACAAATGGCCCGCAATGAGCAAGCGCAAGGTCATGGGTCAGCCCTTCCGCCGCCTGGACGGCGTGGAGAAGGCCTCGGGCCGCGCGAAATACAGCTCCGACCTCAACAAGCCCGGCATGCTACACGCCGTGCTGGTCACCTGCCCGCACGCCCACGCCAAGGTGCGCTCCATCGACACCGGTGAAGCCGAACGGCACGCGGGCGTGGCCGGCGTGCGCGTCATCGCGCCCGCGGGCACGGAAATCCAGTGGGCCGGCTGGGAAGTGGCCATGGTGGCCGCCTCCACCGAACTCGCGGCGCGCGACGCGGCCCGCAAGGTGAAGGTGGAATACGACGTGCTGCCGCACGTGGTCAACGAGGAAGACCTCAAGCAGGCCTCCGGCCGCGCCAAGGCCGCGGGCGAAAAGATCGAGGGCGACCCCGACCAGGCGCTGAAGGACGCCGACGTCGTCAGCGAAGGCTACTACGGCATCCCGACGCTGCAGCACTCCTGTCTGGAGTCGCACGGCAGCGTGGTGGCCTGGACGCCGGACAACAAGGTGGAGTTCAACCCCTCGACGCAGGCCGTGACGAGCATCCGCGCCGACGTGGCGCGCTCGCTGAACGTGCCGGCGGCCAACATCCACGTGCACCAGGATCACATCGGCGGCGGCTTCGGCTCGAAGTTCCAGCCCGACCGCTGGGGCGTGGAGAGCGCGCAGATCTCGAAGGCGGCCGGCGGCAAGCCGGTGAAAATCTTCCTGGAGCGCCCGAGCGAACAGGTGATCGCCGGGTGCCGTCCGTCGGGCTTTGAGCGCGTGAAACTGGGCGCGAAGAAAGACGGCACCATCACCGTGTGGGAGAGCACCAGTTGGGCCTCCGGCGGCTTCACCGGCGGCGGCAGCCCGCCCATCCCCTACGTCTACACGAAGATCCCCAACAGCCGGCAGAACCATTCGGCGGTGTCCACCAACAACGCCCCCATCCGCGCCTGGCGCGCGCCGAACCATCAGCAGGCCTCCTACCTGACCTGCGCGCCGATGGAAGACCTGGCGGCCAAGCTCCAGATGGATCCGCTCGAGCTGTTCATCAAGAACGCCGGCCTGACGGCGCGGGCCGAGACCTACGTGCGGCAGTTGAAGAAGGCCGCCGAGTTGGCCGAGTGGAAGAAGCTGTGGCATCCGCGCGGCGACTCCGGCAAGGGCGCGCTCAAGCGCGGCCTCGGCATCGGCGTGAACACGTGGGGCGGCGCGGGTCATGACTCGACGTGCCGCTGCAACATCCACGCCGATGGCACGGTGGAAGTGGAGCTCGGTTCTCAGGACCTCGGCACCGGCACACGCACCATCATCATGCAGACGGCCTGCGAGAGCCTCGGCCTCAAGATGGGCGAGGTCAAGGTGAAGATCGGGGATACCAACTATCCGCCGTCGGGCACCTCGGGCGGCTCGACGACGGTGGGCGGCGTGAGCAGCTCGACGCGCAAGGCCACGCTGAACGCGCTCGAGAAGCTCTTCGCCGAAGTGGCTCCGGCGCTGGGCGCACCGGCCGATCAACTGGAAGCCGCGGACGGCAAGATCCAGGTGAAGGGCAACCCGGCCAAGAGCCTGACGTGGAAGGCCGCCTGCCAGAAGCTGGGCGTCAAGTCGATCTCCGAGACGGGCCAGAACGTGCCGCGCGAAGCGGCCAAGGAAGGCCTGAACACCGGCGGCGTGGGCGGCGTGCAGATCGCCGACGTCACGGTGGACGTGGAGACCGGCGTGGTGCGGATGAACCGCCTGGTCGCCGTGCAGGACTGCGGCAACATCATCAACCCGCGGACGGCGGAGAGCCAGGTGATGGGCGCCTGCATCATGTCGATCTGCGGCGCGCTGATGGAAGAGCGCATCATGGACAACATCACCGGCCGTATGATGAACGCGGATCTCGAGTTCTACAAGCTGGCCGGCATCAAGGACATCGGCGAGATCCTGGTGCACCTGGAGATCGACGAAGGCAACTACGCCCGCGGCGTGATCGGCCTGGGCGAGCCGCCCGCCATCGGCGGCATCGCGGCCATCTCGAACGCCGTGGCCAACGCCGTCGGCGTGCGCGTGCCCGTGGTGCCGATGACGCCCATGCACGTGCTGAACGCTCTCAGCGGGAGGAAAGGCTGATGCAACCCTTCGAATACGCAAGCCCCAAGACGTTGAAAGAGGCGCTCGAGCTGCTGGGCGCCGGCTGGGACGACGCGGCCGTGCTGGCCGGCGGCACGGACCTGTTGAGCCTGATGAAAGACGGCGTGGCGGCCCCGAAGCGCGTGGTGAACATCAAGAACATCGCGGAGCTGAAGGGCATAAAAAAGACCACCGCCGGCCTGAGGATCGGCGCGCTGGCCACCGTGGACGAAGTGCTGACGAACGCGCTGGTGCGGGCCTCCTATCCAGCGCTGACGGAAGCGGCCCAGGGCGTGGCGAGCCCGCAGATCCGCAACATGGGCACCTTCGGCGGCGACCTGTGCCAGCGGCCGCGCTGCTGGTTCTTCCGCGCCGGCTTCGGCCTGATTGCGAAGCATGAGGGCAAGGACCTGGCCGTGGAAGGCGACAACCGCTACCACGCGATTTTCGGCGGCGGCCCGGCGCGCTTCGTGTCGGCGTCGAGCTTCGGCCCGGCGCTGGTCGCGCTGGGCGCGAAGGTGGAGATCGCCTCGGCATCGGGCAAGCGCGAGGTGGAGGCGGCGAAGTTCTTCGTCGCGCCCACTTCGGGCGACGCCCGCGAGGTGGACCTGAAGCCGAACGAGATCGTCACCGGCGTCGTCATTCCGGCGGCGGCGACGAAGAACGCCACCTACGAAGTGCGGCAGAAGGACGCGCTGGATTGGCCGCTGGCCACGGCGTCGGTGGCGTTGACGATGAAGGGCGCCGCGGTGGCCTCGGCGACGATCGTGCTGGGCCACGTGGCGCCGGCGCCGCACGTGGCCGCGCAGGCGGCGTCGATGCTGGCCGGCAAGGCCGTCACGGCCGAAACGGCGGAAGAGGCGGCCAAGGCCGCGGTGGCCGATGCGAAACCGCTGAGCATGAACGCCTACAAGGTGCAGATCGCCCAGACGGCGGTGAAGCGCGCGCTGCTGGCCGCGGCGGGCGTGAAAGGCTAGGAGATAGTCCAATGGCGGTGATCAATGGAGAACGCGCCGGTCTGACCCGCATTGGCGAGGACCGCTGCGAGAACCTGCGCTGGAAGGGCATGTACGTGGAGGCCGAGTGGGACCCGACGGTGCCGCACGGCAACGACCGCGCCTTCTGGTGCGACAAGACGCACATCTGCATCGGCCCCGACGCGCAGGTCGTGGACGAGTACGAGTGTTGCGAGACGCGGGGCTGCTACAAACCGCTGTAGCGGGCTCGCCACAGGACAGCGCGGCGGGGGCCCAGCAGGGGTCTTCGCCGCGCTTTTTCTTTGGCGCGGGGGGCATTAGACTGGGAAGGTATTCGAAATGGCAACGCCTGAACGTAAGGTTGAACTTCTGTACGTAGGCCCCATGAAGAACGTGGGGCGGAGCGTCGACATCGCCTTTTGGCAGCGCCTGGGGCCGCAGGCGATCTTCGACGCGGCGTGGGCTATGGTGGGGGACGCCTGGACGCTGAAGGGTAGAGACCTGAATGAACTCCGACTTCAAAGAACTGTTGTGCATCTTCAACGAGGCCGGAGTTAGATACCTGGTGGTGGGCGGGCAGGCCACAATCCTGTACACGGAGCCTCGGTTCACCAAGGACTACGACGTCTGGGTGCAGCCGTCGGAGGACAATGCCGGGCGCGTATATAGGGCGCTGGCGCGGTTTGGCGCCCCGCTGGCGGAAACCGCCCCGCAGGAGTTCGCCAAGCCGGATGTGATCTTCATGATGGGCGTGCCGCCGATGCGAATCGACATAATCACCTCGATTGACGGGGTGGAGTTTGAAGACGCGTGGCAGCGCAGGAATGAAGTGAAGTTCGACGACTTTTGCACGTGGTTCCTCAGCCGCGAGGATCTGATCCGCAACAAGCGGGCGGTGGGGCGGCGGCAGGACCTGATCGACGCGGATCTGCTGGAAGGGAAACTGGAGGAGTGAACGCGATGAAGAAATACTGGGTGGGCGGGGCGTGCGCGCTGGCGGCGGCGCTGCTGGGCGGCGGGGAGACGGGGCTGTTTTCCGTGCTGTCGAGCACCGTCAGAATCGGGCGGCAGCCGGGCGGGGTGTGGCTGCTGCCATCGAACCAGTTGCTGAAGCCGTGGGGCGCGCCGGTGGTGCTGCGCGGGCGGCCGGTGGACCTGTGCTTCGACGCGGAGAAGAGATTGCTGGCAGTGCTGAACTGGCGCGGCGTGGAGATCTACGACCCGGCGACGGGCGCGCTGCTGGGCGAGGCGAAGTCGCGGTCGACGTCCTACAGCGGCGTGGCGTTCCGGCCCGGGACGCGCGAGGTGTGGGCCAGCGAGGCGACGCGCAACGGACCGGACTCGATCCTGATCGCCACGCTGGACGAGCGCGGCGGGGTGATGAAGGAAGAGCGCATCGCGCTGAAGCCGCACCCGGTGCCGGTGGGCATCGCGTTCTCGCCCGACGGGGCGCGGGCCTACGTGGCCTTCAGCCGCAACAACACGCTGGCGGTGATCGATGCGGCAAAGCGCGAGATCGCCAAGGAAGTGGAGACGGGGACGGCGCCGTTCGGGGTGGTGATGTCGGAGACGGCGGGCCGCATTTTTGTTTCAAACAGGGGCGGGCGGAAATGGCGTCCCGGCGACACGGAGGCGCCGACGAGCGGCGGGCGCATCATCGCCGACCCGGTGACGGGCTCTTCGGTGAGCGGGACGGTGACGGTGGTGGACCTGAAGACGCTGGAGGCGCGCGAGGTGCAGACGGGCCTGGCGCCGTCGGGGCTGCGCGTGAGCCCGGACGGCCAGACGGTGGCGGTGGCCAACGCGCACTCCGACAGCGTGACGCTGATCGACGCCCGGACGCTGAAGACGAAGGCGGTGCAGTTGCCGGCGTGGCCGAAGGGCACGTGGGGCAGCCTGCCGTCGCACGCGGCGTGGTCGAAGGACGGCCAAGACCTGTACGTGCTGCTGGGCGGGATGAACGCCGTGGCGGTGGTGCGCCAGGGCAAGCTGGCGGGGGCGCTGCCGGCGGGCTGGTTCCCGTCGGGCATCGACATCGACGGCCAGGGCGCGCTACGCGTGGTGAGCATCAAGGGCACGGGCAACACGGCGAAGGGCGACGGCACGTTCAACTCGCGCGCCTACGAAGGGCTACTGCAGACGATACCGGCGCCGGACCAGAGCGCGCTGGAGGCGGGGCTGCGGGGAGTGAAGGCGGCCAACGCGCCGCGCTTCACGCGGGCCGGAGGCGTCGAAAACCTGCGCGCGCTGGGCATCGAGCACACCTTCCTGATCATCAAGGAGAACCGCACCTACGACCAGGTGTTCGGCGCCATCGGCAAGGGCAACGGCGAGCCGAAGCTGACGATGTACGGGCGCGAGGTGACGCCGAACCACCACGCGCTGGCCGAGCGCTACGTGCTGCTGGACAACTTCTACACCACCAGTTCCATCAGCTTCGACGGCCACCAGTGGCTGATGATGGCCTTCGTCAGCGACTACACGCAGCGGGCCTTCGCCGCCTCGCCGCGCGGCTATGCGTGGGACATGAGCGACGCGCTGACGGTTTCGCCGCGGGGCTTCTTCTGGCAGGGCGCGCCGCCGCAGGTGTCGGTGCGGATCTACGGCGAGTTCTGCCTGCCGGGTCGCTGGAATCCGGAAAAAGACGCGGCGGCCGACATCGACGCGCGCAGCCTGTATAGCTGGAGCGAGTACTGGCGGCTGTACAAGGAAGGCACGTGGCCGTCGCACGTGGGCTGCAGCGCGGCCGGTCTGCCGGCGTTGAAGCCGCTGATGAGCACGCGCTACCCGCAGAACGACACGGCGCTTCCGGACCAGATTCGGGCCGAGGAGTTCGTGCGCGAGTTCAAGGAGATTGAGAAGACCGGCCAGCCGGCCAACATCAACGTGATCACGCTGACGGCGGACCACACGAACGGGACGCGGCCGGGCTCGCCCACGCCGCGGGCGATGGTGGCAGACAACGACCTGGCGTTGGGGCGCATGGTGGAGGCGATCTCGAAGAGCAAGTTCTGGCCGAAGAGCCTGATCCTGGTGGTGGAGGACGACGCGCAGGACGGCCTGGACCACGTGGACGGGCACCGCACGGTGGCCCTGATGATCGGGCCCCACGTGCGGCGCGGCGAGGTGGACTCGAACAACTACAACCAGCTATCGATGATCCGCACCATCCAGCGGATCTTCCGCATTCCGGCGCGCACGGCGTGGCTCCAGAACGCGCGGGCGATGACCAGCGTGTTCACGCCGGAGGCCGACTTGAAGCCATACGAGTGCCTGCCGGCGCGCATCAAGCTGGACGAGATGAACCCGCCGCTGAAGGCGCTGAACGGGAGACGGCTGTGGGCGGCGCGGGAGTCGGCGCGGATGAACTGGGCCGAGGTCGACGACATTCCGAGCGACACGCTGAACCGGATCCTGTGGTGGGATGCGAAGGGCTACGACACGCCCTACCCGGAGCTTTCCTCAAGCCTGAAGACGCGCGGCCGATAAGGCGGCAGAGGACCGCACCGTGGCACTGACGGATTAGCGAGGAGATGCTGAGCGGCAAGGCGACGGTGACCATGCGGCTGATGATCTTCCTGAAAGACTGGTTATCGCGGCACATCCTGGAGACGGACCGGCGTTTTGGCGAGTACATGGCGAAGAAACAGGCGGCGTAGAGGGCCGGGCGAATCCTGACGGTTTATAATTGAATCAAACAGACCAAGCCCCGGGGATGCGGGGCGGAAGACTGGGAGATTCAAACGATGACCAGAATCAGCAGGATTGCTCTATCGATGCTGGGCGCGGCGGCGCTGTGCGCGGCGGCAAGCCCGTCGGTGCCGTCAGTGGTCCCATCGGTGGAAGTGCAGGGCAACTACGTGGAGGCGCGCTCGGCCGACGTCAACGCCGGCGACTGCTTCATTAACAGCGAAGTGCAACTGGTTGGCAACCTGGCGGTGTTTGGCTGGGAGATCAACCACGGGACGTGGAAGGGCGTGAAGCTGGACGGGCTGAAAGTGGCGGCGGCGGTGCACGCGGCCTCCACGCTGGGCGACGTGACGGGCGAGCCGTACCCGGTGCGTTCGATGCTGATCTACGACGAGCGGGCGAACTACGAACAGCGGCAGGCGCTGAAGGAGTTCGCGCGGCGCATGACGGGCGACCTGCTGGGCGACGTGGTGCGCGAGGAGCGGCTGCCGATCACGTTCAGCGTGGAAGGCGGCAGCATCCACGAGGCGCGGGTGTCGATGAGCGCCGGGACGCTGGCGGCCATCCGCACGCGGGCCATCACGGACGCCGACAAGGTGTGCGGCCACGAGAAGAACTTCTATCCGCCGCTGGCGCGGACCGACCACGCGATGTCGGCCTACACGCTGGAGAACCGCTTCAACGGATCGGCGACGGAAGACCTGAGGGCACGGTGGTCGATGCCCTACAGGCGCAGCGCCTACGTGGCCACGTTCCACCTGGCCGAATAAAACAGGAAAGAACCTCTCCGTTTTGGAGGGGTTCGCGGGCTGAAACAGGACAAAGAGGTCGCAATCTATGCTAATCTGGGTCTTTGAGACCCCGGTTCCTGCTTCCCGTTCTCCTTCTTCTCCCCCTTCCGGCCGCCGCGCAGCAGGTGAGCAGCGAGACGATGGCGTCCAACCGGCCGCGGACGCGCTGGGTGACGTCCATCCAGAGCGGTTTTGCGGACACGTTTCAGTTGACGCTGGGTGGGATGTTCGGGGAAGGCCCGGCGTGGCAGACGAAGATTACGACGGGGCTGACGAACGTGGCGCGGGCCGGGGACACGCTGTTCCTGTACGGCTGGAACACGCGCGACACGCCGAGCCACTCGAACGACTACCAGGCGGGCGTGGGCTACAAGATGCCGGTGTGGCGGCGGGGCTCGCAGAGCCTGGCGCTGGGCACGGGCTTCCAGCACTGGCGGTTCCCGAGCGTCAAGACGGGCACGATGGACTGGCTGATTCCGGGCAACCTGGTGTACCAGGGCAGGGCGGGGCGAGTGCCTGTGATGGTGACCAGCGACAGTTGGACGCTGCTGGCGAGCCCGCTGCCGGCGGGCACGCTGCTGCACACGCAGGCGTGGATGGAACACCCGGTGCTGAAGCGCGACGCGGTGAAAGTGGTGTTCCGGCACGGGCCGGCGCACACCTATAGCTGGAACTTCTACGGCACGAACGGGCACCGCGTGCTGCGCTACCAGACGATGGCTGTGATCTCGTTCGGCGACATCACGATCGACGGCGGATGGCGGAAGCAGTGGGGGCAGCAGCCGGGCATCCGGAACAACCAGTATTGGCAGTTCTCGGTGACGAAGACGTTCACGCGGTAGGGCGGGCCAGCGCGGCCCGCCCCGTGCGGATTGCGGGCTACTTTGCCTTGAAGATGAGCGCTTCCGTGAGGAAGTCGCGGTGGGCGCTGGCATCGAAGGTGTCGTCGTACACCTTGTCGATGGCTTCGCGCTCGGTTTCCGGCATCTTCTCCCAGGCGGCGTTGAAGGCCGCGCGGACCTTGTCCTTGGCGGCCAGGTTGGGCAGGTTGACGATGAGCCACATGGTGCCCGGGGCCGAGGTGTGGACGGCTTCGACGTCGAAGCTGTAGCCGTAGATGGCGCCGTCGGCGACGAGCTTGTCGAGGACGGGCTTTTCGTGGTGGCTGAAAAGCGTCCGGGCGACGGCGGCGCGGCCCGGCTTCACCTTCTGCATGCCGAAGTCGGTAATGGGGAGGGCGCCGGCGGGCACCTTGCCGTGGTTGCTTTCGACGGAGCGGACGATGAGGTCGCGGTGGGCGGCGAAGTCGGTGGTGCCCCAGGCGGTATTCATCTTCTCGGGGTTGGCGGTGATGACGGACTGGACGGCCTTGTGCGCCGCGTCGATGGCGGCGAAGTCGGCGCCTGAGATCCAGAACTCAACGTTGGGGCCTTCGCCGTGGAGTATGTCGCTATCGACGCCGTAAGCCTGGATGGTGCCGGCGGCGAGCAGTTTGTCGAGGGCGGGCGGGAAGAGCTTCATGACGTCCATGAAGGCGCCCATCTTGTCCGGGGTGACCTTGAACATGGCAACCGACGTGAGCGGCTGCGGTTTGGATTGACCGTAGGTGGAGCTTGCCGCGAGCAGCAGGCAAGCGAAGAGAGTCGAGGTACGAACGTGCATCCCAGTGATGCCTCCTCTAACAGTGAGTTAAGCAATCTTAGGAGGAGAGGCGGGGAAGTACAAGAAATCTTTGCGAAGTTGTAATGAAAACGAGGAGAAGGCCCAGAAGTTCGCAAAGAAACAGCAAAGCTCTTGGCGCTTGGGCGCTATGCAGGTGCGGTCCGGCTACGGGTAAAGCAAGTAGCGGGCGCGGACGGCGAGGAAGTCCTGGAGGGCTTCCTGGAGGCGCGGTTCGAG
>DAHVTI010000057.1 GCA_027324255.1 Bryobacterales bacterium | reverse complement strand
ATGGGCGCGAAGCTGGAAGAGAAGATCCTGCAGGGGATCAGCCACTACCGGCAGTCGGCGGGGCGCTTCCTGCTGAACCACGCCTCGGCGGTGGCGGCGGAACTGGCGCCGCTGCTCCACGCCACGCCTGCGGGCAGCCTGCGGCGCGGGCGAGAAACGGTAGGCGACCTGGACCTGCTGACGACGCACCCCACAGCTCTCGAGGACTTCCTGAAGCATCCGCGGGTGCACGACATACTGGCGCACGGATCGAACAAAGCCAGCGCGCGCTTCGGCGCCGAGGCGCTGCAGGTGGACGTGCGACTGGTGCCGCAGGAGAGCCTGGGCGCGGCGCTGTGCTACTTTACCGGCTCGAAGGACCACAACGTGCAATTGCGGCAGCGTGCGCTGAAGCTGGGCTTCTCGCTGAACGAGTACGGGTTGTACCGGCTGGCGGACGAATCGAGAGCGGCCGGCGAGACGGAGGAAGAGATCTACTCCGCGCTGGGCCTTTCCTACATTGCGCCGGAACTGCGCGAAAACCAAGGTGAGATCGAGGCGGCCGAGAGCGGGACGCTGCCCGTGCTGATCGAGGCCGCGGACCTGCGGGGCGACCTGCACATGCACACGCGGGAGAGCGACGGCCGGGCGACGCTCGAAGAGATGGCCGCGGCGGCGCAGGAACTGGGCCACGACTACATCGCGGTGACGGACCACTCCAAGGCGCTGGCCATGGCCAACGGACTGGACGAGCGGCGCGCCGTGGCCTTCGCGGCGCAGGTACGCGACTTCAACGCGCAGCAGCGCGGCATTCACGTGCTCTCGGGCCTGGAGTGCGACATCCTGCGCGACGGGCGGATGGACCTGGCCGAAGACGCCCTGGCGGAGTTGGACTTCGTCGTCGCCTCCGTGCACTCCTACATGAACCTGGAGCCGGCCGAGATGACGGACCGCCTGCTGCGGGCCATCGAATGCCCGGCGGTGAAGGCGCTGGGCCATCCCACCGGGCGCGTGCTGCTGCACCGCGAGGCCTACCACTACGACTTCGACACGGTGGCGAAGGCGGCCGAGGCGCGCGGGGTCGCATTCGAAATCAATTCGAGCCCGGAGCGGCTGGACCTGCACGCGGCGCTGATCCGCCGCGCCAAGGCGCTGGGCTGCAGATTCACCATCTCCACCGACGCCCACCACCCGCGGCACCTCTCGAATATCTCCTACGGCGTGAAGATGGCGCGCCGGGGATGGCTGGAGAAAAGCGACGTCCTGAACACACTGCCGCGAAAGGCCTTCCTCGCGGCGCTGCGCCGGTAAAACATATGCCCCTGAAACTGATTTCCTCCGAAGAGCTGATCTCCACGCCGATCTTCCGCGTGACGATGGACCACGCCGTGGATCCGGACGGGTTCGAGATCCGCCGCGCGATCGTGCGCCACAACGGCAGCGCGGTGATGATGCCGGTGGACCCGAAGGGCCGCATTCTTCTGGTCCGGCAGTACCGGCTGCCCGCGCGGCGCTACCTGTGGGAGCTGTCGGCCGGCCGCATCGATCCGGGCGAGACGCCGCTGAAAGCCGCGAAGCGGGAACTGCTGGAAGAGACCGGCTACCGCGCGAAGAAGTGGACGAAGCTGGTGAAGTTCTACCCGAGCCCGGGCTTCGTGGAAGAAGCCATGACGATCTTCGCCGCGCAGGAGTTGACGGCCGGCGAGGCCCAGCCGATGGACGACGAGCGCATCGAGTGCGCGTGGTTCACGCCGAAACAGATGGGCGAGATGATCGAGAAGGGCGGCATCCAGGACGCCAAGACGATCATCGGCTACTCGATGTGGAAGCTGCGCCGGAAGTAGGCCAGCAGGGCCCCGATCGCCTGGCCGCGGTGGGAGACGGCCATCTTGCGGTCCGCGCTGGCCTCGCCGAAGGTGCAGCCGAATGGGGGGTAGTGGAAGAGCGGATCGTAGCCGAAGCCGTTGGGGCCGCTTTCGCCGCGGGCGATCTCGCCTTCGACGGCGCCGCGGAAGGTGGCCAGCAGTTCGCCTTTCCGCGCCAGGGCGATGACACACACGAAGCGGGCGGTGCGCTCCTCGACGCCCTGCATGCGCTCGAGCACCAGGCGGTTGTTGGCCGGGTCGGTGCCTTCGGGGCTGTAGCGGGCCGAGTAGACCCCGGGCTCGCCGTGGAGCGCATCGACTTCCAGGCCGGAGTCGTCGGCAAAGATCGGATCTTCCGTGTAGCGGCTGTAGTGGAGCGCCTTCTTCACGGCGTTGGCCTCAAAGGTTGCACCGTCCTCGACGCAGGGCTCAATTTCCCGCATGCCGGGGAGCGGCTGGATGTCGATCTCGGGGTAGCCGAGGCGCCCGGCGGCCATGTGAAACTCGCGCAGCTTGCCGGGGTTGGTGGTGGCGCAGCGCAGCGTCATTTACCGTCCAATGCCTCGCGCTGAATGGCGAACAACTCCGTGAGGCCTTTGCGGGCGGCGGCGAGCATCTCGGCCAGGCGCTCGTCCTTGAAGCTGAGCTTTTCGGCGGTGGCCTGCAGCTCGACGAACTCGCCGGCGCCGGTCATGACGACGTTCATGTCGACCTCGGCCTGCGAGTCTTCCTCGTAGCAGAGGTCGAGCATGGTTTCGCCGCGCACCACGCCGACGCTGGTCGCGGCCACGAGGTCGCGCAAGGGGTTCTTCTTGAAGGCGTTGAACTGCATCATCTTCCTGACGGCCAGCCCGAGGGCGACGTAGCCGCCGGTGATAGAGGCGGTGCGCGTGCCGCCGTCGGCCTGGATGACGTCGCAGTCGACGACGATCGTGCGCTCGCCGAGGGCCTCCATGTCGACGACGGCGCGCAGCGAGCGTCCGATGAGGCGCTGGATTTCGTGCGTGCGGCCCGACACCTTGCCCTTGGCGGATTCGCGCGGGCTGCGCTGCACGGTGGCGCGGGGAAGCATGGAATACTCGGCGGTGACCCAGCCACGGCCGGAGTTGCGGAGGAAGCCAGGCACGGTATCCTCCACCGAGGCCGCGCACAGGATGCGGGTGTGGCCCACCTCGATCAGGCACGAGCCCTCGGCCGTCATCAGGTAGCCGGTCTGGACGCGCACGGGACGCAACTCGTCCGCGCGCCGGTTGTCACTGCGCATGCAACGTATTCCTTCCTACTTGCCGCCCATCGAGTAGAAGAGCACCACCCCAACGAGCACCGCGATCCCGATAATCAGAATCAGGCAGCCCACAGCCCCGGGATTTTTGGGACCTGCCGGCCGCTTCTTCGAACCCGCCGGCTTGATTTTGGCCATACGGCCACTATCCTAGCATCCGGATCCGCGCGGGCTCAGAGCTGTGCGGCGGCGGCGCGGAAGAACTCGCCGAGGGCTTTCAGGGAAGCGTCGCCGAGGTCTTTGACGGTAATGGCGAGGACGAGCCGGACGCGCTGCTCGAGGGCCATCTGGGTGGCAAGGAATTGCGCGCGGTGATAGTCGGCGGTGTAGCCTGCCTCGGGGAGCGCTTCCGCCTTCCAGGGCAGGATGACGGTGGACAGGCAGCGGCCGTGGCCGATGATCATCTCGTGATAGGAGTGATTCATCGCCGGGCCCTCGTAGACGTCGCAGGGCATCTTGAGGCGGGCGCGGAAGAGACCGGCGGCGGCGCGTTCGAGCACCTTGCGCAGGGCCTTGCCGCCGGGGGTGTAGCGGGTGTCGCCGAAGAAGGTAAGCTCGCCGTATTCGATGATGCGGGGGCCGGCGAACTGCTTCAGGAAAGACGCGTAGGCGGTGGCGGCATCGCGGCCGCCGGCTTCCACGCCGCAGGGCATGCGGTCGTAGTGGACCGTGACGCCGCCGCGCCACTTCACCTGGCGGACGGATTCTTTCATGCGGCGCCATTCCCCGGTCTTTTCGATGCCGCCGTGGAAGGCCGCCTCCTGGTGGAGGCGGTTGGTGATGGACTTGTAGAGCTCGACGGAAGGCTGGGTGACGAAGTTCATGCGGCGCAGCCAGGCCAGGCCGAACACCGTGTAGTGGATGAACTGCATGTAGCGGGAGAGCGGGGCGGAGCGCGGCAGCGTGACAACGGCTACGGGGTAGCCGGCGCGCTTCATGACGGCGAGCTTCTGCCGGTCGAGGGCGGGCTCGCCCTGGCGCTCGATGGCGAGGAAGACGCGGTCCTGGAGCGGATCCTTCGCCGGGCGGCAGTCGGCCAGGCGGGGCTCCTCGCCAATCACGATTTTGATGCCGAGGTCCGCGCTCTTGCCGAGGCTCTCCTCGAAGTCCTGCTTGGTCCAGAGGGCCGCGCCGGCGAGGGACTTCGAGAGCAGAAGAGTGACTTTGTCGCGGCCGGCCAGGCCGTGGGAGTGCAGGAAGGCGGAGAGCGTCCAGGCGCTGTGAATTTCCTGCTCGCCGAGAGCGGCGCCGGCGAGCCAGGCGTCGAGATCTACACCGGCGAGGGCGAGCGGGTAGAGGCTGCCGCGGGTCAGCGGCGAGCTGTGGCGGCCGGCGGTGGTATTGGCGCCGTCGGGCTGGAGCTCGACGCGGCGGAAGCCGCGCGGTCCGGCAAACTGGTCCAGCAGCGAGCCGGAGAGCGTCATGTAGAGGAAGTTCGGGCGGCCGTCCACGCCGTGGCGCTCGTAGAGCCGGGCGAGCTTCTGCAGATTGACGACGGGCTCATAGGAGGTCATGCCCATCGCCATGCCGACGACGAGGGTGCTCTTCAGCGCCTCGGTGAGCGAGCCCTTGGCGCGCTTCTTCATGTCGGCGAGGATGGCCTTCAGCTTGGCAGGGTCAGTGGAGTCGAGGACGTAAACACGCGGGCCTTTCTTCAGCAGGCCGCAGGCCTCGTACATCGACTTGTCTTCGGCCGAGCCGCCCATGCCGGCCCAGACGAGATAGCGGATCTTCGTGCCGTGGCCGACGCGGATGGCGCCGGAAATGTCCTGGAGTTCGCTCTGAATTGATTCGGCCCAGCCGTTGCTTTGGCCGGCCAGCCACCCCAGGCGGAAGACACCGTAGCCGTTCTTCGTGACGCGCCCGCCGGCGCCGGTTTCCATGCCGACACCGATGAGAGGGTTGCGGGCAGGGTCGAGCGATTCCAGGCCCTTGCGGCGGGCTTTGGAGTCGAGGGCCTGGAGGCGGGAGAGGATGCGCTCGTTCTCGAATGTGGCGGCGAGGTGGGCGGAGGAAGATGAGTCGTTGAAGAGTGCGAGCTTCACTTGCCCCTTGTACCATACCCCTGAGGGCCGCGCCGTGTGGTGAGATGGAGATGAAATGGTGCGCTCAGCTCTACCCGCCGTGGCCGCGTTCGCGCTGCTGTTGGGCGCCTGCTCGCGCCTGCCGGAGCGGGCTCTGATCCCGGTGCCGCCGTCGACGCTCGCGGGCGGCTGGCAGCGCGTGACGCTGGACACGCCGCCGGCCGCAGCGGCGCCGGAGCCGCTGGAGGCGCTGAAGCCGGCGCAGCGGGTGCGGGCGAGCTACCGGCTGCGGGGATCCACCATCTTCGTGGATGCTTATGCCATGCCGTCGCAGGCGAGCGCCTTCGAGGCGCAGCAGAAGTGGCGAAACGAAGCCGGAGCGCTGGCGTTTCACAGAGGCAATGTGTTCATAGTGTGCGCCTCCGAAGGCGCGGAACAGGCGGCTCTGATCGCGTTTTCGAAAACGCTGGAGGAAGCATGGCTCGGGGGACGCAAGTAGGCTTCCAGGCGGGCGCCGTGGGACGCTATTTCGAGTTCTCGCTGCTGGGCATGCTGGCCAGCGGCTACTGCGCGGTGGTGGGCTCGGGCGCGCTGGCCGGGAGTACGTTGGACATGGCGTTCCTGGCGCTGGCCGGGCTGGCGCTGGCGCTGCGGGGTCTGGCCGCGGCGGGCGTGCTGAGGCTGCCGGTTCCGGCGGGGGCTGTGACGGCCGCCACGCTGATCTACCTGGCGGCCTATCCGCTGGATTACTTCTTCGTGTCGCGCTCCTTCCTGCAGGCTACGGTGCACCTGGTGTTCTTCGTAGCGATCGCGAAAGTGCTGACGGCCTCCACGCCGCGGGACCACTTCTTCCTGAAGATCATCGCGTTCCTGCAGTTGCTGGCGGCCTCCATCCTGTCGTCGAACCTGACCTTCTTCGCGTGCCTGATGGCGTTCCTGCTGGCGGCGGTGGCGACGTTTGCCTGCGACGAGATCCTGAAGGCGAGCGGCGGGCGGCAGGTGGTGACGCGCGGCGCGGGGGCGTTCGCGCGGCGGTTGTCGTGGCTGACGGCGACGGCCACGGCCGGGATCCTGGTGTTCACCTTCGCGCTGTTCTTCGTGCTGCCGCGCACGGCGCGGGCGGCTCTGGACCGGCTGCTGCCGCCTGCTCAGCGCGTGTCGGGCTTCGCGCCGGAGATCACGCTGGGGGCGATCGGCGAGATCCGGAGGCAGGGCGCACCGGTGTTCCATGCGCGCTTCAACAGGCCTTCGCAGGGCATGGGCATGAAGTGGCGCGGCATGGCGCTGGCGGAGTTCAACGGCTTGAAGTGGTACAACTCGGCGCCCTCTCCGGCACGCCGGATGCGGCCGGAGAACGGGCTGCTGAAACTGATGGACGACGAACTGCTGCGCATCGAGGCGCCGCGCATCACCTACGACGTAGTGCTGAACCGGACGGGCACGGAGTGGCTGTTCATCGCCGGAACGCCGGAGTATCTGCGCGTGCAGTCGGCCATTGTGATCGCAGCCAACTCGGGCTACCGTGTGCCGTTTGCCGACTCGGAGGGGTTCCGCTACGTGGTGCACGCGACGCTGGCGGAGAACCTGCCGCAGCCGCCGCTGAGCACGGAGGAGAGAAAGTTCCACCTGCGCCTGCCGCCGGTGGATGCGCGCATCATTGCGCTGGCACGGCGCATCACGGAAACGGCGAGGGACGACGCGGCGCGGGCCCGCCTGATCGAAGACTACCTGCGGACGAACTACCGCTACTCGCTGACGGCGCTGGACCACGAGACGGACGACCCGCTGGCCGCGTTCCTATTCGAGACGCGGCGCGGGCATTGCGAGTATTTCGCGTCGGCGATGGCGGTGCTGCTGCGGGCCGTGTGGGTACCTTCGCGCGTGGTGACGGGCTTCCAAAGCGGCACCTACAACTCGATTTCGGGCTGGCAAGTGGTGCGGGCCTCGGACGCGCACAGTTGGGTGGAGGCCTGGGTGCCGGGGAGAGGCTGGACGGCCTACGATCCGACGCCGCCGGACCCGAGCCTCACGTCATCGGGCGTGATGTCCCGGCTGGCGCAGTGGTCCGACGCGGCGTCGATGTTCTGGCAGGAGTGGGTGCTGGGCTACGACCTGGACCGGCAGTTGACGCTGGCGTTCCGCGTGGAGCAATCGCGGCGCGCGTTCCACTGGATGTCAGTACCGGCGGCGTGGGAGAGACTGGTGGCGGGCTGGCAGAAGTCGTCGCGGCAGGCGTTGCCGGCGGTGATGGCGTGGGTGCTGGCGCTGGTGGCGGCGATTCCGCTGATCTACTTCGCCTGGCCCCGGCTGCGCGCGTGGCGCTCACTGCTGCTGCGGCGGCGCAGGATCCGCGCGGGGCACCTGGATCAGCACGACGCGGCGTTCCTCTACATGCGGATGCTGAAGCGCATGGAGCGGCTGGGGCGGACCAAGACGGCGGCCCAGACTCCGGCCGAGTTCGCTGCGTCGCTGCCGCCGGGCGAGGCGGCCGCGGCAGTGGGCGAGTTCACCGCCGCCTACCACGAGTTCCGCTTCGGCGCGCGCGAGTCGGCCGCCGCACGGCTACCCCTGCTTCTCGATAGAATCGAACAGTTGCCTGTGCAATCACTGCCATGAAAAGACTGATTCTGTTTTCCCTGCTGGGCCTCTCCGCCCTGGCCGCCGATGCCGACTTCAACGGACGCTGGAACATCCACGTGCAGGCGCCGCGCGGCCGCGTGTGGTGGCTGGAGGTGCGCGGCGCTGGCTCAGGAAAAATCGAGGGCGGATTCGTAGGAGCGCCTGGCGGCCAGTTGGATGCGCTCCAGGACGCGCGCATCGAAAACGGCCAACTGATATTCACGTTCAAACGCAAGGGCCCGCCCGCGCTGGTGCAGACCTACAAAGTGTCCGCGCTCGGCGGCAAGCTGCAGGGCGTGCGCGAGGAGGCCGTCGCGGGGAAAGAGACCACCACGCTGCCGTTCACCGGCGTGGCTGCGCCGGAGATTCGCGACCACGACGACGGGAGCTGGCATGCGGGCCGCAAGGTGGCGCTGTTCGACGGCAAGACCACCTCGAACTGGCGGCAGATTGTCGCCGGCGCGCCGGGCTGGTATGTGGAGGACGGGCTGCTCAAGAACCGGCAGCGGGCGTCCGACATTGCGTCCCAGGAGAAGTTCTGGAACTTCGAGGCGCGCTTCGAATACCGCTACGGCAAGGGCTCGAACAGCGGCGTCGGGCTGCGCGGGCGGTACGAGATCCAGATCTACGACAACTTCGGCAAGGCGCCGGACATGCACGGCAGCGGCGCGCTCTATTCGCGCATTCCACCGCGCGTGAACGCGAGCAAGGCGCCGGGCGAGTGGCAGACGATGGTGATCCGGCTGGTCGGCCGCGACCTGACGGTGACTCTGAACGGCACGGTGGTGATCGATCACCAGACGGTGGCCGGACCGACAGCCATCACGACGGATCCGGACGAGGACAAGCCCGGGCCGTTCGTGCTGCAGGGCGATCACGGCCAGGTGGAGTTCCGCACCGCGGAAGTGACGGAACTGGTGAAGCGGTAGGGTCGCCGGTTCTACCTGCCCGTCTCGACCCCCACCAGTTCGATGCCCTCGCGCCTGCCGAGGTTCCGGCTGTACTGCCGGGCCCGCGGATTGTTCCAGTGCTCGTGGACGCCCAGGCTGGCCAGGCGCGTGCGGCTGTCCGGGTGGTCCGGATCGTAGAAGGTTCCCGAGGGCGGATTGTTCGCCAGGGCCGCCTCGTGCAGGTAGTCGTCGGCGCCGGCCATGCGCGGATAGTCTTCCCATTCCGCGTAGAGGAAGTCGAAGCCGACCGAGTCGATCGCCACCTGGTCCTGCGATGCGAACAGGCTGGCCGCCCAGTGCCCGTTGAACGGTGCGCTCGCGAACCTGCGCGGGGACGTCTCCACCGGATGCACGCCCGGGTAAAGGCCGTCGATAAAGCACACCAGCGTCTTGCCGCCGATGTGCGCGTGTCCCATCAGGTCGACGAGCGCGCGGTAATGCCCTGGGGTTTTGATTTCCCGGGGCAGGCTTCCGTGCATGTCGAAGTAGCCCTTCTGGGGCGGTTTCCGGAACAGGGAACCGTAGTGATTCTTGGCGCAGAGGGTGACGCCGGCGCTGGCGTGCGCCTTCAGGTTGGCCATGTTGACGAGGTACTTCGCCTCGGCGTATGGGGCGGGCACGTAATCGGGCGTCTTGTCCGCGGGGCGGGCGCTCCAGTAGAACGGCACCTGCGAGAAGGTGACTCGCGTGCGGGGATGGGCGGCATCGCCGCCGTCGTGGTCGAGGTAGTGGACGCCGGGGAATTCGCGGTGGCAGTAGTCGTAGTACTGGTTGGGGAACAGCGACAGCGGATCGCCGACGGAGATATCTTCCTCGCGCACGCCGGCGCCCTTCACCAACTGGCGCAGCAGGGCGACGATCATCTGGGGCGAGGTGTTCATGTAATCCAACTGGCGCACCAGTTCGTGCGAGGCCGGATCGACGCCGCCGCCGCCAATGATGCAGCCCACCAGGTTCACCTTGACGACGACCTTTTCCCCGCGCTTGTATCCCTTGTCTCCGTTGCCGTGAGTGCGGTTGAAGTTGCGGATCATCGCGTCCCAGGACTTGGCATCGTTCGACTGTCCGCTGAGACGGTGGACCGCCGTGGACATCATGCGATCGACGGCCTCCTGGCTGGTGTAACTGTTCTGCCACCAGTGGCCGTGCCCGGGATCTTCCCAGGTGGTGGCGCCCGCGTCGTGCGCCCAGACGACTCGCCCCGGGAAAACGCCCTTGCCCACGCCGATCGGTTGATTGGGCGTGACGTCGGCGCGCGCGACCGGTTGCGGTCCGGTCACCAGGGCGCCCACGACGAGCAAGACGGCGGCGGTCAGGCAGACGAATGCCGGCCCGAGCCGCGAATGCCGCCACAGGTGTTTCCCGCGGCGGTACAGGACTGCTGAGCCCAGCAGCCCGGCCATCCACACGAGGAAACCCCCGGCCAGCGGCGCCGCCGCGCGCTGGCACGGATACGCCGCGCGCGAAGGCTTCGGCGTCACTCGGATCAGAAACCAGGCGAGAGACAGGAGGCCGGCGAGGCGAAATACCCAGCGGGTCCAACGATGATGCATAGCGCACTCCTTGCAGAGAAACCGGTCTGATTGTACATCCGGCGCGCGATGGATTCACACCGCTCCGCGCCCGGCGCCTGCCGCTACTCGATGACGACAATCGCGAGGTGCTCCATGCGGGCCACATCCACCCCCGTGCCGCCCTGCTCCAACTCGTAGCGCTCGAGTTTCACTGGCTGGCGACCGGGCGCGAGTAGCCGCGCAGTCTTCACCGCGCCCGGAAACTGCAGCGTCACCGCCTCCACCGGATAGCCCGTGTAGTTCACCAGGACCACCGCCGAGCGCGTTCCGCCCGCGCGCAGGCTCGAGAGCATGCATGGCTGCTGTACAAGTGGCTCACCAGTCAAACGCGTTCCGCCCGCGCGCAGGCTCGAGAGCATGCCGCTGCCGTTGAACACGCGGACACCCAGGTTGCGCCGCGCCACCGCGAAGGACACGCCGTCCCACAGTTGTGACAACTGGCGGTAGTCGGCTTCGGTCAGGGCCTTGGGCTCGAGCGCGAAGCCCGCCGCGCGGGGAAACCGCCACCCCTCGGCCGGCATCAGGCTGCCGCTTCGGGCGAGCCAGCGCGGCATATCCACCACCAGCGCCGCCGATTCCGCCGCCGCCCTCGTTTCGGCCCCGGGCGCGTAGGCCCGCAGCGGAATGTGGCGAGTGCCGAGCATGTCCAGCAACCCGCCGGAATAAAGGGCGCCGCTCGCCTCGTCCTGAATCACCACCACGCCGCCGGCGGGCTTCAACTCGAGCCAGGCGCGCTGCTGGCGCGCGAACCGGGCGTACTCGCCCACCCGTTTCCGAACCGCCCGCGCTTGGGCGTCGCCTGCATGCAGCCGCGCCGCCAGGTCGTGGTCGAGGGCCGCCACCCACACGGCTCCACCGAGCAGCGCGTCCGCCATGGCGATGCCGTAGTCCTCGGCGCGGAGAGCCCGCCCCTCCGGCGGCACGTTCGCCAACCACACCGTACGCGCCGCGGCGAATCGCAGGAAGCCGCTGTTGGTGTCGATCCACGGACCGCGGCTGGGCCCCGCCGCCACAGCGCCGTCGGAACCCAGGATGCGGATGGAAGGCCACAGCGCCTCCGCCGTGCCGGCCACGTCCGCCGCGGCCACGCCGGCCATGGCCCTGCGAGGCACAATGGCCGCCACGGGCGCGTGACGCGCGGCCTCGGTGACGGATGGGGCATCGAAATCACCCTGCAGCACGACTCCGTCCAGGCCGGCTTTCAGCGCCGATGACACGGATTCGGCCAACCCCGCCCGCTCGCGGACGATAGCCAGCGTGCGCAAGCCGCGAGCCCGCGCGGCCGAGGTGAACTCCGCGGAGCACTGCGCGCGCTCGATCAGCAGGCAGTCGAACGTGCCCGGCTCGAGCAGTTCCAGCGTCCGCGCCTCCGCCCACGGCCAGCGCACGGGCGTGCAGCCGGCCAGCGATGCCGCCGGGCATAGCCCTGCCGCCAGGCCGCACAAACATCCGAGGACTGCCAGCCTCATGGGGCCGAATCGCGCGTCATCTTCTTCGAGAGCCGCTCCTGCGGCAGGTAGGCTTTGTGCTCGCGCAGCGTGGTGACAAGCTTCTCTGTATCGAGGTCGCAGGCGGGCTGCCCGGTCTCGAGCGACTGCACGGCCGCGGTCCCCGCCGCCTGTCCCATCATCGACGCCGCCGGCTGCACGCGGATGGAGCCGTGCACCGCCACGTCGGAGGATGTGCAGCGGCCCGCCACCCAGAGGTTCGTCCAGCCCCTCGGCACCAGGATGCCGTAGGGGATGCCGAAGCACTCGCCCGGATTCATGCGCCCGGCGCGCAGGTAGTCCTGCTCGTAGCGTTTGAACTCCTCCTCGGAGTTGTTGTACGGGTGGATGTCGATCGCCTTGTTGAAGACGCCAATCTGGTCGGAGAACTGGCGCCGGGTGTGATAGTCGCGCGCCTTCAGTTCGTACTCGCCGGCGATGCGGCGCGACTCGCGCACGCCCATGACGCTGGCCGTGGTCACGTGCTCGATCTTTTCAAAGCCCGGCACGTACTTGCGGTAGAACTCCATGTACTCCTGCGCCAGCCGCCGGCCCAGCATCATGCCGTCGGTGAGGCTCTTCGTGCGCAGCGCGTTGAGGCCGAAGACGTGCCCGCCGTTCAGATACCCGGTGGTCTTGCCGATGACGCTCATGCCCGGCAGATGGCGGTCCGGCTGCGAGAAGAACTTATCGGCCAGCGCGTGGGCCAGCGCCTGCTGCTGATTCCTGCTGCCGGGATCCTCCCAGTTGATGCCGGCGAACAGGGATGGCAGCGTGGCCGGCATGATGTTGGGCGTGTCGCGCCCCGCTTCCCGGCAGTTGGCGCCGCAGAGGTCCGCCAGCACGGCGTCTCCCGTGGCGTCGATGAACTTCTTCGCCGGCACGTAGTGGTAGCCCTCGACGTTGCTGAGCACGGCGCCGCGCACCGTGCGCTTCGACTTCTCCACATCGACGTCGATGACGCGCGTGAAGAACTGCACGGTGACGCCGGCCTCGACGGCCAGTTCATCGAGCAACAGTTTGTAGCCCTCGGCGTTGAAGGGCGTCCATGTCATATAGCTCGCTTCCCAGAACTTCGGCTTGACGCGGGGCCCGAAGAAGCCGCGGCGGTACAGCGTGGTCACCACCTCGTTCATGAAACCCATGGCGAGGGTGCGCTGTCCGTCCGACATGGGATCGAAGGCCGTCACGAGGCCCGAGGTCCCCATGCCGCCCATGCAGCCGGTGGCTTCGGCCAGCAGCACCTTGGCCCCGAGGCGCGCCGCGCAGATCGCCGCCGCGGCGCCCGCCGGGCCGCCGCCCGCCACTACAAGGTCGTACTCGCGCTCGACGGGGATGTCCCGCACGAGCCGGAACGTCCTGGCCTTCTCCGCGCTTTGCGCGCCCGCCGCCAGCAGGGCCGGCGCCTGCAGGACCTTTCGCCTGGATACCATCGCAGAACAACCTCCCGGATGCTGCAATCATACATCCGGGGACATGCGGACTTACGCCGCTTGGGGAGCACCCGCGGACTGCTGCTCCGCCGCGGGTTTCACCAGCAGCAGCACGAAGGCCGCGCCGAGCAGCAGCACCGCGGAGATCTGCAGGGCGGCGGCGAGGCCGAGCGTCTCTTTCATGGCGCCCGCGGCGGCCGTCATGACGCCTCCGACGGTGGTCGAAAAGAGATTCAGGATGCCGTAGGCGGTGGCACGGGTCTGCGGCTTGGCCACCTGGCAGACGACGGGCATCAGGTTGCAGTCGAAGAAGCCGCGGCCGAGGCCGAAGACGATCATGGCGGCGATCATCAACGGGATGGAGAAGGTGGTGGCGATGAGGAACAGCGCGGGCGCGGCCGCGGTGAAGCCGATCCACTGCGTCAGGACGCGGCCGCGGGCGCTGCGGCGGCTCCAGCGGTCGGCCAGTGCGCCGCCGAGCAGAATGCCGGCGGCGCTGGCAGCCTGCAGGTAGAACGTGGCCGAGAAGCCGGCCCCGGTCAGGCTCATTTTGTAGCGCTCGTAGAGGAACAGCGGCATCCACGCGTAGATGATGAAGTACGCCATGGAGCCCATGGTGTTGGCGGTAAGCAGAGGGAGGAAGCCGCGCGAGCGCGCCAATTCGCCCAACGCGGCGCCGAAGCCGATGTCGAGCTTCGCACCGCGCGCCGCGGCCGGAGGACGCTGCAGCGCAAAGAAGAGGAAGCCGCCATAGGCGATACCCACGATGCCGAGCACATTGAAAGCGGAGCGCCAGCCGTAGTGTTCGCCCATGTAGCCGCCGACGACGCCGCCGAGGGCGATGCCGGCGTAGAGCCCGCTCTGGTGAAGGCCGGTGGCGAGAGAGCGGGTCTTGGGGGAGTGATAGTCGGCGATGAGAGCCAGGGCGGCAGGCAGGTAGGCGGCTTCGCTGATGCCCATCAGGCCGCGCGCGGCCAGCAACTGGTTGAAGTTGCCGGCGTGGCCGGTGAGCCAGGTGACGGCGGACCAGACGGCGAGGCTGACGAGCACGACGCGGACACGGTCGTAGCGGTCGGCCAGATACCCGCTGAGCGGGCTGCAGGCGGCGTAGACCCAGAGGAAGGCCGCGCCCAACAGGCCGAGTTGGAGATCGGAAGCCCCGAACTCGGAGCGGATGGGCGGGAAGAGCGAGAAGATGACCTGGCGGTCGAGGTAGTTGAGCATCGCCACCACCCAAAGCAGGCCGACCGCGAGCCAGGCGGCGCGCGTCGGCTTCATGCGGCGCCGCCCTGGCAGTGGAAACGCGCGGCGTATTCGGTGGCGGCGACGCGGCGGCGCAGGTCTGCCGCCTCTTCCGGCGTGAGGTCGCGGCGCGGGCGCAGGCAGGGGCCGCAGTCGATGCCGCTCCAGCGCAGGAGCGTTTTCACAGCCGGAATAACGGGGTTGCGGAGGATGATGCGAATCAGGTCGTTGATGCGGTCCTGCAGCGCCGAGGCTTCCGTCCAGCGGCCGGCCTGGGCGAGCAAGTACAGCTCGACGAACTTCTCGGGGATCAGGTTGTAGATGCTGCCGATACCCCCGTGTGCGCCGCGCAGCAGGCCGGCGGAGAGCATCTCGTCGCTGCCGTTGAAGACCGTGGCGC